>JAUXGL010000004.1 GCA_030622135.1 Deltaproteobacteria bacterium
CGTCGCAGTCGGCGTCGGTCCGGCAGTACCATTCGTGGTAGCAGCTGCCGTTTTCGCAGTAGTCGCTGGTGTTGGGATCGCCGTCGTCGCAGACCGTCCCGCAGCCGCCGCAGTTGTTCGAGTCGGATGCGGTGTTCGTGCAGGTGCCGGAGCAGCAGGCCTGGCCGACCGCGCAATCGGAGTCGTTTTGGCACTGCGGCGGGCAGCCCTCGTCGATTTGGCCGTCGCAGTCGTTGTCCCGCCCGTCGCAGACCTCGGGTTCGCAGCCGTCGTCGAGCCGGCACAGGCCGTTTTGACAGACCTGCCCCGCCGGGCAATCGGTATCGGTGTTGCAGGGCAGCAGCTTGACGCAGGTTTCGTTCAGGCAGGCCTCGCCCTGGACGCAGTCCGCGTCAGAGGCGCATTCTCTACAGACGCCCTCGTCGATCAGGCCGTCGCAGTCGTTGTCCCGCCCGTCGCAGATTTCCGGGTTGCAGGACTCGCACTCGCCCACGTGATCGAGCCCGACGCCGGTGCACTGCCGCTCGCAGTCGTTATGATAGGTGACCCGATCAGTGCCGCAGACCGGATCGTAGGGCTCGCCCGGGCAGTCGCAGGCGGCCGCGCACACGCCGTTTTCGCATTGCATGCCCGCGGGGCAATCCGCGTTGTTCGTGCAGAGGTTCTGTCCGCAAGTCCCCTGGTGGGCGAGCGCCACGCCGGTGCAGTCGAGCTCGCACGCGTTGGCGTAGGTGTTTCTATCCACGCCGCAGACGGGCTGATATGATTCGTTTTTGCATTGTGGACAGGGATCTTCCTTTTGGCAGACGCCGTTTTTACAGGCGTAGCCCTGCGGACAGTCGTTGTCCGCCGCACAACCCGTGTTGCATATGCATTCCGACGGACAGCCCTGGTTGTTGCGTTGGAACCCGGTGGCGCAGTAGCCCCCGCAGGGCATGGGCTCACACGGGGCCTTGTCGCAACCCAAGCTGCAGTCCACCTGTACCAGGTAGTCGCCCATGGCGCCGGCCACGTTCTTGACCAGGATCAGGTAGTCTCCCGTCTGGTTCAAAGACACGTCCCACAGGACGGCCTGCACGCCTCTCTTGGGAAGGTTGTAGGTGATGGGCGCGCCAAAGAGGCCGTTGTACATGCGGGGCCCGTACAGGGCGACGGCCGGTGCCGCGTCGACGTCATTGGCCCGGACGGCCATGCCGATCGTGGCGTCGCCGGCGGTGGCGAAGATGTGGCCCGAGAATGGACGATCCTTGGAGAAGCTAGCAGCCCGGTCGGTTCCGAACGGCAGGGTTTTGGGATCCAGCGTCACTTGTTGTTCCAACCCGGCCGTGTTTATCAAAAGCGGGGGTGCCCAGTTCAGTTGATACTCGCCGCAGGAGGCCAGCCAAAGACCGAGTAAAAGTAGTACGGAAATTCGAATAAATATTCTTCGGCTCATTCCACTCCTCCAAGGGGAGTATTTGCACGAATGATACCAGCATCTGCGATCATGTCCAACTACAAGAAACCCCAGCGTTATTGTCCAAAATAGCGGGAAACAACGGGGGACGGAGGCAGGTTGCGCCGACAAGGGATCTTGTCACCTGGGCTCCCTGTATTCCAACCCATTTGATTCCTTGGGTTTCTTTTTATGAAGGGGGGCGGGTGGATGACAATCTTTTTTGACAGTTGGCTTTACCGATAACCCTTCAGAAAGAGTTGTCGCGGATCGGCACGGACGGGACGGACACCGGCTCAGCTTTCCAGCTCACAGCGCCAGTGAGAAGCCCAGGAGGGCGGAGGGGAATAAGGCGGGCTGGATGTGGTCGTCGAGCTTGAGCATTCCCAGCAGGGCCTCCGCTTCGACCGTGATCGAGAAGGATCGCGTCAACCGAAGGAGCAGGCCGAGCCTGGGGCCGAAGGCCATCGACAACGTGGCGCCGGAGACTTCTCCATCCACGCTTTGCCAGACGAATCCCGGGCCGGCCTCGATGCCGATCCAGGCGCCGAACCATTCCCGGGCAAACCCGAGGGAATACCCCGCCCGCAGCTGGATCATTTGCTCGTAGAAGGAGTCATCGGTACCGGCCCCGAACATTCCCTGGACGGCGAAGCTCCAGCCGACGGGCCGGCCTCGCTCCAGGGCTATCCGCAGCGTGCCGCCGGTCCCGAGCCGGTCGGCCACGCCCTGGGCGAGGCCTCCCGAGAGGGCCAGGCGCCAGACGGCAGGCTCCCATTCGTGCCGTACGCTCACGCCCGGCGTGCCCTTGGCCAGGGCCACCTCCGCGCGCCCGATGGCCTTCAGATCCGCCCAGTCGATCCGGCGAACTCGGTCCCGGGGTAGGTCGATCCGGGCTGCAAAGACCTTTCCCCGGTGCACCACCCGGACGGCGTAGCCGCCGGGAGGCAGCGCCAGGGCGCGGGCGGAGGCCGCGGTGAGCTCGGCCACCACCTGGTCGCGCGCCAGCTGAATGATCAGGGCCCGATCGAAATCGTCTGGAAGCAGGATGCCCGACGCTACCTGGTCGAGGAACGAAAGGACCAACTCGCCCTGGCCGGTAAGGCGCATGTCGTAGGTGGGGTGATGGGGGCCCTCGAGGGTCGCCGTGCTGCTGGAGACCGTGCGGTCGTACGCGTACCGGTAGGCCTCGTTCAAGGTGACCCGCCGATCCGCCGAGATGTCCGCCGCGCCCCGCAGCCCGGAGACCAGATGATGGGTGAAAAAGCTGCCCCGCACCTCCCGAGACTCCAGGGCGACCTCGTCCGCCGCGCTGGCAGCCAGGATCACCTCCCCGCTGGCATTGAGATCGTCGGTCAGGCGGATGGTGAAAGGCGGCGCCGGTTTTCCTCCCTTGGCCAGCGTGGCCGCGCCGCTCTTGCAGGCGTCGATGATCACCACGCGCACGTCCGCGCCGGTGCCGGCGAGCAGTTCCCTGAGCCGACTGAAGCTCAGCTTCTCCCGGCCAAGTTCCAGGGCTTCGCCGTCGCTGTGTCCCGAGTAGTAGAAAAGGAGCAACGCCCGCACGTCGGGCGCCCGGTGGGCCGCCGCCACGTGTCCGGCCGCATCCGAGATGGCTCGCTCCACTTCAAAAAGCGAACGGCCCTGTAACAGCAGTACGTCGCCGCCGGACACCTTGCCGATCTCCCGGAGCACCCGGGCGAACTTGCCGGCGTCGCTCTCGGCATAGCGCAGGAGCGGACGACCCCCATGTCCGGTGTTGTGACCCACCACCACGGCGATCCGCCGGGTTTCGGCCTGTGCCTGCGAAGCGACCGCGAGCACGCAGGCGCAGACGATCAGCCAACGCATCATGGCAATTCCTTCTCGAAATCGAAGACGACCACGTGCCGGGCGCCGGTTATTTCCTCGGCGGTCGGCGGCTTGTCGCCGACCCGGCGCAACGATTCCATAACCTCCTCGACCAAGAGAGGGGAGTTGGAAAACACGGAGATGATCCGTTCTGTTCCCGGTGCCTCGTCCAGCTCGATACTGCCGGGCAGCTCGGCGCGGCCGGGCCGGAGCTCTCCGCTGCCGGCCGCTTTGGGTGGGTGGTACAGGCTCAGCGCGCCGGTCGCGCTTTGGGAAACGATTAGCAGGTACCGGGATCCCGCCGGCTCGATCACGAAACGGATCCGGTCCCCGGGCCTGAGCCGGTCCCCCGGCCTGACTGTGAACACGGATTCTCCCCGCTTGGCGTAGATGCGCAGGGCGGGATCCCCCTTGACTCGCACGGCGCCGCGACCGTTGCCGGTGTCCACGGATGTAAGGATCACCACGAGGAGCGCCACCGCTACCGTGGCCCCCGCGAGCGGCAGGGCCACCCACAATCTCCAGGCCGTCCCGCGCGAACCGCCCCGCGCCTGGGCCCTTTTGACGACATCAAAGGCGGTCCGGGGCAGCACACTCTCCTGGAAGACCTGGTAGTCGTCCTCGATCGCCCGGAAGGCCGCCTGGCAGCCAGGGCAGGCGCTCAAGTGCGACTCGACCTCGGCCCGGGCATCGAGCGGCAAGATGCCCAGCTTGTAGCCGTCGAGAACGTCCGCCGAGAGATGACCTCGATCGTTCATTGTTCGACTCCCGTGAAAAACTCCAACCGACACACTTTTTAACCACAACGGGCTCATCCAGATGAAATCTTTTTACCGGGCCGGACACGCCCCCTTCCGGCGAGGATCTTCCTGGCCCGGGCGCGAAAGTCGTTCAGCCGGTTTATCACCGTACGGGTGGAGATGCCCAGCACCTCGGCGACCCCGCTCTGGTCCATGTCGTCGAGGTAGTACAGCACGGCCGGCGCGCGCAGCTTTTTGGGCACCTGGGTCAGCAGCCGCCTGACCACGTCCCGGTCGAGCAGGCCCCGCTCGGCGTCTGGCTGTGCCGGCTCGGGCCAGTTGTCCAGGGAGCCGATTCTTTTCTCGCGGTCGCGCACCACGTTCAGGCAATAATTGGTCGAGATCCGGTACAGCCACTTGAGCGCCCCGAGGTCGTCCGAGGGAACCTTCTTCAGGTGGCGGCAGGCCCGCACGAAGACCTCCTGCACCGCGTCCTCGGCCTCCCGCGCGTCTCGAAGCACGCGCCTGCACCTCGAGTATATGGCCGGCCCGAACCGCCGGTACAGATGCTCAATCCGCTGCTCTCGAAGAACCATGATCGCGCAGATTGTCTACCATACGCGGCCGCAGTTCAAGCCGTGCTTCGGGCAAGATTCGAACCCTTGGTAGTCACGCTGTCCCTCGATTTCCTATGGTTGCTGCAATCGCATTTATCCGGGTACAACCCCCCGCACGCTCCATGGGTGAAAACTATTCAAGGCTTTTGCCTGTCGCTTACCTGCCCGGGATATAGTAGGGTGGACCTATTGGGATCGGAGAAACCGATATGTCAAAGGCGTATTTCCGGCCTCTCGGGTTATATGAGCCGAAGCGAAAAAAACTGAACAAGCGCGATTTTTGGTCTTTTATTGTAGCTTTTTTCTTGTCCGTTTTGTGTCTGAGTTGCGGTGGAATACGCAGTGACCCGCTCAGCGATGAAGAAATCAGCCAACTTACCTATCCCGAGCGCATTGAGATTTGGTGTACCCATTTTGTGGCCTGTCTGCCTCCCGACACTTCCTCGATAAGCAAATGCATAATGCTTTTTGGCGGTATGCGAATATCGGATGCGTGTATACAGGCGTCTCGGAAGATCAACTGTAAAGAGAGTGACCAAATCAGGTCCGACTACCGAAGTGCCTGTTGGGAATCATGTACCGGCGATTGGTACCAATGCGATGGAGACGTTCGGTATGATTGCTTTCAACAAGATCTGATGGTCTTCGATTGTGAAGCCAAGTGCTACTATAGCTATTCGGCCGCCTATTCCGGACACTGCGGTCGAGTCAGTCCCGACGGCGAAAACATTGTGGATCATGATATCTGCTGGTGCAATCTGTAGTAATTTCCCGACACCATGGATCACTTCAACGACCGGATCAGCCGTTCATAGTCGGTGCGTAATCGCTTGGGAGTGTTGGGCATCTTCAATGCGATGATGAAAACGATCTGTTCCGGCAGGATTTGCACCCACTGGTAGATCGCCCCGCCGGTCTTGGCGGTCAACTGGACGGCGAATGTCGGATGGTCCATGCCGCTCATCTCTCGGATGTCTCCCCGGGGCTTAAGCTCGGGCGGCAGGTTGTTCCACGAAGACTGCATGATCGTCTCAGCGAATTGGCGCGGGACGGCCAGTTCATCCGCCGGGACCTTTCCCACTACTATTTCGACCATGATCGGATCGACCCCCACCCGTCCAAACAGGTGGTTCTCGAAGCCGGAAGGCATGGCTTTGACCTGTTGCTGATCGGCGATGACGGCCGGCAACTCGATTGACCGGCCCGATTGTCCGAGCTGCCTGCTCACCCAGGATGGATCCGAGCCTGTCCAGGGAGTGCCCTGGGCGAGAGCGACAATCGGGCATACCAGCAGCAAGCACCCGCTCAACCCGGCCACGGGCGAAAGCCACGACCGATGGTGTTCGAGCCTGAGCTGTGGAACGGGTGCCGAGCCTCCTTCCTCTCTCTTGAATGGACGCGGGAGCAAGACGCCGCTGGCGATGAGCAGCAGGCCGGCCAGCCCGCCTCCCAGATGGGCAAACAAGTCCACCTGGGGATGGAACGAGACCAGCACGTTGATCACCAGGGTGATCAAGGCATGGCGCTTGAGGCCCACCACCAGCATTTCGGGGAGCAAGTCGCGCGCCCGAAAGGCCAGGAGTGCGCTGGCGGCCAACAAGCCCCACAAGGCGCTCGAGGCTCCCACACTGACGAAAGCCCCGGAAAACAGGGAGCTGGCCAGGTTACCCAGCAGCCCGGCGCCGGCAAACAGGATGATGAAACGCCTGAATCCCAACAATCGCTCCAGAAACAGTCCCAGGGTCAACAGGACCAGCATGTTACCCAGGAAATGGTCGACACTGCCGTGGAGAAACAACGCGCTGATCAGACGATAGGGTTCGGCGCCAAGCGATTCGGCCGGGACATTGCCGCCCATCTGAACCAGTGTGGGGACGAACCCCGGAGCGCCCCAAACGAACTGAAGCACGAACAATAAAGCCGCGAGGGCAAACAACGACCACACCGCCCAGGCTGGTCTCTTCTTCATCCGGACATAGAATTCTCTCATCTCCTGCAGGTGATCCCTGGACTCCGGGACGGTTTGGGCCAGCCGCTGAAGGACCGAGTCGTCGACGGGCTCGAAGGTGGCCTTTCGAAACGACTTGAGCTGCCGGTACAGACGCCCGCTGGACACGATCGCCTGGCCGCCCCACAGCTTGCGGCGGTCGTCGAGATGGAAGACGTTGACCACCCGCTGTATTTGCAAGAAGGGGCGGAGCTTCTGCAACCGCTTGCGGATGCGCTTGTCTCCACCCAAAACGACCAGACCGAGATTGCCGAAGGGCAGGCCCCGGATCCAGTTGCGCATGTCGACGAGCTGCTCCTCGAAGCGCGTCTCGTCGTACTTGACCACCAGGGCCAATTGGTTCCACGAGAACGCCACGACCGCCCGATCTTCCTCCAGGGCCAGCAACCTGATCTTCGACTTGCCGCCGAGCTCCAGTTGATTCAGGAACAGGGCGAAATCAAGATCGTCTTCGGTTGGACTCGGACGGGATGTCAAAAGCTGACTCCCAGCAGCAACCCCCCGCCCCCCGGCGCGACGTAAGGCGACAGGCTGATTACGCCCGCCGGGCTCGCTCGGGAGCCCGACGCCCGCCTGTTTTCCGTAATCCCCAGCTCCTCCCTCAACCTCTGGTTGCGCTTGTCCGCCAGCTCGCGGGCCTCGGGAGCCGACACGGGATGAGGGTTGATGAAAAGCTGTCCTATAAAACCGACAATTGAACCTGCTCCCATGATCGCCAGCCCAATATACACCGCTGAATAGTTACGTTCTTCACATATTCCATATTCACCTTTCTTAGAGCAGGATAGGCCCACTGCCAACCCGTAGGTCATTCCTCCCAACACTGCTCCATAACCAGCGATCATAAGCCCCCACCTCCATCCGGTTCTTGTCCGGTAGGATGACGCCAGATCCGGCCTGCCGACCTTTTCGTAGAACTCCGCTCCCTCGATGGGCTTCTTGTACTTTCCCTCGTAAGGCACGGTCCAGGTCGCCACCAGTTGGCCGGTGGCGGCGTTGATCACTCCCCCGTCGGCGAACCAGATCTTGCGCTTCTCGTACTCCTCGACGGCATTGTCGCCGGCGTCCTTCTGCCCCTCGATGATCTTGGAGACCGTCTCGGCCGCGCGGGTGCCCACGCCCTTGCCGCTGCTCTCGGAGGATCCCCGGGGGACCAGGCGGCTGCCCGCCTCGACGGTGAAGGCCGAGAGCGTCTTTCCCTCCCGGTCGTAGAAGGTAACCACCGCCGTGGGCTCTTCCGCCGACGCGCCCGGAAACACGCGCAGGACGGCCACCCGATCCACGGGCAGCCCGGCCGCCTTGCCGACGATGGACCGGTCGTCAAGGCCGGCCAATGTCCCCAGGGCATCGTCGCTCATGACCATCCGGACCTTCGAGCAGGCCCGCAGGACCTTCTGAAGCTCGCCGGCCGCGGAGCGCAGGACCGGACGGCTCTCTCCGCCGGCCGCCACCAGGATTCTCAAGCTTTCCCCCTCCAAGTAGGTCTCCAGGCTTTCCCGCCCGAAGGCTTTGGACCAATCGACGGCCCGGGCCGGCAGGCCTGCCAGAAGGCCCAGGATCGCCGCAAGCAATACAGTCGTAATTCTTTTCATGATGCCTCCTTTCCTTTGGCGAATATAACCCCTAAACCGGCCTACGAGTGAAAACAATTTGATCGGACGGGCGCCGAGTGCTAGTCTCGCAGGCTTGGAGGAGGCATGTTTCGCATACGAAACCAGGCGTTTTGGATCGTTGCGGTCGTGGTTGTGCTGCCGGTTGCGGTGGCGGCCGGAGACGATCCGCTGTTCGCCCTGGAAAAGAAGCAGCAGGCGCTTTTCGAGCGCGTCGCCCCCTCGGTGGTGTTCATCTCCAATCCCCACGGGCTCGGTTCCGGATTCTTCGTTAGCAGGAATGGGCTGGTGCTGACCAACCAGCACGTGGTGGGCAAGGGGAACCTTGTGGACGTGGTGCTGCACGACGGCACCAGGCTTCAGGGCACCGTGGTGGAGCGCGCCCCCGAGAAGCTGGATCTGGCCCTGGTGCAGGTCGAGGCCGCAAAGGCCCCGGTGCTGCCGGTCGGGGGTATGTTCGATCTGCTCGTGGGCAGCTGGGTGGCCTCGGTGGGGCACAACCGCGGGGGCATCTGGACCTTCAACACCGGCATGGTGTCCAACATCTATCCGGCCGGTTCCGAGCGGCCGGTCTTCCAGACCCAGATCCCCCTGAACCCGGGAAGCTCCGGAGGGCCGATCGTCGACCGCCTGGGTCGGGTGGTGGGCGTCGTCACCGCGGGGCTTGTCGACTCCAACAGCATCAACTTCGGCATCCGCATGGACGTGGCCATCCGTAGCCTGCGCAAGTTGGCCGACATCAGCGATGTCCTGACCATCACCGCCCCGAAGGGGGTTGCCGTCTTCGTGGACGGCAAGATGGCGGGGACGGGCCCGCGAGTGGTGATCCCGGCCGATCCCGGAACCCACGAGATCTTCGCGGTCATCGGCGGCAAGATGAAGAAGATCAAGATCCGCTACCCCGAGCGGCGCCTGGTCGAACTGAAATAAAACTTTTTTCACTCTGCAATCTCTTCGTGGGTTATCCGAACAGTAGACGGCCGTGTGGACATCGCCCTCACGAGTGACTTCCACCGGGCCGACGCCCAGGCCGGCAATGGGGTGCTCTGGAGGTAAGAATTGTGAGCCGCGGGCCTGCATACGCTGCTCGGAGGGAGTAACCCGTTGGTTCCTATGCTTATTTTTGGAGTGCCGGATGAAATTTTTTGTTGCATCAATTAGTTAGTGGTGTCTGTTTGCTTTTGTTGTTTTTTCCTTTTTGTGGTTGTCGGGACAAAGATTGCACCAGTCATTACCGAAAGTACTGTTCTGAAGGCAGGTTGTACTGGCAAACAAGTTGCGCCGAGTACGAGGAGCTGATTGCGACTTGTGCTTGTGGCTGTGCAACGGATTCGGTGAGTTGCAAGGCCGATTGCTCTTGCACCCCTGATTGTGCCGGCAGAGAGTGTGGATCAAACGGGTGTGAAGGCACCTGCCCGCCGGGGTGTGACCGTGGCTATGTTTGTAATGTTGATGGACTGTGCGAGCAAGGTTGCCGACCTTTTAGTTGTGAGGATCTGAACAAAGAGTGTGGAAATTGGAAAAACGCAGATGGATGTGGAAAAGACCTGGAGTGCGGTGATTGTCCCAATGGAGAAAAATGCGATGAAAATGGACGATGTCAGAGTATGGGTGAATGCGTTCAAAACTTCGGCAACGGGTTGACAGAAAGCGATGGCCGCCTGGATGGGTACCTGCATTGGGTTGTATTGCCGGAACATTTTCAATGTCCCAACGATGACAATCATGTGCGCTTACAGGTGAAAATGAACGGCCAATTTTATGATGTGTCGGTAAATATCCAGGCAACTGGGTCTTCAGACCCCAACGTATACCATTACGATTTACACGCGGACCTTTTTGGAGGACCGTGGAGTGAAGGTTGGCATACTTTTAGTGTTGGTCTTGACTATGTTTATGTTCTGGGTGTCAATAGTGAAAATTTTGTAAGCGCTACGCTGGAAGAGCTGGTTGTTTTGTTTGAAAGCGAGATTGTTCCCGGTTTGCCAATATCTGTGTTCATGAATGCCTATGGTAGTGGCGGTGGACACAACGTTCATCGTAACAACTATTTCCCCGACGGCGCCATAGTGATTAATCCCAAAACAAATCCGCACTACTTCTTGTTCAGGTTTGGCAATCAAAGCTTTTAGTTTTTGTCAGTGAAATTGAATAGGTATTGGAGGAAAGAATGAAGCCGACTTTCGGCGAACAGAGACAGGGGACATTTTCCTGGTGGACGGCTATCGCCGTGACAATCGTGATTGCCGCCTCGCCGGTGCAAGCTTGGGGCGCGGACCAGAACTGGTTGGCCACCTTTCAGCAAGAGACCGTGGACAGCCATTTGGAGGCGGGGCCTCTGGCCTACATCCTGGTCGGCGCGGGGGAGGCTTCCAGCAAAGAGGCCGTAAATGCTTTGAGGCGGGCGGTGAGCGACAGCGCGCGGGTGAAGATGGCCATGGATGCGGCGGCGTTGGGAAATGTCAAGGCACTGGCGGACGAAGACATCGTCAAGAAAGCCGCGGCACTCCCGGTGGATCGCGTGATGATCGTCCGGGTGTTCGAAGGCGCCGCCACCACGGCCGTGGTGACGATCTACGACAAAAGCGGCGAGAGCCGAGGTGCCTTTACCGGAGTCGCGGGTCAGGCCATGACCAAAAGCGAGAAAAAAACCAGCGGCGTCACGTCAGCCGCGGCGAACGCGGTGGGCGCCATCATCGGCGACACGGCCGAGATGTCCGATGAGCAAAAGGAGAAATACCTTGAACAAGCCTTGTGGCTCAAGGGAATGACCGGCGTCTACGGCTCCCAGTACGGTATTTGGACCTCCTCTTGGCAAGAACCTCGTCTGGGCAAGTATGGAAAACCTATTTCCTGGGAAGAGTTTTTCGAGCGGGTGGGCCGCGATGACCTGGCATTGCAGATTCAGGAGGTGGATGACTACTCGGGCATGAGGATTCTTGGCTCGTTTCTTGGGATACCCGGCTACATAAGTCTTGTCGTTGGGGCTGGCATGGCGGTGCCAGCCTTTTTAGCTGATGTTTCTCCCGAATTCAGGAAATGGACGTGGATATGCCTGGGAAGTGGAGCGGGACTGGCCATAGTCGGCCACCTCATCCACGCCCTGGGGCCGGATCTCCCGGATGTACCGGCGCACGAAATTCGCGAGATGGTGGACAAGCACAACACCAGGCTGAAAAAAGATCTTGGCATCGGCAAGGCCGGGGTGGAGAACAGCAGCTTCCGGATTCTTGCGGCCCCGGTGGTCAGCCCCGACTATTACGGGCTCTCGATAGCTATTCGATTCTGAGGCGTAAAGGCATGCCCGCCGGAAATCTCCAAAACTTCTCCTGGATTTGTCTTGCCTTCTTCATGCTTGCAGGCGGCAAGGCAACCGCCGGGGCGCCGGACTCGTCCCTGGCGAAGATGGAAGCGGAGCAGATGGCCCTGTTTCAAAAGGTCTCCAAGGCGGTGGTCTTTCTGTCCAATGAACATGGTTTTGGATCGGGCTTTTTCGTGTCGGAAAACGGTCTCATCTTGACCAACCGCCACGTGGTCGGCAAGGCCGTGTCGGTCAAGGTCGTTTTGCAGGATGGGCGCAAGCTGACCGGAAACGTCGTAGACCGCGGCGAAAAAGCGGACCTGGCCACCGTCAAGGTCAAGCTGTCAAACACGCCCTACCTGAAAGAAAGCCGAGTAGACCCTCTCGAGATCGGCATGTTCGTGGCGTCGGTCGGCCACGGTCGAGGCGCCATCTGGACCTTCAACACCGGATTGGTCTCGAATATCTATCCCCAAGGCGCCGGGCAGGGGATTTTCCAGACCCAGATTCCACTAAACCCCGGAAGCTCCGGGGGCCCCGTGGTGGACCGGCACGGAGAAGTGGTCGGCATCGTCACCGCCGGCTTGTCCGAGTCCAACAGCATCAACTTCGCCGTCAGGTACCGGTCAGCCCTGACGACACTTCCTTCGCTGGCGGAGATCTGCGACTGCCTGATTATCACGACACCCGGGCCCGAGCCCGTCTTTGTGGATGGACAAATGGTCGGCAAGGGGCCGAGACTGGGAATCCGGCCCACTCCCGGACGCCACGAGGTTTTCGCGGTCATCGGCGGCAAGATGAAGAAGATCAAGATCCGCTACCCCGAGCGGCGCCTGGTCGAACTGAAATAACATTTTTTCACTCTGCAACCTCTTCTCGGCTACGACCGCGGCCGCCGTTAGGTGGCTGGCCCAAACCAGGTTCGCCTCCTGGCGAGAGGATCGATGCAATTCAACCGTTGGATGTGGCTGGATGAGTTTCTGTAGTTATTCTTTTGCCAATTTCCATGTCAAATTATTTGACAGAAACGGCGTGAAGGGGACACTTAGGGCATAGGAGAAGTGCGCCCATGATGAACTGGATCTGGCTTGGCCTGATTGTCATCTCCATCCTTTGTGGGGGCTTCACCGGCCAGATGCAGGCAGTGACCCTGCGTATGTTCGAGTCCGCTCAGGAGGCCGTCTGGCTGGCCTTCAAGCTGATCGGCATCATGGCGTTTTTTTTAGGGATCATGCGCGTGGGCCAGGACGCCGGGCTGCTGCGCATCGTCGCCCGCTGGCTGCGCCGGCCCATGCGCTGGCTCTTCCCCGGCGTGCCCGAGAATCACCCGGCCATGAGCGCGATGATTTTAAACCTGGGTGCCAACATGATGGGCCTGGCCAACGCCGCCACCCCCTTTGGCATCAAGGCCATGATCGAGTTGAACCGGCTCAACCGTCACAAGGGCACCGCCACCGACGCCATGTGCCTGTTTCTGGCCATCAACACCTCCAGCCTCTCGCTGCTTCCTACCGGCACCATGGGTTTGCGGGCCGCCGCCGGTTCGACCGACCCCGCTTCCATCTGGCTACCCACCTTGCTTTCCACATTCTTTTCTACCTGCGTCGGCATAATTGCCGTCAAGCTGCTCCAGCGCGCCCGCAGGTTCCGTCTCCCCGAGATCCCCGAAGCCGAGTTGAAAGAGCCCCAGGAGACCTCTGCTGAGGAAATCGGTGGCCCGTTCCTGAAGGAAGAGGACGTACTGGGCAGCGCCGAGAAGGCCTCCCTGCCCGTGCGTGTATTGGTGTGGATGATCCTTTCGACCTTCCTGGGTGCCGCCGTTTATCATTACACTTGCTGGTGGCTGCTGGCTGACAAGGTCTCCGCCGCCGCTTTAGCCATCCGGGAAGTTTTCGTGCTGATTCCTCCCGTCCTCGACAAGATCCTGGACATCTCCCCGCCATCGCTCCAGTACGCGATCAAGAACTTCTTTTCCTTTTGGGCCATCCCCGCTTTGGTGGGCGGCCTGCTTCTCTTTGGCCTGGCCCGCAAGGTTCGCGTCTACGAGTCCCTGGTGGAAGGCGCCAAGGAAGGCTTTCATATCGCTGTCCGCATCATCCCCTACCTGGTGGCCATCATAGTGGCGGTGGCCATGTTCGATGCCTCCGGCGCCATGGACCTGATGAAAGCTTCGCTCGGCAAGCTGACCGCCCAGGTCGGCATGCCCGCCGAAGCCATCCCCATGGCTGTAATCCGCCCCCTCTCCGGAAACGGCGCCTTCGCTTACATGAGTTCCATCTTCACCCAGTATGGCCCCGACTCTTTCGTCGGCAACATGGTCTCGGTAATGCAGGGCAGCACTGAAACGACCTTGTACGTCCTGGCGGTCTACTTCGGCTCGGTAGGCGTTTACCGCGTTCGCCATGCCCTGGTCGCCGGCCTCCTGGCCGACCTGGCCGGCGTCATCGCCGCCGTGGCACTCTGCCAGCTGTTTTTCTGAGATACAGTGAGCGTAGCGAACGGTTTTGGTGCGGCGGAGCCGCGCCGTGAAGTCTTGCGTCGCCGGGCGGGGTAATCTATATTGTCGATAGATGCCGCGTTACGATCGACGACAGAGCTTTTCCAAGTTTGGGGCGAGCTTCCGGTTGACCTGGGCGGTCAAGTGGTTGCTGATTGTCAACATCGGCGTTTTTCTGCTGGAGTTGCTCATTGGGCGGTTTGAGGGGGGAGTGGATTTCATCCAGGATCATCTGTGCATCTCCTTCGAGGGCTTCTTCTTCCGCGGGCAGCTGTGGCAGCCGGTGACCTATATGTTTCTGCACGATCCTTACGGGATTGGGCACATCCTGTGGAACATGCTCATTTTGTGGATGTTCGGATCGCCGCTGGAGCGCTTTTGGGGGCCCAAGGGGTTTTTTAAGTTCTACTTTATCTGCGGGATCGGGGCGGGGATCGTGATCCTGCTGACCGGGCTCTTGATTCCCGCGCAGCAGGAAATTCCCACGCTGGGGGCCTCCGGGGCGTTGTTCGGACTGATGGTGGCCTTCGGGTTTCTGTATCCCAACTCGCTCATCTACCTGTTCGGCATATTTCCCATCAAGGGCAAGCACCTGGTCATGCTGTTCGTGGGTCTCAGCGTGGTCCAGGCGCTGACGTTGGGGGGCACTAACGTGTCGCTCTCGGCGCACTTCGGGGGGATGTTCTTTGGGTTCTTCCTGGTGACGGGATGGTGGAAGCCCAAGAAGGCCTGGGACCGGATCAAGCTATGGCGGATGAAGCGGAAGTACAAGAAGCTGTCTAGGAAGATCCGGGTGATTGATCGGGATGACCCCGGAGGCGGGTATTACCACTGAGTCAGTCAAACCAGATGTTTTTTACCGCGTCGTTGTAGACGATGATGCGTTCGATGTTGCCGCGGGTGCCTTTGGGGAAGAGGGTGAAGGCCCTTTCTTGTGGGTCGTAGTCGGTGGTTACGCCCTCCAGAGAGCGGCCGTCGATCAGGACCAGGCGAACGGATGAGCCGTTGACGCGGGGCTTGCCGGCGCCCCGGGGGAGCATGAGGAAGATGGTTTTCAGCGCCAGGGCTACCAGGTCCTCGGCCGGGGCCGAACTGGCGGCCGGCGGATCTAGGTGGATTAGGTCCGCGCCGATGTCGAAATTGCCGATCACGCCTCGCCGGGTGACGCCGTCTTTGAAGTGAACCGTGGCCTTGCGCGGGCCGGGGGAGATGTCGATTAGTTGCGTGATTCTCTCGGCAAAGGCTGCGGTCGCTCTGGGCTTGGCCGGAGCAATCGGGGTGATATCATCGTCCTCGCCCGTCTCGATTTCGGTGTCGTTGAGCCAGGCGGCGGTGGATTTCCGGTCGACCGGCCGCGGGGCCGGTCGCTTCTCCCGGGGCGGGGGAGCGGGAGCGACGCTGAGGGTCGGCAGGGGCTTCTTGGGGCGGTGCTTGGGCGCCGAGGGTGGTGCCGGCGGCGATTCGGCGGTGGCTTCCTCGGAAAGCCCCCAGAACTGGTCCGTGTCGATGTCCCCCGCGGCGGCGACTTTGGCCGGCGATCCATGATCAATTTCCATTTCCGCTTCGACCGGCATTTCCATGATGTCGGCGGTACCGATTTGTAGTACCTCGTTTTTGTCCGGCAAGTCGTCGGTGGTATCGGGGATCGGAACCGCCAGGTCTTCCGGCTCCTGTGCCTCCGGTTCCTGTGTTTCCTGCACGGGTGCCTCCGGGGCTGCGCCTAGCTTGGTTGCTGGCTCGGAAACCGCCATATCCGGGCGGGTGGGCGCGGTGTCGGAGAAGCGGAGTTTTTTCTTATACGACGGTGGCTGGGGCAACTCCGCTTCGGTGGTTTCCTCGGTTCCGGTGTTGTTCCGCGCGACGCTCAGATCTTCCACCTGCTCTTCGTTGGGGAGCGCGTTGCCTTCCTCGTCAATTTCGAATACCTGGGCCTCTTCCTCTGTCGTCTCCTGCGCCTCGGCGTAGTCGATGGCCTGGCGCATGAGATCCAGGGTAGACGAATCCTCCCCGGCGTCGCCCAGCGCATGGGTGCTCTTCTCTCCCTCCGACAGCCTGTTTTCCTTGGGCAGGTCGTAGCTTTTCTTCAGCAACCCCTGCAGATCATTGGAGAGATCGTTCGCCTGGGCAGGAGCGCGGTCGAGGTTGTCCCGGGCCTGAAGCTCCTCGTCGTCCATCTCGACCGCGTAGCTCTTCGCCGCCGTGTCGGGAACGGTGTCCTGTTTGTCTTCTGTGTGCTGGTCCAGACCGCGGGACAGGCTGTCTGCGATCTCCAGGGCGAAGGGATTGGCTCCCCGGCTCTGTTTGGTCAGGCGTTCGGACTCGTCCTGGGCATACACGACCTGGCCGTGCTCGATCTTCTTTTCGGCTTTCCCCTCTTCTTCGGGGACCTTGGCTAGCCCGATTTCCCCGGTCTGCAAGTCCTCGGTGGCCTCGACGGCGAATCCGGATAGTCCCTCCTGCTTGAAGGTGGCCTGGCCCTCGCGGGGGTCTCGGGCCTCGAACCCCCGTTTATCTTTTTTCTGGTCCTGCTCCCAGGCTTTGGTGAGCTTGTATTTATCGGCGTCTTCTAGGAGTTTCTCGGAGACCTCGGTGGCGTAGCCGTGATCGGCGGTGGTGGTCTTGGGCCCCGCGTCCACCGGTTCGTCGATCTGGATCCGCTCGATCCCCGGGGCGTCTCCGAAACGCTGCTCGAGCCATTCGAGCCGCTTGGCCTCCTCGATCGGGAGCCATCCCCCGGACTGTTTCTTGGCGCGAAGAATCTTCAGCTCGCGGATGTGCCTTTTCCACTCGTCCTTCAAATCCTCTCCATTCCCATTATTCAGGATAGCAAAAGCCCAGCCGGTTTGACAACAAACCTGCCTTGTTGAAATGATACCCGCCATGATGCTTGAGCGAGTTCTGGTCATTCGATCCGGTGGGTTGGGGGACACGCTGCTGATGTGGCCGGGGCTGGCGGCCATGCGACGTCGGTTGTCCGGGGCCCGGATCGAACTGATGGGCCACCGGGACCGCTGTCAACTGCTGGCTGTGTCCCCGGGTGCGGATATGGCCCTGGATGTGGAAGGCTCCGGTCTGCACGTCCTGTTCGAAATCTCCGTCACGCCACCGGACAGCGTCCGTGCCCGTTTCGGGAGCTACGATGTGGTAGTGGCCTTTGCCGCCCCGGGCGACTATGCCCTGGCGGAAAACCTCTCGGCCTGTGGCGTGGAGGAGGTTCACGCGTTTCTGCCCTTTCCGTCGGCCGGCGATAAGATCCACGTGGCCGAGCATGTCAAACAGTCGTTGATCGGAGTCGACCTGGCCTCGCCGGGTGAGGATCCCGTGCTTGCGGTTACCGACCGGGAACGCGAAGTCGGAAGCGAGACCCTGCGGGCCTTGGGTCTCGAAGGCCAGAAACTCGCCCTGCTGGCTCCCGGAAGTGGCTCGAAACAGAAGAACTGGATGCCCGGGCGCTTCGCCGGGCTTGCGGCCGGGCTGAGCCGGCAGGGTTTCACGCCCCTGTTCCTTGAAGGCCCGGCGGATTCCGCGGCGGTGGCGGCGGTCCTGGACAGCATTGGATCCGATCATCCGCCGGTGCTTTCGGACGAATCCCCCGCCATCCTGAAGGGCGTGCTCGCTCACGTGAGCCTGTTCGTGGGCAACGATGCGGGGCCCACCCACCTGGCCGCCCTGATGGGCGTGCCCACCGTGGCCGTCTTCGGCCCCTCCGATCCGATTCTGTGGTCGCCCATAGGCCCGGCGGTGAAGGTCGTTCGCTCGCCGGTGGAATGCTCTCCCTGCACGGCGGATGAAATGCACGCCTGCAAAAAACGCATCTGCCAAGACGCGGTGGAGGTGTCCGAGGTCCTGAATGCTTGCGCAAAAATTACTTGACCTGTACGTTGGTGCCCTTACCCGGGGATCGCCTGGCGCTCTTGAAAAGCAGTTGAAGGCTCGTATATGATTGCCGGCGAAGAATCCAATGTTTGAGGGATGCTATGTATCAGTTGTACGATGAAGAGCGCGGAGTTCGCTATCCTCTCACCGGCCTGATGAAGGAGATCGGCCGCACCAGCGAGTGCGATCTTTGCATTCCCGACGACGAGCGGATCTCCCGGGTGCATGCCCGGGTGGATTGGGATGGGGCCACCTGGGTGGTGGTGGACCTGGGATCAACCAACGGCACCTGGGTGAACGGGGAACTGGTGGAGGAGCGCCGGCTGGAAGCCGGCGACATCCTGGAGATTGGGGACACCCAACTGCGCTTTCTGCCGCTGGAGGTGGGGGACGAGAAAGTGCGCAAGAAGATTACCCGGATCGTCAAGGACTCCATAGAAGCCGACGAAACCCGGTTGTCGTTCGCCGTCGGCCGGCCGGTGCATAAGAACATTACCGGCAAGGACGAGAAGAAATAATCACAGCGCGGCTACGCCGCACCAAAACCGTTCGCTGCGCTCACTGGTACTGCTCCGCCGCGGTCATTTATCCAGAGGAAGCTTTTTACCCAGTCCGTACTTCGAAAGCTTCTTGATCAGGTTCGATCGGCTAATCCTCAGTTGCCGGGCCAGGTGTGATTTGTTCCCTCGGGTGCGGATGAGGCCCTCGTGGATGATCTGCCTTTCGAGGATCTCGACGGCCTGTTTCAGATCCTGGGTGTCATTCAGCGCCTGGGCCAGCGCCTGGGAAGTTCCCCCGGCGGATTCGCGAATGCGCAGGGAAACATGCTCCGGTGGCAGGACTGTGTCCTTTGGAGACAGTGCCAACAACGACCGGATCTCCTCCTTGAGCTCGGTGGCGTTGCCGGGCCAGTGGTACCGTTGGAGCAACGATAGGGATTCCGGGTGTAGGCGGGCGGGCGGTTTTCCCCCGGATGTATACTGACGGATGAACAGATCGGCCAGGGGGCCGATGTCCTCCTGGCGTTCTCTCAGCGGGGGAATGTCCACCCGGTAAGGCGCCAGCCAGTCTGCCAGGTCCCGGCGCAGCCGTCCCTCGGCCACCTCCGCCTCCGGATCCCGTTTAAGCCCGAATAACAGGCGAACGTTGGCCTCCACGGGGCGATCGGAGCCCACCGGCACCAGGGTTTCTTCCTGGAGCAGGCGCAGCAGTTTTACCTGCACCGTTGGAATCATCCAGGCGCCCGGGTGAAGATAGACGGTTCCGCCCCGCGTGGACTCCAGCACACCAACTTTTCCCAGGGGCCCGCCGCGCACCTGGCCGAAAAGCTTGGTTTCGGTAGTCAAAGCGTCTGGGCTGCCCGCGAACACGACGAAAGGACTGGTTCGCCGGGGACCGGAGGCGGCCACGGTGCGGGTCAATACTTGCTTGCCGGTTCCTTGCTCGCCGACCAGGAGAATCGGCGTGGAAGAGTGCGATACCTTCTTCAGGCGGGCAAGCACGTCCGCCATGTTGGGGGAGCGCTGGACGACGCTTTCGAAGGGGACTCGGGTATCATGAAGGGAAGTCGTCTCTCGGCGGGCCAGCTCCTCTTCGAAGGCGGCCATCTCTCCGGCTCCGTACACCAGCAGGTCTTTCAGTCTCTCGATGTCCTCCCGTCCCAGCACGGGGACTCGCTCGCCCGGCAGCGTGTTTTTTCCGGAAAGGATGTCCAGGACGGCCCCGCGCAGGCGGGTGATGCGTGTTCGGCTGAGCTCGCGGCTCGAGAATCCGCAGGCGAAGACGAATCCACGGTACTGCCCGCGGGCATAGACGGGCGCGGCGGCCATCTGCAGACCCAGATGGCAGGAATGCAGCAACCGGCCGTGCGACCGCGTGCCGGGCCGCAGCAGCCGGTGGATTTCCCGCACGCTGGAGAGGCACCGGCGACGACCGGCCTTGGAGCCCAGCATGATCCGGCAGAAGTCGTTCCCGGCCGGCGGCACCGGTTCCGGCCTGCCCCATGAATGATCCGACAGGTGCCCGGAGGCGGCGGCGAAGCCGATGTCCACCTGCCACCACTTGCGGATCACCTCCCGCAGCATCGAGACGGTATGGAGCCCCAGGTAGGAACGAGGATCTTTCATGGGATACCGATCATAGGAGAATCCAAATAGGGCTGCAAGCGAACGTGAACGTGAACGTAGAACGTAGACGTGAAGTGTAGCGGTAGGAGGCCGGATCGACTAGGATACGGGGCGTGACTACCCAATTGCTCATCCGGGATGTGCGCGTGTCGCTGGAGGCGGCCGGGGAGGATCCGATCGTGCTGGCGGCGGCGCATCTTTGCGTTCCGGCCGACCAGGTGACCGGTGCGGAGATAGTGCGGCGTTCCGTCGACGCACGCCGGGGGCGGCCGCGGTTTACGCTTTCCATGCACGTGCGCCCCGAGGAAATCCCCGCGCGGCTTCCCCGGGGGGTGGTGGTGGCGCCGGAGGAAGATCCCCTGTCTCCCCCGCCGAAGGTATCCGGCCGGCACGACGTGGCGATCGTGGGCACGGGTCCGGCGGGATTGCTCGCGGCCCTGCGGCTCTGCGAGGCCGGGCTTAAGCCCACCCTGGTCGATCGAGGCCGGGAGTTGGAGAGTCGCCGGCGAGACGTGTCCGACCCGTTTCAGAACGGCCGGCTGGATCCGGAGTCGAACCTCCACTTCGGGTTCGGGGGGGCGGGCGCTTTCTCCGACGGGAAGCTGTTTTCCAGAAAGACCCATCCGGCCGTTCGCACCGTGCTGTCGGTGCTGCAGAAATACGGGGCCGGCACTCACGACGAGATCCAAGTCGATTCCCAGCCGCACGTGGGCACCGACCGCTGGCCGGCGGTACTGGAGCGCTTTCGCGAGGATTTGGAATCGAGGGGGTGCTCGTTCTTGTTCGAGACCAAGGTGACCGGCCTGGAGGTATCCCGGGGCCGGCTGTCCGCGCTGGTCTTTTCGGAGGGGCGGCTGCCCTGCGAGGCCGCGATCATGGCCCCGGGAAACAGCGCGAGGGATCTCTTCGCAGGGTTGCACGCGGCAGGGGTTTCCCTCTCCCCCAAGTCGTTTGCCGTCGGCGTGCGCATGACCCATCCCCAGGACATCATCGACCGCCTTCAGTATCGCGGCTACGCCGGCCACCCGGCCCTGCCGGCGGCCTCCTACCAACTCACCGAGAAGATCTGTGACCGAGGGGTCTACTCGTTTTGCATGTGTCCCGGCGGCACGGTGATCCCCACGCCCACCGAGCCCCGGCGCCTGGCGCTCAACGGCATGTCGAATGCCGCCCGCGACTCCGGGGAGGCCAACGCCGCCGTGGTGGTCACGGTCTCCCCCAAAGACACGGGCTCAGCCGATCCACTCTCGGGGATCGGCTTCCAGCGCCGACTGGAGGAAGTTGCCTACCAGGCGGGCGGAGGCGGTTACCAGGCTCCGGCCCAGCGCCTGCGCGAGTTCATCGAGGGTGTAAAGCCGACCGATCTCCCCGAGGTCAACTACCGCCCCGGCGTGACCCCCGCCGACCTGCACAAGCTGCTCCCCGGCTGGATCGCCGATCCGCTGGTGAAAGGAATGGTCGCATTCTTCAAGAAGATGAAGGAGCTCGACTCTCCCCACGGTGTCGTTCTGGGTTTCGAAACCCGCACCTCCAGCCCGGTGCGCATCATCAGGTCGGCTGACGGCATGAGCCCCCAGGTGGCCGGATTGTTCCCCGCCGGCGAAGGCAGCGGCTACGCCGGCGGGATCACCTCCTCGGCCGTCGACGGCATCCGCGCCGCCGACGGGCTGATCCACTGGCTGGGGCGCTCTTGAAGTTTCTCCAGACGGAGGGCTGGCAGGCCGGTCCTGACGGGATGAACGGGTGATCGAGATGCGATATCTTGGTGCAAAAAAAAGCGGCGAGATGGGCGTGGCTAGGTTCCCACCTTCGCCGCCGTCGGGATTAAACCAATTAGTAAGGAGGGAATACATGCAGTGCGTTTGAAGTTGGCACAAAATGTGCTTGCAGGACTGGCCAAATGCGGCCGAATAAGAGGGGTGTCAGGGTCTGA
The DNA here is from genome assembly GCA_030622135.1 of Deltaproteobacteria bacterium. GTDB lineage: Bacteria > Myxococcota > B64-G9 > B64-G9 > B64-G9 > JAUXGL01. The sequence goes on from JAUXGL010000004.1 coordinate 21,995, forward strand.
CCCCCAAGAGGTAAACAAAATGAGAGGAGTGAATAAAATGAAAGGCATCAGAAATACAGTCTGGTTATTTTCCCTGATCGTCTTTTCAACCACCGCCTGGGCGGACCAATCTCTGTTGAACCGATGCAAACGGAACGGGCAGCGATATCTGGAAAGGGCCAAGAAAGCCGATGCGTATGCCAGGGACAAGGCCAACCATGAGCGGATTGTGAGGACCTTGAGGAATCAAGACATTGGAAATGGCAAGATACAAGGTATCACTTTCGATGGTCAACCACGGTTTGAAGCCTGGGCGAAGGACTGCGTCACCGCTGGTTGGAGCGAGAAGATAAAGGATTTGCCGGGGTACAGTGAGGTCCTTAAGTATTACGAGGAGACCAAGGCTATCTATAGCAATCTAGACAATAAGTATATCCCGGAGCTGTATAAAAAAAGCCAGTCCGCGGTGTTGGACAAGGGGCCTGGAGGTGACAAGAGGGTTGTCCTCGACCGATGGGACGCCCGCCCCAGGCGCTGTATCGAGTCGGGGGAGTGGGACGAAGCGGCCGGGAACGCGCCTGTAAAATCCAGGACCACCGCTCGCATTGCCGGTTTAGAGGACGAGGGGAAGGACAAACGAATTCACTCCAAGGTGTTCTCTGGCAAGGGCAGCGCGGGCCGCTGGCCCAGTGGCATGACCGCCTGGGATCACTTGGTCCGGATCGCCTGCGGCGCGGCAGTCGAGGGGATCGACCCCGTCTTTAGGCCCAGGCGACAGATCTACGGCAGCCAGTTCCTCGAGGGCGATTCCCGCATCGTTCTGGCCAGGGCCATCATCGAGGGGACCGACGACGCCGGCCACAAGCTCCTGTACAAGCTGGCCCAGATCCAGGAGGCCTTCGGAGCTACGGAGTGGAATGCCAAGGAAGACTACGAGGCCTTCCTGTACTCCAACGATGCCATCGGCAAGCCGCCCGCGGAGGCAAAGGTTGCCTCGGTCATCGACAGGCTGTTTCCCGGGCGCAAGTACGAGAAGGACAACCTGCTGTTCGTCTACCGGCGGGGCATCAAGGCCATGAAGGAGATCGCTGCCGTCTTCGACAAAATGGAATCCAGGTACCCGCGCATGAAGGCCGTATACCGTGATTCGGCCGTCCAGGCGCGACGGCGTTGGCAGAAGCGCCGCAAGCGCTACGCGAACGCATACCGCATCCTGGATCCAATCACCGCCAGGCTACTCGATGATCCCACCTCGGAGTCGCCGGCTGACTGCGAGTCGAAGCTGCTCGGCCTGCGCGCGGAGCTAGCCAGGAAGATCAAGCCCAGGAACGAGGAGGCGGTTGGCAAACTGCGTGTCGAGCATCCACTCGGCTACCAGATCACCGAGGCGCTGGCTTACTGCTACCTGGGTAAGGGCAAGTTTGCCAGGGCCAAGCTGGAGGCGGACTCGCTCAAGCGGACCAACCGCCGGGTGAACCTGGGAGAGGAGATCTTCTACTCCCGCCGGGACGCCATCGGTGCGCTGGAGCAAAAGATCGGGAGCGCCGAGAAGATCCGCAAGCTGGTACCCAACTACACCACCCACTCGCTCGGCATGCCGGTGCCCGGATCGGTGCAGTACAGCCCGCGGTTCCACGCCGCGATAGACTCCCAGGGCAACTTCCGAATCCGTGGCGAGAACGCCCGCGAGCCGGCCGTGGTGGCCGCCAAGAAAAAGGTGCCGGCTGGCGTGAAACTCGTTTTCAAAAAGTACACCTTCACCTACAAATACCGGGACACGAAGTGCAAGGACACCGGCAAGGTGGATCGCTACGAGTTCACTCCGAGCGGCAACAAGACCACCGTGAGGCCGATCTATCGCCAGAAGTGCTGGGAGGTGGGCCCGGTCAAGAAGAAGCGAATCACTTACCAGGAGAAGCCCGTGATCATCCCGAAGGCCGATGCGGTCAATATCAAAAAGGGCATGCAACTGACCGTCTTGGACAATCTGGACTTGGCCGGCGACGCGGTCATCATCGACTGCTGGTGGCCTAAGAAGGGTAAGAAGAGTGCCCTGTTGCTGCAAGGGATTCCGATCCGGTAAAATTTGGGGGGATTTGGGGGACGGAGGTACATCAACTCCCTGAAAAACAGGTGCTTAGCGAACCTCCGTTCCTCAGCGCATACGACGTTCTAGCGGCAATCATTCTCCGTCAAACCAGAGCGCTCCAGGCATGTATGGTACTTCTGCTTGTTATGCCGCATCCCCGCGCAATCGCTACAGATCTTGCGGTGATGCTTCCGCTTCCACTGCCGGTACTCCTTTTCCTGCCTTTTGTCACCAGCCGCCTCGGCCCTAAGTTTCTTCTTGCTGATCGGATAACTGTAAACTCGCAGGCTGAAAGGACCGTTGCCCAGGTCGTGGATCTTGCTCGAATCTTGAGCCCTTCCCCAGATCGCCTGGATGTCGAGCTTCCAGGCGCCGGATGTCTGCGGGCAGCCCATGGAGCCGATGCCACCTGGACCATGAACGAAGGAGGATTGGTTAGTGCTGTCCGGTTTGATAGTAATGAGATCAACTCCTCCCTTCTTGGCATGGCTGGAGAAGGACGCTCCGGCTTTCAGACGAATCGCGGCCAGATAGCATCTGCCGCGCTTGACCTTCAAGTTGAACGGCTTGAACTTTTCGAGGAGCCCATCCATTGCGGCGCCCTGGGGTCTGGCCCTGTGTTTCTTGATCTTACTGGCGATGGTTTTTTCCATCGCCGAAGCGCTATACCGAAACTCCGGCTGGCTGTTCGGGTCGATGGGCTCTCCCACCCCGTAACTGCACTCCCCGGCAGCGAGCTCCTTGCCACTGACGCTGACAATGACGCGGAGCTTGTGCGGCTGGCCATCCCCAAGAAGGCTGATGATCTTTTCATAGTCTGGATCGGGGTCAGCTTTGATGAAGTCGAAGGTGACGAATTTTCGATTTTCTCCCCGGAAGAGCTCCCAGTCCCCACGATAAAGAAGCTGGCCGTCGCCGAATATCTCGGCGGTGACCTTCTTTATTTTCTCGTCGGGCGGGCGCAAGATCGCCAGAGCGGAGAGACGGCTTCCGGGTGGCAGCTCCTTCAGGAGCGTTGCGCGGTGGAAGAAATCAGGGTCAATGCGGTTGTCGCTGAAGACGACCTTGCCGATATACTTATCGGCTCTGCCGGCGCTGGCGGACCCGGGCGTTGAAAGAACGAGAACCGCGACGGCGGCAAGAACAAGAAAACGCGAGTAGTGTGTGATCATTGCATCTCCTTCTTGAGTAGTGTGTGATCATTGCATCTCCTTCTTGTATATACAATCCCGCTGGAGAAGCAAGTGAGAACCTGCCTTGACTGGATTAATTGTCGCTGACAGGTTTCTTTCTAGCAGATCCTGGGTTACTTCTCTTTATGGGAGGGCATTTTTAAGGTTTTCCCGAACAGGATCACTGCTTGTCCCACCGGCGGCATGGTTTGGTAGCGCAGCTTGTTCCCCTCGAAGACCGGCATCCCTGCCCAGACGGAGGCCCGCAGCAGGCTTTGAAAAACCTCGTCGTCTTTCATCCGGGCGGCGGCGGCGATGGCGAACCCGCTGGCCGAGGGACCGAATCCCAAGATCACGGGCCCGCTGTCCACGTCGGCGGTCCCGTCCTGCTCCTTTGGAAACTCGCGCACGGCCCCGAACCCCAGGCCGGTGCGGATGAAGTGCCGCTTGGCCAAAGCGTACTGACCGGTGGCGAATTTTTCGTCGAAGTCCCTGATGAAATGCAGCCCGTACATTACCGAGACGCCCCGGGGCCCCTGGAGCACCTTGTGGCCGGCCGGCTGGATGTAGGTGCAGAAGAGACCGGTCTCCCCGTCCAGGTAGTGGGCTTTGACGCTTTCTACCAGCTTGTCTTTCAGACCGGAGATGTCCTTTCCGAAAGCGTTGTGGTAGCGTGCCAGGGCGGACATGGCCACGAAGTTGTCAGACAGCCACCACATGTCTGGATAGCTGGGCAGAACGCCCTGCCGGGATTCAGAAAACGATTCAATCAGGGCTGCGGCAATCCGGTGGACCAGCTTGTCGTAGCTATCGTCGCCGGACACCTCGCGGTAGCGCATGACCACGCTGAGAAAGTGCCCGTGCACGAAAACCGAGGGTGTGAACTCCTCCCGGCCGAACGGCGGCCCGAAGTGGTGGGCGATGAACCCGCTGAGCCTTGGAGTTTGGAGCGCTTCGATGACGAAGTGCACTTCATCGAGCGCCTCTTCGCGAATTTCAGGATCGTTTTCGGCCAGGTTGACGCAGGCATAGCCGAAGTAGCAAAACGACATGAACGGCCATTCCGCCTCGGGAATGTTGTAGGTCCACCCGTCGGTCATAACCGCCGGGCCGTCCAGATCGATCCCGCGGAAGACCTCCTTCAAATAGCGAAACTCGGCCCGGTACCCATCCACGGAAAGCGGTGCGGGTGCCGACAAACTATCCCGGACAATTTCCCGCATTTCCCCTCCACCGGACAAAACCCCCAAGACCGCCCCCGAACAGACCAGGACGGTGCCCAATACCAGAATCCAGTGTTTCGATCTCATGGGTATATTTTACAAAATCCGATACTGAATTCAAGGCCCCACGGATGGCCCCAATTCACATCTCTCCCGGGCCCGCCCGGGTATGTCCCGGTACATGCGGTCCAGATCCGGTTCGTCGTTGCCCAGATGCCAGTTGACCAGGTGATCCAGAACCGTGTCCAGCCGATGCGCGCGCTTCTCGTCCTTTTCCGTCTCCCGCTGCCGGGTCACCTGTCCGATGAGCATGCCCACGGCGCGATCGTCCCGGTTGGGAGCGCCCCAACCCGTGGTGATCTGGCGGACGGCGCTCAGGGCGCTTTGGCTGTTTTTTGAAACCTGCCCGACGGTGTCCTTGAGGAATCCGGGGATTTTTTCCCGGGGATAGCGTTGGATCAGATGCGGCAACGGCAGCGTGCGGATCTCGTACAGGTTGACGTTGTTGTTGGAGCTGGTCAGCCGGAAGCGCCACTCCATGGGTGTGGAGTTGAGCAGCCCCAGCAGGTAGCCGCGCAGCAGGTCGGCGTCCCAGTCCTCCTTGGCCTGAGGCACCCAGTAATTGACCGAGTTGCCCAAAAAAACGCCGTGGGGGGCCTCTGCCGCTACCAGCCGGCGTCCGGCTTCCATGTTGACGATGCCGGTCTGGACGATGCGGGGGGCTTTCACATCTTCTTTCCACCGCCCGCCTCCCCGGGCTTTTATAAATCCCCGGGAATCCAGCCAGCGCTCGGCGGGCTCGTTCGTGTTTGTCTGGGCTTGGTAGGGGCTTAGGTGGATGCCCCTCAGCAGCAGGGCGTCGGCGGGTTCGCTCTCGATATAGCGGCGGTAGATGGTCTGGTCCACCTCTCCCACCCTCCCTACGGCCAACTCGTCCAGGCTGGAGGAGTTGTTCTCGCGCATCCGCGCCGCCAGTGCGTAAGCGTCGTCGGAAGCCACCGGGATGGGCATGGTCTCCGGGTCGAGTGCGATGAAGCAGTCCGCGGGAATGCGCGTGTCGGGAAGCCGGCCGGTCCCGTCGAACACGGTGACCTCGCTGGAAGGCCGGTCCTTCTTGACGGCCGCCAGCAGAACTACCGACTGGCCCACGTCCTCGAACACCCGGGAACTCTCCGGGTACACCGCCACCTGTTCGATCCACCCGGACTTCAGCATGTGGGTTCGCAGTGGCGCCGCGGTGCGGTCCATCAGAAACCCCACCGGTAAAACGAACGCCAGTCGTCCGCCGGGAGCGAGCATTTCCAAAGAGCGCTCGAGAAAAAGCCGGTAGGTGTTTAGAGTTCCAGAGAGCGCCAGATTGTATCCGCTCTTGCGAATGCACTCCACGTAGTCCTTCAACCCCGGCCGCTTGTCGAAACCCTTGAGCATCTCGAAGGGCGGGTTGCCTATCACCACGCTGAAGCCTTCTTTCCCGGCGGACATCTCGCCGGGGAAAGACTTTTCCCAGTTCACCGCGTCCTGGTCTGGTGGGCTTCCGCGCAAGGGGCCGGCCAGGGCGTCGCCGACGACGATGGTCCGGTTCAGGCCTTCGAGGGGACCCAGGCGCGGGTCCGTCACCATCCATAGAAAGCTTCGCGCCAGTGTGGCGGCGACGGGATTTATGTCCACACCGCGAATGGCGGCGGGGATCAGTTCCCGGGCCGTCTCGGCCCGGCGGCGCCCGGAGACGCACAGCCGGCTGAGGAGTCGATCCAGGCAGGCCATCAGCAGGCGGCCGCTGCCGCAAGCCGGATCCAGGATGCGCAGGCGCGAGTGTATTTTGCCGGGGGAGTAACTCTCCATGACATTGTCCAGCGCCATGGCCGCGAGCCGGCTGGCGATCCAGTCCGGGGTGAAGAACATCCCCGTGGTCCGCCGCGCGGCTCTCCCCCGTGAAAGGTATAGCGATCCGCTCTGCCCGCGGGCCAGGGTCACCTCCTGCAACTCCTGGTACGCCTGTCCCATGTCCTTGATGCCGGTAGGCGGAGTTGCCCGGGCACAAGCCTGTTGGGGATCGGTGAGCTTCTTCGGATCCAGGGCGGAATCCAGCAAGGGGCAGGCGGCGTCTTCGCAGAACTTCCACCAGGCGCCCACCGCCTTATCTTTGCCGGGAGCCTTAAGTGAGTCGGGTGCATGGCCCCAGTGAAACAGCGTATCGAACAGATGGCGCCGCAGGATGGCCAGCACGGCCGCCTCGCCCAGATCCTCCACGCTCATTCCATTCCAGGTGTTGTCCAGGCGTTGCGCGGTTTCCAGTAAAGCCGTTTCCACCGGGGTTCCTTTCTGGGAACCGGCGCTTTTCTGCTTCCGCCTTTTCTGCTTCCGCTTCTTTTTCGCGTTGGTCATAGTAGGCCCTTATTGGCGGCACCTCGACAACATGTTGTCGATAACGCCGGCTGGAACGACAATGACTGCTGTCGGTTAAGGCAATACTTTTTTCAATCAAAGTCTTGAAAAAAGTGTCGCTGCTTACCCTCCTTCCGGTCCCGGATGAAGTCCGCTTGTCCACCGGATCAGGATCTCGAAGCGCTCCCGCTCCCGCCGGATTACCCGAACCCGGCCCACCTTGAGCCTGCGTGGGGAACCGCACTCGGCCGTGCACCGCTTTTCGAACCATTGCGACAGCGTCACGTTCTGGTCTTTCTGGCCCAGGTCGGCGTTTATGACCTTGCAGAGGTCGTCCACCTCCATCTTTCCGTGAACCAGGAAGCGCCCGGGGTTGATCTCGCGGATCAGCTCCACTTCGTCGTCGTCGTACTCGTCCTGGATTTCCCCGACGATCTCTTCGAGCACGTCCTCCATGGTGACGATGCCGATTACCGCTCCCTGCGCGTCTTCCACCGCGGTCATGTGCGAGCGCTGTATCTGCATGTCCCTGAGTAACTCGTCCACCTCCAGGGAGGCCGAACAACGGATCAGGGGGCGAACGTACCGCCGCCAGTTTTCTTCCGCGCCCTCGCGGTTGATCAAGAGGTCCTTGGCATGCAGCAGGCCGAAGGGATCGGCGAGATCGTCCCGGTAGATGGGGTAACGAGTGTTGCCGGAGCGGGTTACCTCCCGCATGACCTCTTCGTAGTCGGCGGACTCGGGAATACCTTCCACATTCTGCAGCGGGATCATGATGCGGCTGACCGGTGTGTCCTTCAGCGCCAGCACTTCCCGGGTCATGCGGGACTCCGACGGCTCCAGTTCTCCGTCGCGGGCTCCCAGGCGGATGGCCACCAGCAGCTCCTGGCGGGAAAGCCGCCTCTCCCGTAGTCGTTTGCCTCCCAGGAAGGGCCACAGGAACAGATCGGTCAATCCGGTCGTTACCCAGACCACCGGCCTGAACAGGTGGCCGAACAGTTGGATGGGACCGGCCACGCGGGCAGCGAAGCGCTCGGGCTGGTGGGCCGCCAGGGTCTTGGGGGTGATCTCCGCGAAGATCAACAGCAGCAGCGTGACCAGAATGGTCGCGTACACCGGGCCCAACAGGACCGTGGCCACCGTCGCGGCCATGACGTTGACCAGGTTGTTGCCCACCAGGATGGTGGCCAGCAACTCCCCGGGAGTTTCCACCAGACTCAATGCCCGCCGGGCCCCCCTTACGTTCATTTCGGTCATGTGGGCCAGCTTGATCCGCCCGCTGCCGATCAGGGCGGTCTCCGACCCGGAGAAGAACGCGGAAAGAACGATCAAGGACGCCAGGGCGATAACCGGCCAAACCCAGCTTGCTTCCATTTATTACCATCCTCCCGTGCATCATTCGGTAACTCAACACTGTTGAGTTGGCAGCATCTTCGCATTTTGCGAAGTTCTTTGAAAGGTGAAATTGTTACCAGAATCTCCCGGTTACCAGAATCTCCCCTTGACGGTGGGAGCCCGAGAATCTACCATGATGCGTCCGTGATACGGGCGGAGGCCACGTTATCCCGAGAGGAGAAATGTCATGAAGCGAATGTTGTTGGTTCTACTGGCCGGTGTTTTGTTTCTCGCGAGCGGATGCGCCGGGGTATCGAAGACGGTACCGGGAGAGTCCGCGGAAGCCGTACCACCGGTGATCGATCGGCAGCTGTTGTTCGGGGATCCCGAGATCTCCGGCTCCAATCTTTCACCGGACGGCAAGCATGTGGTCTTCATCAAGCCCTACAAGGGCGTGCGCAATGTGTGGGTCAAGGGCATCCATGAGCCGTTCGATGCGGCCAGGCCAATCACCGCCGATGAGCGACCGGTGTCTGTCTATTTCTGGAGCCGTGATTCCAGGTTCATCCTGTACGTCCAGGACAAGGGTGGCAACGAGAACTACCATGTCTACGCGGTCGATCCGAAAGCAGAAGTCGAAAAGGCAACCGGGGTGCCTCCCTCCAGGGATCTCACCCCCATCGATGGAGTTCGCGCCTACATCTACGCGGTGCCCAAGAAGAAGCCCGGCGAGATCATCATCGGCCTAAACGATCGCGACGCTTCGTACCACGATGTCTACCGCGTCGATATCGCCACCGGCAAGCGCGAGTTGCTCATCAAGAACACGGAGCGGGTCGCCGTGTATTTCTATGACCTCGAAGGCAACGTGCGCCTGGCCGCCCGGCAGGACGACGAGGGTGGTTGGGAGACCCTGCGCATCGACGGTGCCAAGCTGGTTCGTATCTACGGCTGCACCTATGAAGAGACGTGTCTCCCGGTACGGTTCCACCAGGACGGCAAACGCTGTTACTTCATCACCAACAAGGGTTCCGAGGTCGACTTGATCGGGTTGACACTGCTCGATCCACAGACCGGAAAGACGACCCTGGTCGAATCCGACCCCGAGAAGCAGGTGGATTTTTCCGGGGCGCTCTTTTCGGAGTCGACCGACGAGTTGATCGCGACGATCTACATCGGTGACCGCCAGCGCATCTATCCCCAGACCGACGAACTGAGAAAAGACCTGGATTTTCTGCGCTCGAAGCTGCCGCAAGGTGAGCTGAGTCTCCAGTCGATGACCACAAAGATGGACAAATTCCTAGTCAGTGTGTCGCGCGACGTGGACCCGGGCTCGGTCTACCTGTATGATCGGGAAAAGAAAACGGTTGAGCTTCTCTACCGTTCACGGCCGAAGCTGCCCACCGAGCACCTGGCGGCCATGCAGCCGGTTCGTTACAAGGCCCGCGATGGTCTGGAAATCCCCGCTTATCTGACCCTGCCCAGGGGCGTCGAGCCCAGCAAGCTGCCCACCGTCATTTTCCCGCATGGCGGGCCCTGGTCCCGTGATTACTGGGGTTATGATCCGTACGCCCAATTCCTGGCCAACCGGGGCTACGCCGTGCTGCAGCCCAACTTTCGGGCTTCGACCGGGTATGGAAAGAAATTCCTCAATGCCGGCAACAAGCAGTGGGGAACTGGCGCCATGCAGCACGATCTCACCGATGGCGTCAAGTGGATGGTCGACCAGGGTTTTGCCGATCCCCAAAAGATCTGCATCTTCGGGGGGTCCTACGGCGGGTACGCGACACTCGCGGGAGTCGCCTTCACGCCCGACCTTTATACCTGCGGTGTGCCCTATGTGGCGCCGTCCAGCCTGATCACGCTCCTGGAGTCCATTCCTTCCTACTGGAAGCCCTTTTCAAAGGGTTTCTTCAAGAGAGTCGGGGATCCCGAGGTCGAGGCGGACCGCAAGGACATGGAAGCTCGCTCGCCGATCTTTTTCGTGGATCGCATCAAGGTTCCCCTGCTGGTGGTCCACGGCGCCAACGACCCACGGGTGAAGCAGGACGAAGCCGACAGCATCGTCGTGGCGCTCCGGGACAAAGGCCACGCCGTCGAATACCTCGTGGCGCCGGACGAGGGCCATGGTTTCCGGGCGCCGGGCAACCGCATGGCCCTGGCGGTGTCCATGGAAAAGTTCCTGGCCAAGCACCTGGGTGGTCGTTATCAGAAGGAGGTCCGACCGGCAATCGCCGACAATCTCGCCAAAATCACGGTGGATCCTGCGTCCGTGAATATGCCGGATAAGCAAGAGAAGGCGTTTTTGGCCCGGGCCGAGACCGCCCCGCTGCCCAAGGCGAATGGAAGTCTCATTCAGCCCGCGTCCATGAAATACAAGCTCCAGATGAGCATGGGCCAGCGCAAGATTGAGCTGGGTGCGACCCAGGTGGTCGAACGTATCGAGAAGAAAGACAAACAGCGGCTGCGGGTCACGAGCACCGTCAAGATGCCTCAGGGCGAGCAGGTCGATGTCATCGAGCTCGACGGGCGGACACTCACGCCCATCAGCCGGCACGTCCAGGGCATGGCCATGGCCACCATCAAGCTCAACTACAAAGAGGACGCCGTCACCGGCGAGATGAACGCCGGTGGCAGCAAGATGCCCATCGACAAGAAACTAAAGGCGCCCGTGCTGGGAGACGGCGCGGGTCTGGAACTACTCATCGCCGGGCTTCCTATCGAGGCCGGGTACGCCACCACCGTGCGCATCTTCGAAGCGCTGACCCAGAAAGTCCGGCCGATGAAGCTGGAGGTCACGGGAAAGGAGACCATCCAGGTGGCCGCCGGCAAATTCGAGACCTGGATCCTGCAACTGAAACCGCTCGACGGCGACCCGGGTGGCGGCGGGACGTTGAACGTCCAACGTAAGGCGCCGCATCATGTCGTCCGGAGCGAATACAAGCTCCCGGCCATGATGGGAGGGGGAACCATCACTTCCGAGCTCGAGGCCACGAGCAAGAGCGGCGGGAGCTGATTTTAGAGGGAAGACAGGGACGTAGCTTCATTGTTTACATTTTTCCGCGAGTGGGTAAGATCTGGGGGACGGAGATCTGGGGGTGGGAGGTACATCAACTCCCTGCAAAACACTACGAGGTTGTCATCCGGTTGCCATGTCCAATCACAATGCCCTGATAATTCAGCAAAAAGTAGTCCCTTCAGAAATTTCTATGGGGTCATTTGGCCGTGTAGCCTTTCGCCGGTACAAGGTTGTCGATCAGGATGTGAAGCTCGTCATCAGTCAGTCTACCGTTGATCGCCAGGAGCAGCAATGTGTCTTTGGGTGATTCGAGAATTAGGCTGCTGCAATCATCGGAAGGTTGACTCTGGATGATGGGCCTGGCACTGTTGAGCAGGATATTAGTCAACCATTTGTCTTCCTTGGGACTCCAAACCTTGAACCCGTTCTGGCCGGTGTAGATGAGGCCCTTCTTCAGCTTCAGGAACTTTTTTTCTTTGTTGCTCATCTGGGCAAGTACGAGGTGCCGACCGTCCTTTGCCCGATAGCCGACGAAGAACATTTTCTGGATCGGTTCATGGGGGAGAGAAATCCGGACGATTTGTGGCTGATCGGTCCAGGAAGGTTTGGATGCGAACACATAGGTTTCGAAGTCCGAGCTTTCAGCCATATCCTGAACAGATAGATCTGGGACCATAAGATCGTGCAGAATTCTGGCTTGCGGCGCTTCGTTTGCATTGCCGCCTTGAATGTCTAACTTGGCCAGATCCCATTGAATTCCAGGAGAGTCGACGGTTTCTTTGTGAACCCGTCGGATTCGAAGCAGCCTATGATCGTCGACTACGAATTCCATCTCCGAGATGATTTCGTCGCTTTCCCGAACGTGAAATAGCCAGAAAGCCTTCAACTCGCCACTCGGGTTGGGCATGCCCACCTTGACGATTTTCATGGGGCAATCATCAATGACCCTCGAGTCGATGCCCAAGACCATGCTGTCGTCGATTTTGGATGAAAATCCAGCCGCGATTCCGAGCAGCCGCGCGGTATCCTTGGGAACCTGGAAGCCTTCAGTAACCGGAAAAACGGCGATTTTCGGGTTGCCGTCCAGATCTTTTTTTAGCAAGTATACAGTCGTACCATCGAAGGCATTGGCAAAGATCGGTTTTTGTTCAGACCACATCACACGGGAAAACCGGCCGGTGGACGACTCATGCCAAATCTCATCCACAACTTTGCAACTACGACCCGACCCAAGTGGGAGTTGAAGTTGGTCAAGGCGAAATCGTCCAGTGGCATCGAGAGATTGCAGCGGCAACCAGCCCAGCCCTTCCAACTCTGGGTTCAGAGAGCACTCGCCGGTGATCTCGTTTCTGATGTAAACAATGCCGTGCTTGTCGAAGAGACTACTCTCTGCCGCCCAGGCTCGGTTCAACAGGGCAAGACCGTTCCCGCCATGGCCGTACCAATGCTGCAAGGGAAGAAATATCAGTAGCAACAATACTGTCGCGATCGCGATCCCAATTTTCCAGGAAACAGAAGGGGAAAACGATGAAGGTGCGGATTCAGGAATGGGCAGTTTCGAGATGGTGACTTGGTTCATAACACGCTCCTTGAATTTGTCTGACGATTTTACTCTATGGGCTGGCTGGATCGCCTGTATGGTTTTTTGTGCCACTTCATACTCGTGGGCACATCGAGGACAGGCATCGAGGTGGGCTACGATCTGGTTTGTATGAGCGGTCTTACCGATGTGAGTGTCAAGCAGATCCATAAGGTGATTACAGACGGTTCGGCATTTCATTGTGACACCCTCCATTCCCGTCTGACGATCTTTTCGATCTTCTTCAGGCCGTAACGCAAACGCGATTTGACCGTACCCACCGAGATACCGAGCACCTCGGATATTTCAGAGAAGCTGAGCTCGTCGTAAACACGTAGTCGTATCACTTCAGCCTGGCGTCTCGGCAGGCGTCCGAGAACGGCTTCAATACGCCGTATCTCATCACCGGCTACAGCGCTCGAATCGGCTGCATTACGGTGGTCGTCAGAGAGGTCGCCAGTTTTGATGGAAACTTGAGATTTTTTTGTTCGGTTTCGCAGCAGGTCGATACACGCGTTGGTTGCCATGCGGTAGATATAAGGAACAACCTGGGTGACGTTTTGGTGCCTTGCTCGATCGGTAAAAGCGCGAACTAATACGTCCTGGATAACGTCCTCGGCGTCTTGAGTGTTGCCTAATCTGCAAAAAGCAAACCAGACTAGCCGGTCCTGAAGCACATCGACAAGACTTTCAAATTCTCCTACACTTTGTGGCCAGCCGGGTATTTGCGGTTGGTTGAGTGAAGATAGCTTTTCGGCGGAGTCCTGAAGCTCTTCTTTGATTATTGGCAAGACTACCATTATATTCATTTCCTAATTGAGCCGTGCTCTGCTATTTCCAGGTATTGGCGAGATCGAGTGTTTTGTTGAAATCGACCACTCCATAGCTGGTGTATATATCATATTTCTTCTTGCCAATATCGTCGGCGACTCGGCAGGTGTTCGAAAACGGCCTCAATACGCCGAATATCATTGTTTTGTGTATTCTGCAGACTATAACGAATTTGGAGAGATTATGGATCTAAAAAAATATTACCGATAGTTGGCAAAGCAGCGAGAAAAGCGTAATCCAGGAGATTATGTCAGGCAAAAGAAGGGCTAACTGCCTGTATTTATTGATGTGTTAACCGACCGTATGCATGGAAGGGTTTTATATACCAAAGGGGGGTAAAAGAAAGCTTTTCACCATTTTGACTCGGTCTGATACAATTCGCGGGCGAGGCACGGCGGTGTACTAACCCCTTTGTTCCATTGAGGAATCATCCTTGGGAAGTTCTGCACGCATATCTCTCAAAGACAACCCGGGTCAGGAGTGGGAGTTGGGTGCCGCTCAAATCTTCATAGGGAGCGCGGATAGTAGTGATGTCCGCGTACCCGACGAGTACGTATCTCCCCGTCACAGCCGGATCTATTTCGAGAATGGAAGCTATGTTATCGAGGGTCTGGGCGATCCTCCCTTGATGGTCAATGGGCGACACGTCACCAAGCAGATTCTCAAAAATGGCGATGAGATTACAGTATCAGATTTGAAATACCTTTTCAGTACCCAGGGTTCGTCCGGTTCCGCGCTTAGCCCGAGCACTCCGAGCCAACCGGGTTTTATTGGATCCACTCCCATTGCCGATTCCGATGCCGGAGAAAAAATTTGCCGGGTGATTTCCAACATCAATCCCGAGGACTACTACGAAGCCGGTGACTATGATTTATTCTTTGGCCGTTCAGAAGACTGCGACGTAATCATCCCAGACGAGTACATTTCATCTCGGCAGTCTCGGATATACTCTCACGAGGGGCAATGCGTCATTGAAAACCTGGGTGAAAATCCTCTTTTGATAAACGGGCGGCCGGTCAAAACTCATGTATTGAGAAACCTGGATGAGATTACCATTTCAGTCAGGAAGTTCACCTTCCACGTTGAAAATCCCGGGGCCGGCACCGCCGATGCCACTATCATTTCCTCGGCCGAAGACATGTTCTCGGTCTTCGGCGACTCGGATGACGACGAGATCCGCAGACGCAGCCTGGAGATTGTACGTGCCTTTGAAAAGGCCCACAAAAAGACCAAGCGTCGCTATACCGGCATCATCATTGTCACCGCGATTTTGTTAGTGCTTTCCGGTGGAATTGCCTTTTACCAACATTCCCAACTGGGTGATCAGCGGGAGATTGCCGAAAACCTGTTCTATCGACTCAAGGAAATGGAGTTGAAGTACGCCAAAAGCGATAACCAGGAAAACCTGGCCGAGCGCAAGAAGATGTTGAATGACTACGAAAAACTCCTCAAGCAACAGAAAATCTACAAGAAAATGAGCCGGGAAGACCGGTTGATCCTCAAGATGGCTCACATGTTTGGGGAATGCGCCATAAACATTCCGCAAGGATTTATCGACGAAGTGCACGAATACATCAATTGGTGGCAAACCGATCCCGAAAACAAGCACCGCTTGAAAAACTCCATCACCCGGGCCAAAAAGAAAAAACTGGATCGCTACATCCCTGAAATCATGATGCAGCACGGCCTGCCTCCGCAGTATTTCTACCTGGCCCTGAACGAGACCAATTTCAACGAGAAAATAGTCGGGCCGAGCACCAGATATGGATTTGCCAAGGGCATGTGGCAGTTCATTCCCGATACCGCCAGGAGGTTTGGCCTCGAAACCGGTCGCCTGGTCGAGGAGCCAAAATACGACCCCGGTGACGATCGCCATGACATACAAAAATCCACCAACGCCGCCGCCCGGTATATCCGGGACATTTACGAGACCAAAGCCAAGGCCTCCGGACTTTTGGTGATAGCTTCATACAATTGGGGGGAACACCGGGTAATTCGTGCCGTCGATAAAATGCCCGACAATCCCCGCGAAAGAAACTTCTGGCGCCTGCTGACCGATTTTGGAAACCAACTCCCGGAAGAAACCCACAACTACGTCTTCAGAATCTTCTCGGCCGCGGTCATTGGAGAAGATCCCCAACTCTTCGGCTTTGACTTTGAAAACCCCCTGGCCTGGACCAAAGAGACCGATCATACCGAAGAGGAAGCCGGCTAATCCGCTTATTTTTTGGGAGAGCGGGAACGACGATCCGGGGCCTTACCAAAAACCAATGCCTGTGCTAACACCCCACTTTGAAACTCAGAGGTAAGGGTTGTCCCGTGGAGAATGTGCTTTGTTTTTCCTATGAGTTGGTTTGCCTGGTTGTTCTTTCTTCTCTTCAGTAGTTGCCTGAATAATTGCCCGGGGACCCAATTTTAGCTCAAGATCCAATGGCTTGATGATGATTTCCTCTTCCTTCCATAGCCATGCCCCGGTCTTCTTGTGAATGATTGGTATGGGAATCACCTGGGTCATGTCTTTGGGCTTAGACTCGAAATACCCGGCGGTTATGCCCAGGTAGCGGGTATTTTCGGCCCGGTCCAGGGGGATGTTTTTAATCTCGGAGGGGCCGATTTCCACTCCTGTGTGGTCGGTTACGTCATCTCCTAAGGGATTTTCCTCACATTCCACCAGTTGCGACAGTTTTTCAGGATTCTTGGCCCAAGCGTTGAATAGTTTGGTGTTGCCCAGTTGGTAAATGCACAAGACCAGGGTGTGGGCTTCGTTCTCGAACCAGTTCAGCTTGGGGTCGGCCTTGATACGCAGCTTGATGGCTTTTTCCTGAGCGGGAATCACCGCCTGGCTGCGCTGCTGGGGCGTGGCTGGTTTTTGCACAACGGCGCAGCCCACGGCAACCAAGGCGATTATTGCCGGCAACCAGGCCTGGAATGCCCATTTTGCCTGATTATCCAGGGATCTGCCCGCAGAGCATAGGTAATTTCTGATAGGCGTCGAGTTCACCCATTTTCTTGCCTGGTTTTCCATGGGTTAATGCTCTCCTGTGTTTGGTCGGAAATCACCCAACCATTAGTTGGTAAGCCCGCAACGTAGTGGTTAATAATTAGGCGAGAAACCCGGTATTGTCAACTATCTATAATAAGCCCCAATCAACCACCATGCCCACAAGAATCGGAGTAAGCCAATGACTACCCAAAGGAACTCGCGATGTCCGTTGCCACAGTTACGGTGAACGAATTGGCACACCGGCCTCGCGCAAGGTGCCAACGGTGCGCGGTTGATTGGGGTTGCCGCGAAAGGTGGGTGGGAGATCTTGGTTGCCCGTAATTGGTTGACATTGAACGAAAACTGGAATACATAGCCACCCAAACTGTCTGATGAATTATGCAGATGGTGCGGTGTCAGGTTTTCATGGATTTCAAGGGAGGGCAGACTTCTGAAATGCCAATAAACCGACCGCATCGAAGTACAGAGAAGTGGAGCTGATTCGATGTATTTGGGCACCAACGGGATCAGAGAGTCGGGAGCTGATCGGACAGGAGCGCGAAAGTGAATGCCGACAGGCCGATTTTCTGGCATCAGGGTCTGTTTTTGCAACCCCAACATTTACAGCTCAACGACCGGTACCAGAGCTCGCTGGTCACCTCCCTGATCCGCTACGCCGGGACCCATTTGTTTGGAGTAGCCGACCTCCAGATACAGGCGTCGAGCCTGGCCAATCAGCAGTTCGAGATACTTAAAGGAGAGTTCATCTTTCCCGACGGTACCCCGGCGGTTTTCCCGGGCAATACGGTCATCAAGCCGCGATCCTTCGATGGAGCCTGGCAAGAGGCCGGCAAACCGTTTCCGGTTTACCTGGGGCTGCGCAAATGGAGCGCCAACGGCGAAAACGTTACCGTGGTCTCCCAACCGGAAGAAATGGCCCGGGTGAACAGCCGCTTCGCCACCACTGACGATCCCGACGATGTCAACGATCATCACGGCAAGGGGCCCCCGGCCAAGGTCAAGCGCCTCAACCATGTAGTCAGGTTGTTCTGGGAAACCGAGAGGGACATGATGGACGAATACTCCCTGATTCCCATCGCCCAACTGGAGCGCGACGGGGGGGAGATCCGGCTGTCGAGACACTTTGTTCCGCCCAGCCTGACCATGGCCGCCTCGGAAAAACTGCTCAAAACCTTAAAGGACATCCGCGATCAAGTCTCCTCGCGTAGCCGCCAGCTCGAGCAATACAAGAGCACCAAGGAAGTGCACTCATTGTTATTGGCGCTGTATGCGCTCAACCGGAACGTCCCGGTCCTGAACCAGCTCAACGAGACCAAGGATGTTCACCCCTGGGTGGTTTACGGGACACTCCGGCAGCTGGTGGGTGAGCTGTCCACGTTTGTATCCGGCCGGAGCGCGACCGGGGAAGGGTCTGATGGCACGTCGGCCCTGCCGCCCTACAACCACCAGAACTGCTGGCCGTGCTTCTCGGCCGCGCATCAGCTCATCGGCAGGCTGCTCGAGGGCCTGGTGTCCGGGCCCGAGCACCTGATCCGGATGGATTTTGACGGCAACTACTACAACGCCAGCATACCCAAGGATCTGATTGATCCGCAGAACGCCTTCTGGCTGGTTCTGCAGACCGAGAGCAACGCCGCCGTGGTCAAGAGCGCCGTCGGCCAGGTGGTCAAGCTGGCCACCTCCCAGACCTTACCCACTCTGATCGCCCGGGCGCTGCCCGGCATTTCGCTTAGCTACCATCCGGGAACTCCGCCGGGCTTGCCCCAACGCACCAACACCCACTTCTTCCGCATAGACACCAATAGCCGCTTATGGGCCGGCGTAGAGCAAACCGAGGGTCTGCTCCTGTACTGGGACCGATCGCCAGCCGACCTGGTGGCCGAGATAATCGTGGCGAAGGAATAAGCCTGATGTCTCTGATCGCTTGTTTCCAGGAAGTCATCGCATACACTTCGTATCTGATCGAGAGCGAGGACCGCTCCGGCCTTTCCTTCGAGGCGGTCAGAGGCGATCTGGATAAATTATTCGCCGAGGCCGACCAGATCGGTCAGAGCTATCCAGCGGGTACGCCCGGCAGCCAGATACCCGTGGTTGCCGATCCGCCTCCGGCCGGAGGCGGAAATCTCACGCCGCAGACAGACTCGGCCGCCAGGACGGTATTGAGACCCGCGGTTCAGGTATCGAACCCGGTATTGATCATAGAGAGTGCCCAGGGGTCTTCCTCCGTGGAGGTCAACCGGGACCCATTCGTGCTGGGCCGAGCTATAGAGTGCAACGCCGTGATCAATGACAATCTGGCATCTCGCAGACACTGCCGGATTGATCACAGAAACGACGGCTTATGGTACGTGGTGGATCTCAAATCGGGAAACGGCACAGAGGTCAACAACCAGCCCATCGAGCAGCAGGTGCTTAGCGACGGAGACAAGCTGCGGGTGGGTGATACCTTCATTACCTTCAACCTGGCGGTCACCGACCAGCCGGCAGCCCCCATGCACTCAGCGCATGAACCGGTCACCTCCGCCCCCCCGGCGCCGGCTTTCCCACCCGCTGCAAGACCCCGTACGTCTTCGGTCGCCGGCGAGGTCGGCGTAGTCACATCCGCCTCCCCGGCGCCGGCTTTCCCACCCGCTGCAAGACCTCGTACGTCTTCGGCCGCCGGCGAGGACGGCGTAAGTGCCACCGACTACGAAAACGCCAAGTTTGCCGTGTGTGCCTGGGTGGATGAAGCCATCCTGACCTCCTCCTGGGAAGGTCGAATGGAATGGCTCAAACAGCCTTTGCAGCGACGTTTTTTCAATACCACCAACGCCGGCGAGGAGTTCGTCGAGCGCTTGCGGAAACTCGGGCCTGAGAAAAAATCGGTACGGGAAATCTACTCCCTGTGCCTGGCCATGGGATTCACCGGACCCTTCTACCAGGACGACACCGCTGCCTTGGAAGAGCTCAAGCAGCATAATTACCAGCACTTGTGGGGCGGCAAACCCGGCGATCAGGAACTTATGGGAAAGTCCCTTTTCCCGGCAGCCTACCCAACCAGCATGCCGCTGAAAAAGGGAAGCCAGAAGAAGTGGAAGTGGCAACCCCTGGTAAGCCTGGGCCTGATTTTCGGTACGCCGTTGCTGGTGCTGATCCTGTACTGGATCTATAGCGGCATTCTTGACGGCATGGTTCAAGGCATTCTGGAGTCAGCCCAGTAGAGCAGCGAAAGGTCACCGAGGGACACGGATGAGGAGATACGTCAAGCCGGCATTGATCCTGACCGCCATCGTACTTGTCATTCTGGTCATTTGCATCATGGCGAGAACCTGGGGCGAGTGGCAGTGGATCTCGGTGGCGATCCTCGGCGTGGGAATGTCCGCTTTGGCCCTGGGGATCTTCTTTCTGAAGAAATGGCTTTTTCGGCGCAGTGACAAGAAGTTCGTCGGCGGCATCATGGACGAAGAGGAGGATGCCGCCAAACATGTGGTTGCCGCGGACCAGCAGGCCATAGGCGATCTGCAGAAGCGCTGGAAAGACGCCATGGAGGCGCTCAGGCGCGCCCACATGAAAAAGAAGGGACAGGCCTACCAGGTGCAGCCCTGGTTTATGATCATGGGCGAGCCGGGTTCGGGGAAGACCGCGGCCATCAAGGGCTCGCGGCTGCATTCTGCACTGACCGACGTGAGCCCGTCCTCGGCAACCTCGGGAACCGGCAACTGTGACTGGTGGTTCTTCGAGAAATCCCTGATTTTGGACACGGCGGGACGTTACACCGTTTGGGCCGATGAAGATCAGGACAAGCCGGAGTGGCGCGAGTTCGTGATGCTTCTGGCCAAGTATCGCAAGAGAAAACCCATCAACGGCCTGATTGTCACCGTGGCGGCCGACAAGCTGGTGAATGCCGAGCCCGACGCCCTGGCCGATTACGGCCGCACCATCCGCCGCCGCATCAACGAGTTGATGCGTGCCTTTGGAACCCGGTTTCCGGTATATGTGCTGGTTACCAAGATCGATCAGATGTTCGGGGTGATGGCCTTATGCGATCAGCTTCCCGAGGAGGCCCTGGGTTCAGCCATGGGCCGCGCCAACTCGGCCTTGAGAGCGGACGCGGTCGGTGTGCTGGAAAGGACTTTCGTCGAGATCCCTGATCGCATCCGGGGCCTGGAAGTGCTGCTTCTGCACCGCGGAGAAGAGCCCGACCCCGGAATCTTGCTTCTGCCCGAAGAGTTTGCCAAGCTCAAGCCCGGCCTGGGACGTTTCGTGGAGGCGATTTTCCAAAAGAGCGGGTACCACGAAGATCCCATCCTGAGAGGGATCTACTTCTCCAGTGCCAGGCAGGAGACCTCCGATGTCAAGCTGCCGGCATCCCTGAGTGCTTTCCAGTCGAGCCAGAAGGAGCGTCCGGGCGGCTTCAGGGGGCTGTTTCTGAGGGATTTCTTCTCCAAAATTCTGCCGGGTGACAAGGAGCTGTTGGCCCCCCTGATGGAGGCGGTGGCCACCCAGCGCAAAATCAAGACCATCGGTGTGGCTGCATGGATAGCCATCATGATCTTCATCGCGGGATTGCTGACCATTTCGTTCTTCAAGAACCTGGGTATCATTGATTCTTTCAAGCACGATCTGGAGTTTCCCTCACTGGAAGCCGGCGGGGAAGTTGACGCCCAGGAGGCCAAACAGGAAGAAAACGCCGACCGCATGGCTAAATTCCAGGCCAAGCTCACCAAGTTGCATAAGGAGACCGAGAAAGGCATTCCCATTGATATGGGCCTGGATGCCAGCGAAAGGCTGACCGAGGCGGCCAAGAAGGCTTTCTGTCAGTTACTGCGTAAGCACTTCCTGGACGAACTGGATAAGAGAATCACCGACAATATCAAAAACCTGTCGGTGGAAGCCTCTAAAGAATTCATAGGCAAATACGCCGAGCATCTGCAAACCCGGGTTGGCCTGCTGAAGACCAGGCTGAGCAAAGACCAGGACGGGGACCAACTGCTGAAGGAATTGAAAAGCGCCTCTGAAAGCATCTTCAAAGACCTGAGGGCCATCGACGTAAGGCTTATCCCGGATATGGTCTCCGAGCACATGTTTGCCCTCTACCAGGGTTACCTGCTGTGGGATCAGAACCGCGAGATGCTGGAGCAAGAAAAAACAGACCTGACCGGAAATCTGATAACCTTGGCGGTCAAGGGCGAGAATCTCAACTGGTTGGTCGGCTGGGCCAACCTGCTGCCGGACATCAAAAAAATCACCATGGCCCAGTTCTGGGGACGCGAAACAGAGGCAGCGGAATATAACTACGTTCCCAGGGCCTATACCCGCGAGGGGCAAAAGAAAATTTTCGGGTTCATTGATCGCACCCTGGAACTGCTGGTGGACGATGACATCAACCACGGCAAGCTGCTTGGCCGCAAGAATAAATTCCAGAACTGGTATCAAAGCCAATACCTGAAGGCCTGGCGCAGGTTCTGTAAGAATTTCATACTGGATTCCCGGCAGCTTGAGGAATCCGAACGCATCCAGTTGGCCCAGGACATGGGAGATCCTAAGAAGAATCCTTACTTCAGGTTGCTAGACAGCATGGCAGACCACCTGTCGGACTTGCCCCATAAGGACGAAGCACAAAAGTGGGTCAAGTGGGCGACTGAATTCCCACGTAATCGGAAATTGGCTGAGGGTGTTTTGATGGCCAACAAAGAGGGGAGTACGGCAGACGACGAGAAACCGAATCAACGCCGCTTTTCAGATAAAGCGATAACAGCCAAAATGCCACAGAAGCTGGCAGCCTATGTGAAATGGCTGAAAGAAGTCGGCAAGAAGGTCAAGTCGGACAAGGACACTTACAAGATGTTCTCCAAGCTCTATCAACGCGAGCGGTCGAACCCCCTATTTGAATCCTATACCGCATACAAGAAGATCGAACGCCTTTATAACCAGTCTCGAGAAAGAAACCCCTACCTGGCGTTGCTGGCCGGGCCCGTGGCTTACCAGCTCAACTACGCGGGGGCAGTGACCCGTGACAGGATCCAGGAGCAATGGAGAGAAAAGGTGTTGTCCCGGGCAGACGGCTTGAGCGGGCCGGATCTCAAGGATGCACTGTTCGGAGAGGGCGGAGTGGTCCGGAAATTCGTCAAGGAGAGCCCGGGTAGTACCTTCATTGAATATCAGGCCACCAGCGGCAGATACGTGCCCAAGAGGGCCCTGGGCAACCGCTTTCCCTTCAGTCAGAAGTTCCTGGAATTTGTGAACAAGGGATTCAGACTGACCTCCGGGAAGGTCAAGGACGAGTACAAGATCAAGGTTAGGTTCAAGCCCACCGGTGCTGAAGGGGGAAAGATCTCTAAGACCGTGCTAACTCTGCAGTGCGGTGATATGGAATTGCAGAAGCTAGAGAACCGGAATTTTGGCAAACCCCCGCAGTCGTTCACGTGGAAGCCGGGGACCTGTGGAGATGTGAGGCTGGAGATGTTTTTCAAGAAGGGATTCAGGGTCTCCAGGGTTTACAAGGGGGCCTATGGGTTCCGCGATTTCATGAAGGATTTTCGCACGGGAGCGCGGGTGTTCGTTGGTGAAAGATTTTCTCGAGAAGACCGGGAGAAACTCAAAAGACATGGCGTTCGCAGCATCACGGTCAAGTACAAATTCTCCGGCCAGGACGCCAAGGCCGTTGGTAAGTTGAGTTCGATTACGTTGCCACGAACACCTCGGGCTATAATCCAGAAACCCACCCGGCTTTTCAAGTGAAGAGCGGCGCCGGGGTGTGAGTGCAAAGGGAGGGAAACCCGATAGCATGGATTTGCAACAACTAGGAAAACAGCCGATCAGCCCGGAGAATCCCGCGGGTATCGACACGTCCGACGAACTGGCGGAGTTCGACAACCTGGAAGATGAGATCCGAAAACTCTCGGTACCGTCGGTTGCCGGCGGAGGCGTCGACTGGGACCGGGTGGTCGAATTCTCAGAATTCATCCTGGCCGAGAAATTCAAGAGCCTCCGGGTTGCCGTCTACCTGGCCGTGGCCCTGGCGAGAACCCGCGGTCTGGAGGGACTATCCTCCGGACTGATGATTCTAAAGGATCTTACGGACAATTTCTGGGACAGCTTTTACCCGTCCAAGCCGCGGGGGCGCCGCGGTGCCCTGGAGTGGTGGTTCGAACGCACCGAGTCCTTCCTGGCGGCCGGTTCCGAGACTCCGGTTCCCGAGGAGTTGGTAAACACCACCCTCGGTCAACTGGAAGAGCTCGGACGGCTTCTGTCGGAAAAGATTGAGGACGCCCCGGACATTTCCCGCCTGGGCAGTTATCTGAGAAGTTGGCCTACCCAGGCCGCCGCAGTGGCTGACCCGGCTCCCGCGCAAACACCGGCGCCTCCAGCTCCGGATACGCCAAAACCTCCGGCCGCCCCGTTATCCACCGGTGATATCGATACGCCCCAGGATGCCGAGCGAGCGCTGGAGACCAACCTGCGTCAGCTGGTTTTGGTGTCCGATCAACTCTTGCGCCAGGATCCGTCCAACCCTCTGGCCTATCATTTAATCCGTATCGGCTCCTGGCTTACCGTAGGCCTGCCCCCTCCGACCACCAGCGGTAACCAGACAGCCCTGCCGCCGCCGGATGCCATGGTTCGCAGTGGGATCGAGAGATTGCTGACCGGCCACGACTATGAGGCGGCGATCGGTCAGGCCGAGGAGCGAGTGGGCGAGTTTCTGTTCTGGCTGGATCTGAGCCGCTTTACCTTCCAGGCCCTAGAGCAGTTGGGGGGCAGGTATCAGATGGCCATGGAAGCGGTAGCCGGTCAGACCGTCCTTTACTTCGGCCGGCTGTCTGGCTTGGAAAACCTGGCTTTTTCCGACGGTACCCCCTTCGCCGACCCGGAAACCCGGGCCTGGCTGAATTCCATCACCGCTCAGGAAGCCGCTGCCTCCCCGATTTTGGCCGCCAACGGTGACGGCTCGGGCATCGAGGCCGAAGTGGCCGAGGTGTTTCTTGAAGCCCAGGGGCTGATAAAGGACAAGCAGCTTTCCGAGGCCGTGATGCTGCTGCACCATCACCTGGCTAGGGGCGGCTCGGGTCAGGAGCGTTTCACCTGGCGCATCGCCCTGGCCCAACTCCTGCTCGGTGCCGGTCAGATTGATCTGGCCCGTCCGCACCTGGAGCAACTGCTTAGCCAGGTTGAGGAGTACCAACTGGAGCAGTGGGATCCCAGGCTGGCCCTCCAGGCCCTGATGCTGGTCCATCAGGGGTTGTCCGGAGACGCCCGGCCCGAGGCCCAGGAGAAGGGAGCCGGGGCTTTCGACCGGATAGTCCAGATCAACCCGGCGGCCGCCTTGCAAATCAAGAGCAAATCATGAAAACTTCGGGAATAGCGATCCGCGGGAAAAAAAGTAGTTTGGAAAACATCACCATATAAGGAGTGGTCCATGGCAAAAGAACTCTCAGTGGCACCTAAGGAACGTGTCAATATCGTCTACCGGCCGGCAACCGGTGATGCCCAGGAAGAAGTGGAGCTTCCGTTCAGGCTTCTAGTCCTGGGAGATTTCAACCAGAAAGAGGACGACCGCGAGGTGGAAGATCGCGATCCCATCAACGTGGATCCCAACAACTTCAACGATGTCCTCAAAGAGCAGAAGATCGCGCTGGATATCACCGTGCCCAACAAGCTCTCCGAGGTGGAGGGCGAAGAGATGGCGGTGAAGCTGAACATCAACCACATCAAGGATTTCGAACCGGATCGGATTATCAAGAAGGTACCCGAACTAGCCAAGCTGCTGGAGTTGCGCGAGGCGCTCAAGGCTCTCAAGGCACCGCTGGGCAACGTGCCGGCATTCAGGAAGAAACTCCAGTCGCTGATTTCCGACCAAGGGGCCCGTGAGCGGCTGCTCAAGGAACTGGGCATTGACGAAGAGAAATGAGGAGGCGAATCATGGCCGATGTAGAAAAAGAAAAGACACAAGCAGCAGAAGAGGCGGTCGAAGATGGCTCGTCACTTCTGGATCAGATAGTTGAAGCTACCAAGATCAAACCCAAGGACGAGGAATATTCACTTACCCGGGTGGGAGTCCAGGCCTTCATCGACGAGATGCTCAAGCCGGGCCGCGAAGGCCAGAAGATCAGCGGGGCCATCGTGGACGAGATGATCGCCAATATCGATCATAAGATGAGCTCCCAGGTCAGCGCCATCCTGCATACCAAGGATTTCCAGAAGCTGGAGTCCTCCTGGCTGTCGCTCAAGTATCTGGTGGAGAACACCAACTTCAAGGAGAACATCAAGATCTCCGTGGTGAACGTGAGCAAGGACGATCTTCTGGACGATTTCAAGGACAAGATGGACGTAGTCAAGTCCGGGCTGTACAAGACCGCCTATACCGCCGAATATGGCACTCACGGCGGTGAGCCTTACGGCGGCATCATTGCCAACTACGACTTCGGCCCTGGGGCCCAGGACATGAAGCTGCTGGGTTACGTGGCCAGCGTGGCCGCCATGGCCCATGCGCCGTTCATTGCCGCGGCCAATGAGGAGTTCTTCAAGATCGACTCTTTCTCCGAGCTTGCCGGAATGAAGGACATCAAGTCCACGCTTGAGCGCCATGCCAAGTGGCAGGGATTTCGGGAGTCCGAAGACTCGCGTTACGTGGGCCTAACCCTGCCCCGGTTTCTGCTGCGCCTGCCTTACTCGCCGGACACCGTACCGGCCAAGAGCTTCACCTTCAAGGAAGAGGTGGGCCCGGGCGATGACGATTTTTGTTGGGGTAACACGGCGTTCACCTTTGCCAGCCGCATGACCGCCAGCTTCGCCAGTTACCGGCTGTGCGCCAATATCATCGGACCCCGCGGCGGTGGCACCGTGGAAGACATGCCGGTCTATGAGTATGAGGCCATGGGAGCCGTCCAGGCCAAGATCCCCACCCAGGTGGAGGTTTCCGATCGTATGGAATTCATCCTGGCCGAGGAAGGTTTCATGGCCTTGACCATGCGCAAGGGCAAGGACAACGCCACCTTCTTCTCGGCCAACTCGGTCCAGAGACCCAAGACCTTCGGAAACACCAAGGAGGGTAAGGAAGCCGAGACCAACTTCAAGCTGGGCACCCAGTTCCCCTACATGATGGTAGTCAACCGTCTGGCGCACTATCTCAAGGTCATCCAGCGCGAGAACCTGGGTAGCTGGAAGGGCCGGGGAGAGTTGGAGGACGAGCTTAACAAGTGGATCTCCCAGTACATCTCTGATATGGGCAATCCATCCCAGGCGGTGCGCAGCCGCAGACCACTGCGCAAGGCCCAGATTGACGTGACCGATGTGGAAGGTGATCCGGGCTGGTATCGGGTATCCATGAAGGTCGTGCCCCACTTCAAGTTCATGGGCGCGTCTTTTACCTTGTCTTTGGTTGGTAAACTGGACAAGCAGTAACTTTGACGATCACTTGCGGAAAGGGGAGAAAATCATGGCAATGACGAGTTATCTGAAATTAGAAGGCATTGAACAGGGATCCATCGAGGGAGATTGCGCCCAGAAGGCCAACCTGAACTGGATCCTGGTCTACGGCACCGAGTCAAAGATCGGCATACCCACCGATCCTCTGACCGGCTTGCCTACCGGTCAGCGGGTACACGGCCCGTTCAAGATCATAAAGCGGATGGATCCAGCCACTCCCCAGCTCTACCAGGCCTGCGCCACCGGAGAGCACATGAAGTCCTGGGAGCTGGTTTACAAGAGGATCAACGATAAGGGCATGGAGGAAGTCTTCTTCACCATCAAGCTGGAGAACTCCATCGTGGTTTCCATGAAGCACTACAAGCCCCTGGCCTTCCTGGAGGAGAACAAACCCTACCACGACATGGAAGAGGTCTCGTTCACCTACTCGCGGATCACCTGGACCCACAATATTGCCAGCCGGGAAGCAGTGGATGACTGGAAGGAGCCCAAGGGCGGCTGACGAGTATCGGTTACATGCAGGTGAATCCGACTGGAGACGCGCATGCCCAAAGAGCGTCTGCTAGAAAGAATTCGGCGGATCGAGGCGAATCCCAACTATCGAGGGTTGACCAACTCTGCTCAGGTGGTGGAATCCATCCTGCGTCACCTTCAGAAGGTGCTGAACACGCGCCAGGGTAATGCCCTGATTGGCGATGACTACGGAATGCCGGACTTCACCGACCTGGTAATGGCCTTTTCCTCGGGGGCGGTGAAGGATCTGGCTCGATCCATCTCCCGGGTTATCCAGAAGTTCGAACCCCGCCTGAGCGGAATCAAAGTCAGAGTCGATCCGCGGCAAAGCGACTCCTTCGAGCTGCACTTCAGGATTGCGGGCAAGCTGACCATGGAAGACAACGTGTATGTTCCGGTCACCTTTGCCACAGTGGTGGACCCAGACGGCAGGATTACAGTGAGTCAGTAGCTGGAGGACCAGGGAGCCATGGTTGAACGATATTACCAGAAGGAGCTGGTGCACCTGAGGGAGCTCGCCGTGGAGTTCGCCAGGGCTCATCCGGCCCTGGCTCCCATGCTGTCCGGACCCACCCAGGACCCGGACGTTGAGCGCCTTTTGGAAGGCACGGCCTTCCTGACCGGTATGTTGCGGGAAAAGCTGGACGACGAGTTCCCCGAGGTCATCCATGGGCTGATCCAGTTGACTTTCCCCCATTACCTCAGACCCCTGCCCGCAACCACCCTGATAAAATTCGCTCCCCTGCCGGGGCTCAGGGAATCTCTGAACATCCCGGCGGGAACCGAGTTGGCCTCGGTCGCGGTGGAGGGCACCCAGTGCATTTTCAGAACTTGCTATGACGTGGAGGTCTCCCCGCTGCGGATCACCGAGGCGGTTTTCAAGCAACAGCCGGGCCAGCCTGCCCGCCTGCACCTGGGTTTCGAATTGGCCGGCCTGACGCTGGCCGAGTGGCAGAAAAAGAGCGTCCGGCTGTACATAGCCGGCACCTATCCCGAGGCCGCCACCATTCGCAGCCTTTTTTTCAAGCATGTGCAGAGAGCCCGGATCTGGGCATCCCCGGGCGGGTCGTCCACTGAATTACCCGCCGACTTCCAGAAGCCAGTGGGACTCGGCACTTCGGAAGGCCTGTTTCCCTATCCGGGACACGCCTATCCCGGATACCGGCTGCTTCAAGAGTATTTCCTGCTGCCGGAGAAGTTCTTGTTTGTCGACATAACCGGCTTAGACAGCTGGCAAGACCGGGGGGCGGGCAACCAGTTCTCCATGGAATTCCAGTTCGGCAAACTGCCCGCGGTTCTGCCGGCCATAAAGAGAGAAAACTTCGTGTTGTTTGCATCTCCGGCGACCAATCTGTTCTCGCACGATGCCGATCCTGTCAACCTCGACCATAAGCAAACCGAGTACCGCATCACTCCCGGCGGAGACGATCCTTCTCACTACCAGGTGTACTCGGTAGAGAGGGTCACCGGGTTGGCTCCCGGAACCGCCCGCCGCAGGGAATACACTCCCTTCGAACTCTTTACCGCCGACGAGAAGGGCATGGGTCACTACACAATCAATCGCCGATTGTCTCAAGTGCGTCCGGAGGCCGAGACCTTCCTTTCGGTGGTTTATCCTCCCCGGGCCGGTCCCCCGACCATGGAGACTCTGTCGATAGAGCTGCTGTGTACCAACGCGTCTCTGCCCGAAAGCCTCAAGCTGGGTGACATCTGCCGACCCACTGCAACTTCGCCGGACCTGTGCGAGTTCAAAAACATACGGGCCCCCACCTTGCCACAGCAGCCGCCCCTGGATCGGAACCTCTTGTGGCGATTCCTGTCTCATCTGTCCTTGAATATGTTGTCGCTGGCGAACCGCGACAATCTCAAGCAGTTGCTCAGGCTCTACATCTTTCCAGAAGGTCGGGACCGAACCACCATCGTAGCCAACCAGAGACGGATCGAAGGTATTACCGGTGTGGAGGTGAGGACGGTCAAACGCCTGGTGTCAGGGTTGCCCATGCAGGGTCAAGAGATCCTGATGGAGGTGGACTCAAGCCATTTCGCGGGCACCGGCGATCTTTACCTTTTTGGAACCATACTGGACATGTTCCTGGGAGCATACGCCAGCATCAACAGCTTTTCCCATTTCAAGATGAAAGATTCGGTTACAGGAGAGATCACCACATGGCCGGTGCGGATAGGAGATCGCCCGCTGATTTGAACGGCGATCTTTTCGAGAATCCTTCTAGTTACTCCTTCTATCAGGTGGTCAGGCTCTTGCGCTTGCGCGCCAATCAAGACCGGCCAATCGCCAGCGACAAGTTTCTCAGGGAACAGCTGCGGGCAAGGCCTCATCTGTCTCTGGGGTTCCCGGGGACCGACGTGGTGGATGTAGTGGAGAGTTCAATTGACCAGGTGAGGCGCTTCCTGGTCTCGGTGTCTTTTCTGGGCCTCTACGGAGTCTCCTCGCCGCTGCCCACCCATTACACCGAGGACCTGATCCGGGAAGAGATGGATGACCAGGTGGTGGCCCGGGACTTTCTGGACATTCTGAGCGGGCCCATTTATCGTCTGCTGTTTCAAACCTGGAGCAAGTATCGCTGGGCCTTGCGGGTATCCGAGGAAGAGGATCAGGATTGCCTCGAGCGGCTTTTCTGCCTGGTGGGGCTGGGATCGGAATCGCTCCGCCGGAGCGTTCCCCGGCCCCGGAGATTGCTGCGTTACTTGGGGCTGTTTTCTCAGTCTCCCCGCTCGGCTCTGGGGCTTCGAACCTTGCTATCCGACGCTTTAGAGGTGCCCAGCCTGGAAATCACTCCTTGCCTGAAGCATTGGGTGGAGATTCCCGCGGACCAACGCTGTCGCCTGGGTGGGCAAGGAGCCAGTCTGGGAGAAGATTGCTACCTGGGTGCCCAAATAGAAGACCGCATGGGCAAGATACGTATTACCGCCGGGCCCCTGGAAGAAGACAAATTCTATGGATTGCTCCCGGGCGCTCCATTGAATCAGGAGTTTGGATCATTGATGAATGCCTACCTGAACCAGCCCATGGATTGCGAGCTCAAGCTCATCCTGAATCCCGAGGCGATTCACACCGTGATACTGGGCCAGCCCAAGGGCTCGGGCCTGGGCAAGGACAGTTGGGTTTTCTCGGGGCCGAGGTTCGAGGGGGAGGTAGCCATTACGTTTCAATGTCAATAAAGGCGCTCCTGGGCGCAATATCGAGATACTTGTATTGATCCTGGAATTCGGATCTTACCAACAGAGGAGTGAGTCATGATAAATGTCGACATGAAGTCCCTCTTGTCCAAGTTGAATGGGTTTTGCACCAACGCTTTACACTCGGCTGCGGGTCTGTGCGTCTCCCGCACCCACTACGAGGTCACGGTGGAGCACTTCCTGCTGAAGGCCCTGGCGGATCCCACCTGCGATCTGGGTCTGATCCTGCGGCGTTTCGAGATGGATCCCGGACGCCTGTCCGCGGCCTTGACCGACACCCTGGAGGATCTCAAGGCCGGCAACTCCGGCAAGCCGGTCTTCTCTCCGCTGCTGATGGAGCTGTTCGAGCGGGCCTGGATGTTTGCCTCTATCGATCTGGGAGAAGCCCGGCTGCGTTCAGGCGCCTTGCTGCTGGCCTTTGTGTCCAGGCCCACATTCTTTGCTTCGGGACGTTATGCCGACTTGCTTTCGGCCATCGGATCCGAATCCCTGCTCAAAGAATTCTGGAGCATTGTCAAGGGATCCTCGGAGCAAAGATCCGCCGCCGCGGCTGCAACCCCGGAGAAGGGGGCCGCACCCGGGGCCGCGGGCCAGGGATTCACCGAGCAGTTCTGTACCGATTTTACGGCCCAGGCCGGCGACGGCAAGATCGACCCGGTATTCGGCCGCGACTCCGAGATTCGCAAAATAGTGGACATCCTGGCCCGGCGGCGCAAGAACAATCCCATTCTGGTGGGTGAGCCCGGCGTGGGCAAAACCGCCGTCATCGAGGGGCTGGCGCTGCGTATCGTAGAGGGCGACGTACCTCAGATGTTGGCCGACACCACTCTTTTGGGTCTGGACATGGGAGCCCTGGAGGCCGGGGCGGGCATGAAGGGCGAGTTCGAGAATCGGCTCAGGGGAGTGCTTTCCGAGATCAAGGGCTCGGAGAAGCCGGTGATCCTTTTCATAGACGAGGCGCATACCCTGATCGGCGCCGGTGGCAAGGCGGGTGGCGGAGACGCGGCCAACCTGCTCAAACCGGCCCTGGCGCGCGGCGAGTTGCGTACCTGCGCGGCCACCACCTGGAGCGAGTACAAGAAGTACTTCGAGAAAGACCCGGCGCTGGCCCGCCGGTTCCAGCTGGTGACACTCCCCGAGCCCGACGTGGAGACCGCCACCCTGATTCTCCGGGGTTTGAAGGACAAATACGAGGCCTCTCACCAGGTGGTTGTGCGCGACGACGCGGTCGAGCAGGCCGCCGTGCTGGCTGACCGCTATATTTCGGGACGATTCCTGCCGGACAAGGCCATCGACTTGCTGGACACCAGCTGCGCCCGTATCAAGGTCAACCTTTCGGCCAAGCCCGCCAAGCTCGAAGACCAGGAGCGCATCATCCAGGCCCTGGAGCGACAGATCAAGGCCCTGGACCGAGATCAATCCCATGGCCGGGAGATCGACTTAGAGATCTACCGGCAACTCACCGATGACCGGGAAAAGGCCCGGCACAACGCGGAAGAGATCGAGGCCCATTGGAAACAAGAGCGCGAGGCGGCCCATCAGGTGATCGCGCTGCGCAACCAGATCCAGGACGCGGTGGAAGACAAACCCGAGTCCGGCAACACCGAGCTGAAACAGCAATTGGATCAGGCCGGCCAGAAGCTGGTTTCACTGCAGGGAGATACTCCACTGGTGCAGGTAGAGGTGAGCCCGGACGTAGTCGCCCAGGTGGTCTCGGACTGGACCAGCATTCCCGTGGGTCGCATGCTCAGAGACCAGGCCCAGACAGTCATTCACCTGCAGGACCGGCTCAAGGAGCGTATCAAGGGCCAGGACCACGCCCTGGACGCCATGGCCGAGGTTATTCGGGCGGCCAAGGCGGGCATCAAGAATCCCAACACGCCGATGGGAGTGTTTTTGCTGGTGGGCCCCAGCGGGGTGGGCAAGACCGAGACCGCCCTGGCCCTGGCCGAGCAGTTGTTCGGAGGTGAACGCAACGTGGTCACCGTAAACATGAGCGAGTTCCAGGAGTCGCACTCAACCAGCCGGCTCATCGGCGCGCCTCCGGGTTACGTGGGCTTTGGGGAAGGCGGTATGCTCACCGAAGCCGTCCGGCAGCAGCCCTACTCCGTGGTGCTGCTGGACGAGGTGGAAAAGGCTCACCTGGACGTCATGAACCTCTTCTACCAGGTGTTCGACAAGGGAACCCTCACCGACGGCGAGGGCAAGGAGATCAACTTCAAGAACACGGTGATGATCCTGACTTCCAACCTGGCCACCGACGTTATCCAGGAAATGACCGCGGGAGGAGAGCCCATCCCGGTGGATGCGGTACTGGGTGCGGTACGGCCCATCCTGTCTGCTCACTTCAAGCCCGCCCTGCTGGC
Organism: Deltaproteobacteria bacterium; assembly: GCA_030622135.1. Classification (GTDB taxonomy): domain Bacteria; phylum Myxococcota; class B64-G9; order B64-G9; family B64-G9; genus JAUXGL01. Next base: position 55,092 of record JAUXGL010000004.1, read on the forward strand.
TCGGATGAGCGTGATTCCTTTCTTCAGCCTCGACCCAGAGGCCATGAAGACCATCGTGGAGCTGAAGCTCTCGAGCCTGAGCCGCACTCTGATGGAAAACAACAAGATGGCCTTCAACTACACCCCCGCGGTAGTGGACCAGATTGCCGCGCGCTGTACCGAGGTGGAGACCGGGGCGCGCAACATCGAGTATATCCTTAACGGCAACGTGCTTCCCCAACTGTCGCGGACCATACTCTCCCACCTGGCCGAGGGCAGTATGCCGTCCGGGGTCAGCCTGGACGTAGGAGAGCAGGGCGCCTTCCAGGTTGAATTCAACACCGACCAGAAAGCAGGTAACTAATGACCAAGGCCGTGTGGATAACTTCCCTCAACCAGGAAACCGGTAAGCCGGCCACCGGCGAGCTTCAGCAGACCGTCGTGAAATACGGCCTGGACGCCCTGGGCCACTACTGGGTTGACGACCTGGAAAAGGCGGTCTGGGCCGCGGTCCTCGATGAGCTCAAAAAACCCGAGGTGGCTGTGTGGGTAATCCTGGGCACACAGGAGGATTTCGAGCGGGATTCCTTTCGTTTTGGACTCTCGCTGATCGCCATCGGCCTGCAGGCGCAAAAGGGCCACGGGTTTCCCATTCTGCTGATGGTTACCCAGGGGGAACTCAGCCCCGAATCGCTTCCCACTCCCTTGAAGGGCGCGGACATCCTCGGAGCCGGTACGCCCGCCACGGGAGCCAAGCTGGTGGCCAAGGCCAACACTCCGGTTCCCCAGGTGGCATCCGACTACCGCCTGAATATATACGGACTTCCCGGACTGGGCACCTGGTTCGAGGTGGGCCCGAGCCAGGGTCATACCTGGGCCGGGGCCATGTTGGGGGTCATGGATGGCAAGATTCACGCCCACGGGGTGGGCCCCAGGGAAGTCCTGCCCCAGAAGGCCGTGTTGGAGTATCCCTCGCAGGGGCTGAAGCTGGAGTTGGGCGGCGACCAGTATATTGCCTGGGCGCTCAAGAACCAGCTCACCGAGTCGGATTCCTATTTCGTGGGAGTCAAGGAATGCCCGAAATCTCTGGTCTTCGGTCCCCACCCCGAGGCCGACGACGCTGAAGTCTACAGCGTCAGACTCAAGTAAGTCACCCGGCGATCAAGTTTCTTTGTGATTCTGCCTTCAGGAAAATCCCTCCCGGTCGGGTGGAAATGCTGACTGCTTTCACCTCTAGGCCGGTGGACTCTTTTTGGAGTCGATGAGCAGCACGGCGTTGTTTTCATGGATGCTAATTCCGTGCACGCAGTCAAATGGGTGTTTCTCCACGTAGCGGGCCGCCTGGATGTCGGGGGGGGTCTGCAGATCCAGGGTCACCCGGTAGACAGTAGGTTGCTGGAGATCGGGGCGTGCCTCCAGGCTCAGGTAGCGGATCATCTCGTGTGCCTCTCGAACCATTCTGGCCGCGTACCGGCGGGTCGGATCATTGGGGTCGGGGGAAGGCTCCCGGGCCGCAGGAACGGATTCAGGTTCTATATCGGCTGGCCGGGGGGATGAGCCATCGGTCGGCCGGGCCTGAATGGGCTTGTTCTGTAAATCCGCCTCGAGTTCCGCGATACGCCTCTTGGCCTGGGCCACGCGTCGCCGGAATACAAGCGCGACGCTGCTTGTCACCAGGAGCATGACCAGAGCTGCGATTAACGCAAAATCCATCCAACACCTCCGAAGGCTAACTATACCGAGGTTACCTCACAGCGCCAGCGAAAAAACCAAAGATTTCTCCGGTGTTGAGTTCGCCCGAATATTACAATAAAAACGAGAGACTAATCTATGGATGCCGAAAATCCATAACATTGGCACTGGTCAAGAGCAGCTCACATGCCGGATGATGAAATTTCCCTGGCGTGCTTCTAAAACGTCGTATAGACTCAGCGTTCGTGAGTAAGGTGACCGGCAGACAGGAAAGTGGGACAAATGCCCTGACTATGGAATTGAGTGCCTGAGGTAACCCATGCCCGTAACCAGAGCTGCTAACGAGGCTCTCTTTGCTTTAGAAGTTTCCGGTATCAGCCTGAGAGTGGTGGACTTCAGCGCCCGGGAAGAAATCTCCGCACCCTTTGATGTCAAATTGATCCTGGCATCCAAGACCGAAGTTGCTTTCGACGACGTCATCGGCGAACCGGCCATGCTGACCATCTTCGGGGACGGAGTCGATCGGTACATCCACGGCATGATCACCCAATTCATGCAAGTGGGAACCCGGGGGCGGTTCAGGCTGTACCGGGCCCAGCTACAGCCGCCGTTGAGCCTGTTGGCCCTGAAGCAGAACAGCCGCATCTTCCAGAATATGAGCACAGCCGACATTGTAAAGCAGGTCCTGAAGGAAGCCGGCATATCCAGCGACCGCCTGGATTTCAGAACCCAGGGCCAGTATCAGCCCCGAGAGTTCTGTGTACAGTACTGCGAGCCGGATCTTAATTTCATCTCGCGCCTGCTTGAAGAAGACGGCGTCTTCTACTTCTTCGAGCACGAGGATGACCAACACACCCTGGTCTTTGGAGACAGCCCGGTCTGTTACCAGCCCATCGAAGGTGGCGGCAGTGTCATGCTCAACGTCTCGGACGGCCGCAAACCGACCGAGGAATATGTCACCAGCTTCGACCGTTCCAGGCAAATCCGCTCCGGCAGAGTAACCCTGAAGGACTACAACTTCGAGCGCCCCTCCCTGGATTTGACCGCGCCGGCCAAGGGGAGCTCCTTCGAAGAGCTGGAGATCTATGACTATCTGGATACTTACCAGGAAGAAGGAGTGGGTAAGAAACTGGCTCAGGTCAGGCTCGAGGCGGCCCGGGTCTTTCAGGAGACCTCGAAAGGCCAGAGCGGTTGTTCCCGCCTGGTGCCCGGGTTCACCTTCAAACTTTCGCATCCCGGTGGCGATGCCGATATCCCCGAGGCGGACTTCGACCAGGAGTATTTACTGGTGAAGGTTCTCCACGCGGGATCCAGTCCCCAGGTTTTAGAAGAATTCTCCGGAGCGGAAAAGGGACAGGATTACACCAACCAGTTTGTGTGCATTCCCTCTTCGGTGAATTACCGGCCCCAGCGCACATTCAATAAGCCTACGATCGTGGGCATCCAGACCGCTATTGTGGTGGGCCCCCCTGGCGAGGAGATCCACACCGACAAGCACGGCCGCATAAAGATCCAGTTCCACTGGGACCGCGAGGGTAAGTCCAACGAAAAGAGTTCCTGCTGGGTCCGGGTAAGCCAGGCCTGGACCGGAGCGGGGTGGGGCGCTTTGCATATTCCCCGCATTGGGCAGGAGGTCGTGGTGAGCTTCCTGGATGGGGATCCCGACCGGCCCCTGGTGACCGGCCAAGTTTACCACGGCACCAACACGCCGCCCTATACCCTGCCAGACGATAAGACCAAGAGCACCATCAAATCCAACTCCTCCATTGGCGGGGGTGGTTCCAACGAGTTTCGCTTCGAGGACAAGAAGGGCTCGGAAGAGATCTTCTTGCATGGTCAGAAAGACTGGAACACCGTCATTCAGAATAACCAGTCTTCTTCCATTGGGGTGGATCAATCCACAACCGTAGGCACCAATAAAACCATCGAGGTAGGCTCGAATCATACCGAAAAAATCGGTGCCGGCATGAGTCTCACCGTGGGTGCCAGCAAGACCGAAGTGGTATCGGTCAATTCAGCCGAGTCAGTAGGGGCGGACAAGGAACTCAGCGTTGGTGGCGCTTATCGGGTGTTGGTGGGCAAAGATAAAGCCGAAAAAATCGGCGGTGCCCGCACCGAAGTCATCGGCGGTGCCCGCACCGAAGTCATCGGGACCAAGCGTTCGGTGAACGTGGGCGGTAACAGCAGCGAAAGCATTGGCGGTAAAAAAACCGTCAAAGCCGGCAAAGACTACAGCCTCGAGGCCGGAGCCAAAGCCACCGTCAAAGTAAAAGAAGAATACTTCCTGGAGGCCAAAAAGATCCTTATCCAAGCCAAAGAAGAACTTTCTATCAAAGTAGGCAAGGCCACCATTGTTCTGAAGAATAACGGAGATATCAACATCAAAGGGAAAAACATCAACGTCAAAGGCAAGGGTAAGATTAACCTCAAGGCGTCCAAAGATATAATAATCAAGGGAAGCAAGGTGAAGGCGAACTGAGGATATTCCTGATTTGCAGAATTTTCCGAGGATTCCATAAATGTGAAAACCAATTTTTTTGTGTGGTGGAATCTGGGGTTGCACCTAATTTATCTGGACTGAGGCGCCTTTTATCTTGTTGACCCGAGTGGCCCGGCTGATAACCTCGACACCCTTTACGATAATCTTGCCGTCTTTCCTCAGAATCAATGTGCTTTTACCGCATTTCAGAACCATTTCTTCTTTGGCGTTCAGCACCACGGTTTTCCCGTCGACCTTAGCTTCCAGGGGGCGTTCGGCCTGAATGCTGGCCTCTTGTTGAGGCTTGGTGGGGAAAAGGGTCTCCTGGACAAAGCCGACAATAATTGGTCGGGCGGGATCCTGGTTCTCCAGCATCAACAACACTGCAAAACCTTCCAGGGTGTCCTTGGATGACTCGGGTGGCGTGGCCACCACGGATCGGGCAACGACCGGGGCTCCTGGATTTCCGGGGAAATCCACCAAGGCTTTTCCATCGGAGGTGATTTGGACTATGTTTCCCACACACCATCCCGCCTGATCAGCGTTGCCTAAATCCTTGAGATTGCTCAACTCGGTTACTGCGCTTTGCATCAAATACTCCTTGTCTTCACGACCCTGGAGTGAAGTGGATCACGGAAAGCGGTTCCTGTCAACCTCCCCTGGGAGGGCGCCGGATGGTTTGACATTGTCTGTAACTCAGTGTACTTTCAGACGGTTTTGGTTTTTAATATGAGATGCTGGTGGATGGCCAACAGGCAATCCTGGAACCATCCAGCAGACTGCTGATGGGGGTAGTAAATCATGGGCGTAACAGTTGGTGTCAATAACCTTTCGGTGGTGCATAAGAGCAGCAGTGGGATTTCCATCGCCTTTCCGGATGTCTGCAAAACACCGAGCCCCGCAGGACCCATCCCGATTCCTTACCCCAACATTGCTAAGTCGTCGGATACCGCCAAGGGTAGCAAAAAGGTAAAGATCGACGGTAATCCGGTTTGCCTCAAGGATTCCAACTTCAGTACCAGCATGGGAGATGAGGCCGGATCCGCCGGTGGGGTGATCTCCGGCAAGACCAAGGGCAAAGCTGAATTCATCAATTTTTCGTTTGATGTGAAGATCGAGGGCAAGAATGTGCCCCGGGCTTTTGATCTGATGCTTCACAACGATAAGAACACGCCGCCTTTTCCTGTTCTCCAGGGCCCGGTGATTACCTTTGGCCCGGAACCCAAAGACGAGTGCTTTATCTGCCATAAGGAACTCTAGTCCATGGCCGGACAGTCGGGAGAGACCATCAGCATTACCGGTCGGGGCATGGTGGCATCTTTGGGCCATGATGTGGCCAATGCCTGCGCCGCCGCCCGAGCCGGACTGGGACGTGCCCAGGAACTCGAGAACTACAAGCTCTACTCACCGGATGACGCGGGTGGGCAACCAGCCATCGGTCACCCGGTACCCATGCTTACCACCGGCTTCTCCGGACCCGCGCGTCTGTTGCGGCTGCTGCAGGCAGGCTTGAAGGATCTGAAAAACCAGGTAAAGGATCCCCCGTGGAAAAAAGACGAAGTCGGCTTTTATCTGTCGCTGCCCGATCCCTTTCGGCAGCACACTGGTTTGGATTTGGTCCCTGACGATGAGCTTCGAAAATCCATGCAGGAAGAAAGTGAGCAAGTCAAGCGGATCCCGCCGTCACTGCCCAAGGTGCGGGATTTTCTGACCGCCGCCGCCCAGACTGTCAAGTGGCCCAAAGCTCCCCAACTGAATTTCGTGAGTGCCGCGGGTCACGCCGGAGTGGCTGAGTGTTTGGCTAAAGCCCTGCAGGATCTGCTGGCCGGTCAGGCCCAGTCTGCCATTGTGGGTGGATTGGATTCATTTCTGGATGAGAATACCCTCTTGTGGCTGGAGCAAACCCTGCGACTCAAGACCGACGACCTGCCCACTGGATTCCAGCCCGGGGAAGCCTGCGCCTTGCTTTTATTGGAGACCGGCAAATCGGCCAAGAAACGCGAGGCCCCGGTGTTTGCCAACATCCTGGATTGCCGGTTGGGCAAGGACAAAAAAACCTTGTTGTCAAACCAGCCCTCCTTGGGGCAAGGCCTGGCCGGTGTTCTGGGTAGTGTCTCCCGACAAGCCCGCTGGGACAGCCAAAAGCGGCCGGTATGGGTGTTAGCCGATCAAAACGGGGAGACCCATCGGGCCATGGAATGGGGTAATGCCCTGGTGCGCCTGGCCGAGAAAGCCCCGGTCTTCTCGCAGCCGGTAGTATGGAACCCGGCCGCATCGTTCGGAGACACCGGAGCCGCCAGCGGAGCCATTTCCCTGTGCATGGCCACCAGTGCTTTTGAACGTAACTACGCCCCCTCGGACCGAGCCGCGATTCTATCCTCATCCGATGATTTTCAACGCGCGGCGGTGTTATTGGCGGCTCCCCCCAAGTAAAGAAACGGAAGGAACCGGATGGCCGACAAAGAAAAACATTCCAAGGGAGTAAAAAAGGGTAGATTTTGTGCAGTCCGCACCGGACCTACGGGCAAATGCAAATGTGGGAACAACTATGTAAAAAACTGTGAGTTCGGAGGCAATTGGGATAAATACCCCCAGAAAACCACCAAAACCATCAAGGACAAAGTCACCAAGGCAGTGAA
>JAUXGL010000047.1 GCA_030622135.1 Deltaproteobacteria bacterium
CCACGTGCTCTGCGCTTGACCGCGCCCTTCACAGAAGAATCAGCCACCGTTCGCCGCAAGGGCCGACGGGTTTACCGAATGTTTACGATCTCAAGGGCACCGGTGGCGGATTGGGGTTGAAAGAGAAAGGTTTAAAAAAACTTGACATAAAGACCTGAACCGGAGGGGAATAACACTTAACATGAGGAAGAAGTGTTTACTTGTCGCCTTTTTCTCGGCGGTAGCCTTGGTTGCCGTTCTTGGCGGCGCTATCGGCTGGAGCTTTCACACACATTCGGATGGATCGCCACGCGACCAGGACGAAGATTGCACGGTCTGTCGGTTGGGGAGCGTCCTGGCCAGCATAATAGTGGTTGCGGCTTTGGTGCTACAACTGCTTTTTTCCTTACTCGCCCGCTTAATCCCGTTTTCCTCTCTCCCGGTAACCACCAAGGAATCTCTCGGATACTGCCTGGCCCGAGCTCCACCTGTCTCCCTGTAGCGCTCGCACCGGCCTCCGGGTCGGCCGCGACATTTTTATCTCACAGCGTAGGTTCGAACTGACGCGATAGAGGTCGCGCTGTTTGGCGTAGTGCCCGGCAGCGGCAATTGGAAAAAGGGGATCCACGAATGCACTCCATCAAAATAACTTCGTTCATACTACTAGTATTTGCCTGTATTTTCACTTTGCTTCCACCGGCCATAGCCGGTGACGAAAACGATAAGACAACAGACGAAAAGCCCAAGACGGTTGAGGAAGAGACGGTCTACGAGACCGAGGACGTGGTGGTCACCGGCACCCGGACCAGGAAGCTGCTCAAAGATGCCCCGGTCAAAACAGAGTTGATCCGGGCGGATGATATCGAGGCCAAGGGGGCCGTGAGCTTGCTGGATGCCCTGCGTTTCGAGCCGGGCTTGCGGATCGACAACGTATGTTCAGTCTGCAACACGACGGGGGTGAAGATATCCGGCATCCCGGCGCGCTACTCGCTGATCATGATCGACGGCATGCCGGTCTTTTCGTCCCTGGGCGGTGTCTACGGCCTGCTCAACATCTCGGCGGACGACATCGCCCAGGTCGAGGTGGTCAAGGGCGCCAGCTCGGTACTGTACGGCACCGACGCCATTGGCGGAGTGATCAACATCATCACCAAGGAACCCGGCAAAAAGGCCCATGGGGGCATCCAGATCGAGGGTGGCATGTTCCGTTACAAGCATCTGTCCGGCCACGCCTCGTTCTCATCGGGAGATATGGGCCTGTCGCTGGTGGCCACGCACTCCAGCCACGACAGCGTCGACCGCGACGGCGACGAAGTCAGCGAGTATGCCGGTTACGTGCGCACCACGCTTACCGGCATCGGTCATGTCACCGTCACCGACAGCAGCCGCGCCAGCCTGCGCCTGTCCGTGCTGCAGGAGAATCGCCAGGGAGGCGGCCTGGGTTGGAATGGCTCCTTCCTGGACGTGTTCGACGATGTCGACGTACGCCGTGCCTTTTCCGAGAGCATCCTGACCCGCCGGGTGGAGAGCGCCTTGAAGTACATCCACGACCTGGAGGACGGGACCACGCTGGACTCCTCGTTATCGCTGACCTACCACGTCCAGGACTCCGACTACGAAGGAGAGGTATACGCGGCCGAGCAGTTCATGGCCTTTGTACAACAGAACGCCCAGTTCCAATTTCACCCACACTACGATCTGGTGGCCGGAGCATCTTACCGCTACGAACACCTGGACGAGAATCTGGCCGTCGCTTCCTACACTCACCACATGCCCGGCGCATATGTGCAGGGCGACTGGCTGATCGCCGACTGGTTGGAGTTTGTCCATGGCGCCCGGTTCGACTACCATAACGAGTTCGGGCCGGTGTTCACGCCCCGGGTGGCCTTGAAAATAGACACGCTGGAGTGGATGACCGTGCGCGCCATGTTCGGCACTGGATTCCGCGCCCCCACTACCTTTTACGAGTATGCCCATGGAGTGCGGGCCGAAGGATACAAATTCAAGATGGATGCGGATGAGCCCGAGCGCTCCATCAACGCCACCCTGAGTGCCAGCTTCGACTTCGGGCGCAAGCTCGGCGTGACTCTGGAGGGTGCCTATAACCGAATCTCGGATCCTATCAGTTGGGAGACGACCGGCGACGGCCACATCCGCGTCTTCAACGTTGACAAAGAGCTGGAGGTGATCGGCGCGGAGCTGCAGCTGCAGAGCCAGCCGCTACGCTGGCTGAACCTCAGCGCCGGCTACGGTTTCTACCTCTACGACGATCCGGGCGGGGCCATGGGCAGCGCCGCGCCGGCGCAACACATCACGGCCGCCGCCAATGTCTGGTTCAGGGACTTCGGCTTCAAGGGCTCGATGACGGCGGAGCTCTTCGGCCCCATGGATCTGGAGGCGGTTTACGGCACCGGCTACAACGCCTTGCCCGGAACCAAGATAGAGGGCTGGCTGGATGAAGCCAATGCCGACTTGAACAACCCCAAAGACAAAGAATCCCCCTGGCATGGCGTGATCAACCTGCGGGTGGAGCAACGGGTATGGAAGGGACTGTCGGCCCACATCGGCGTTGACAACTTGTTCGATTATCACCAGAACGATCACGAGACTCCGTTGTATTTCCCCGCCGACGAAAACAACCAGCCGAGTCCGGCCGATGTAATTTATATCTGGGGCCCGTTACGCGGCCGGTTTTTCTACGCCGGGATCAAGCTGGAGGTGTGATGCGTGGGTTGATTGTTTCCAGTCTCGCGGTTGCCTTATTGCTGGGTGCTCCGGAAAAGGCCCCGGCGGACGACCCCAAGGAGTTCGGCCGAAGGCTCGCCCGGCTACGGACCGAGGTGGACGAGCTGGAGGCCCGCCTGGAAAAGATTCGCTCCGAGGCAAGGGCCGGGCGGCTTTCCCTTCAGACACAGAAGGGAGATCTGGAGGTGCTCCTGCGCAAGGAGCAGGTGCGCGGGGAGACGCTCAAGCGGTTGCGGGCGAGACAGATTGCCGAGCGCCGCAAGGTGGAGTCCTGGGCCACACGCCTGTTGGACCCGGCCCGAAAGGCGGCCACCCGACTACGCAAGTCGGTTGTAAATACCCTGCCTTTCCACCGGGAGGAGCGTCTCGCCGCCGTAGACGAGATCGGCGCCGGGCTGGAGGGTCACAGGTCGGATCCGGTGATCGCTGTTTCGCGGCTCTGGCAGCTTGTGGAAGACGAGCTGAAGCTTACGGCGGAAAGCGGGCTGCATCGCCAGGTCATCGATCTTCAGGGCCGGCGGCTTTTGGTGGAAGTCGCTCGCTTGGGCATGGCGGTTCTCTACTTCAAGACAGAGGACGGCCGAGTGGGCTGGGCGATGCCGATCGGCGACGACTATGTCTTCGAAGTCATAAACCGGCCCGATCGGGTGGAGGCAGTCCTGGTTCTTTTCGACGCGCTCCGCAAGCAGATTCGCAAGGGTCACTTTGATCTGCCCCTACCGGCTGCCCCCTTGAAGAAGGAGGTGCGGCATGCCGGCTAGGGTTTTCGGCGTGTCATTGCTATTTTTACTCGCCGTCGCGACGCTTTTTGCCGTGTCTTTTGGCGCGTCTCACGCCAGAGCCGGCTCCTCTCTGGAGAAAGCCTACCGGCAGGAAATACAGCTTTTGCAGGCCGAAAAGGCCGAACTACTTTCCCGTATAGAAGAAACGGGGAAAGCAGACCGGGGATGCATCGACCGCCTGCGCTCGGAGGTGGGCGATCTCTCCGAGCAACTCATAACCCTTAGACTTGAAAACGAGGATCTCGAGGACAGATTGGGGCGGCAAGAGGAGGAGGTACAGGTAGGCGGCGACCGCGAGACCCTGCTCGACAGCATCCTGGACCAGGCAACCGCCACCCTTTTGCGTTACGGGATCGAGGTCGATCCGGGTGGCGAAGATCCCCGGCCTCTCATCGCCCGGATCTTCGAGCAGGGCTGTGGTCTGGCCGGACGGATCGGAAGCTTGCGGGTTGAAAAAGGATCCTACTTCGGGTCGGACGGGTCGGAGCTAAAAGCCGATATCCTATGGGTGGGCCAGGTGGCGGCAGTCAGCCTCGATCCCGGGACGGGTGGTGCTCTGGGACCCTCGGGTGCCGATTCTCTGAAGGTGCTGAATCCCGGGGCGCTGGGGCAAGCCCGTTCCCTCGTGGAGGGAGGCAGTCCACCCCTGGTGAGCATGTACCTGTTCGATCCCCTTGAACGGGGGGAACGAGCCGCCGAGGTGAAGGAAACCCTGTGGGAGACTTTTCTCACCGGCGGTTTCGTGATGTGGCCGATCCTCTTACTGGCGATCGTGGCCTTGCTCATTCTTCTGGAACGTCTCCTGGTGCTGAGGAAGGTGCATACCAACGTCGGTCGCCTGGTAACCAAGGTCGGTGAACACGTCTCTCGTGGACGCTGGGGCAAGGCGGCCGAAGCCTGCCACGAGGAACCGGGCGCGGTCGCCCGTGTGCTGGGAACGATCCTGCGATACCGAGAGCAACCTCGATCCCAACTGGAAGAACTGGTAAACGAGTCCATACTGGCCGAGAGACCCACCCTGGAACGGTTTTTGCCGGCATTGTGCGTGATTGCGGCCGTGGCGCCGCTCCTCGGGTTGCTGGGCACCGTGACCGGCATGATCGGCACCTTTCATGTGATCACCGAGCACGGCACCGGCGATCCCCGGCTTCTCTCGGGAGGCATTTCCGAAGCTTTGCTGACCACTCAGTTCGGGTTGATGGTTGCCATTCCGGTACTGCTGGCGCACGCCCTGCTATCCGGCCGGGTGGACCACGTCATGTCGGATATGGAAACAAATGCACTGAGGTTGCTAAACAAGATGCATTGCGAGCACTGCGATCTACTCAAGCAGGGGACCTGTACCGGTGCCTGGAACGGCGAAAAGGAGTGTCCGAACCTGGTACGCGCCAGGCGCCAGCCGCCGGATGAAAAACCGGCGGACCCGGCGCAAGAACCCGCGGGAGGCAAGAGTGCTTGATCAGCTCAAGGATTACCTGTCCATGGGTGGATTCGTCATGCCGGTTCTGCTTTTCATCGGCGTGGTGCTGTGGACGTTGATTGGCTTGCGGCTTCAGTTGTTGCGGCGGGGTTTTCCAGGAGATCTGGTTTCCAGGATGCGCCGGCTGTTTCTTGAACACGAGGGTACGGCGGACGCAGGCGGTCTGTTGGACGTAGTTCTGCGCCAGGGCGTGGATGTGGTTCGAAAATTCGGGCAGTACAGCCGGGAGCACCTCGACTTGCTCATTATGGAGTCAGACCGGGAACTTTCCCGTTACCGGCGGGGTATACGCAGCCTCTGCGGAGTGGCGCCGTTGCTGGGGCTCCTCGGTACGGTCAGTGGCATGGTCGAGACGTTCTCCTCTCTGACCGCCATGGAACTGTTTGCCCAGAGCGGTGGCGTGGCCGGCGGAATTTCCGAGGCTCTCATCAGCACGCAGATGGGTCTGTTCGTGGCCATTCCCGGGGTTATCGTGGGACGACTCCTGGATCGTAAGGAAGAGGCCCTGAAAGTCGAGGTTCGCCGGGCCAGAGAGCAGCTCGTCCAGGTAGGGTGTTTCTCGGTGCAGGCGGCGACATGAGCATCGGACATGCAACCCGCAAGCAACGACAGGAGAGCGAGATCAACATCGCTCCGCTCATCGACATGGTATTTATACTGCTCATCTTTTTCATGGTTACCACCACCTTCGTGCGTGAGGCCAAGCTGGATATCGAGCGACCCGGCGCCAAGACCGCCCAGAGGGCGGACAACCGCTCGGTGCGTGTGTCGGTCGGCCGTCGCGGGGAGCTGTTCGTGGACGCCCGCCCGGTCAAGAGCTGGATGCTCCAGGCGCGGCTGCGGGAGATCGTCTCCCGGCAGCGGATCAAGACGGTGCTGGTGATCGCGGACCGTCACGTCGAGACCGGCATGCTGGTGGACATCGTGGACCAGTGTCGTCTCGCCGGCGCCAGGGACGTTGGAGTCGCAGTGGAGCAGGAGCTATGATCAGGAAGCGGCTGTTTTGGTTCCCGCTCGCGCTGCTTTTATCCCTGGTGGTGAACGGATCGGGTCTGTACCTGATGATCCAGATCAACCTGTTCGTGCACGCTCCGACAGAAAAGGCCCAGGCGGCCGTAAATACGATACACATTCAGGAACAACCCAAGAAGAAGCGCAGGCGGTACGTCCAGCGCCGGTTGGTGAAGGTAAGGCCGAGGGCGGTACCTCTGCCGGTTCCGGATCTGCCTTCGAGCATTTCTTCCGAGCAACTGAATCTAGCGGGCATGGGCGCAGTCGATCTGTTCGGTGAATTACTCGGTCATCGACAGGACATCGACGCCAATCTGATTCTGAAAGAAGAGGCCGTGGACGAGCCGCCGCGGGTGATCGGCCGGGTCGCACCGGAGTATCCCAGTCTGGCCGAGGACCGTGGGGTAGAGGGACAGGTGGTGTTCAAGTTGCAAGTCTCCCGCGCGGGAAGAGTCGAAAGGGTCTGGGTCCTGAAATCGAAACCGCCCGGGGTGTTCGAAGCGGCGGCCGAGAAAGCCATCCGCCAGTACCGGTTCTCCCCGGCGCGTTTCAAAGGTCAAGCCGTGCCGGTACTCTGTAGACAGCGGATAGTCTTCAAGCTGGAGGACTGACGGATGCACCGGTGGGCGATCATCGTGTTTTTCACTTTTGGTCCGGCATTACCTGCGCAGGCCGGCAACCAGGAAGATGCCCGGCAAAGCGAAGAGCAAGAAGAGGAGCAGAACGAAGAGGGCGTCTACGAGAATGGGCATAGGCGCGGCCAGGGACGTGGACAGGGACGTGGCCAGGGACGTGGACAGGGACGTGGACAGGGACGTGGCCAGGGACGTGGACAGGGTCTTGGGCGTGGTCATGGGCACGGTCGCGGTCATGGACGCGGTGAGGGTCGTCGGCGTAGGCATGAACGGCGGCAGAAGCACAGACAGGGGCGGGAGCAGGGACATGGTCGTGAGTCCCACCATCACGACGAGTCGGAGCTTCACCCGGTTCGACTGGTGCAAGAGCTTCTCAATGAAGGCCGGCTTGACGCGGCAGAAAAGCTGCTCGCCGGGCTGGAGGGTGACGAGGCGGTGCTGGAAGGTTTTCGCGGCATCCTGGCCATGAAACGGAACCTGGCTTGCGAGGCAATCCCGCATTTCAAGAAGGTGCTGTCTTTGAAACCAACCCAGACGGCAGCCTGGCTTTACCTGGGACAGGCCTACTTCCAGACGGAGAAGCACCAGGAAGCACTGGACGCATTGGTGCGTGGCGGTAAGATCGGCCAAAAAATCCCCTCCTACTTTCAGTTGCTCGCCCGAGTTGAGAAAGCACTCGGCCGACCACAGGATTCCTACGATACCCTGGAGCGTGCTTTGCGGCGCTTTCCCGACGAGCATGAGTTGCTTCGCGAGGAAGCTCTCTTGCTGGTCAATGAAGGACTCTACCTTGCGGCCCTCGAAAAGGGTCAGGAATACCTGGCCAGGTGTCCAGAAGACCGCAACGGCTACCTGATTCTTGGCGAGGCATTGCGCAGCGCAGGTCGGCCGCGTGAGGCGGCGGTGATCCTGGAGTGGGCAGTTCTCCGGTTCGACCAGGACCCGGAAGTCCTCGCCCGGCTCGCCTTCTCGTACGCCACGGACAGGCGCTGGTTGGCGGCCGCAAGGCTTTTTACCCGGGCGACGCGCCTGGGCGGCGACTTCGCCCATGAGGCCACCGAGCACTTTCGGCTGGCTGGAAAGTTACAAGAAGCGTTGGAACAAAATGCGCTGGTTCAGAATTTAGAAAAACGCCTCCGCCAGAGGCTCGCCTTGTATATCGGAGCCGAGCGATTCGCGCGAGCCGCAGCTCTCGACCGTCTCCTGGTTGCTGCGCAGGCCCTTGACGATACCACCAGGTACAGACTGGCCTATGCCCACCTGCGTACCGGCAACCTGGACCGCGCCAGGGATCTCTGCCTACAGGTCAAGGACCCCGCGATCGAGGAAAGCACAGCCAAGATCCTAAAAGCCGTAGCCGAACACCGAGGCTTGGAAGGTCCCGCACCCCGCGAAATGTCCCCACACCCAACGCAACCGTAAATCGACGGACTAAATCGAGGTAAATCGAGGGACGGAGATTTTCATTGTTTTCCCTCAAGAAGAGTCAAGCCTCCGTCCCTCAGAGACCCGATTTTGGAGGGGCCATACGTATGCGCGTTGGGCTCCACGGCTGTGACATATTGTCTCGAAATAGCAGCCCGCCTCCTTGCCGAACGAAGACTCCTCGACACATGGTGAATATATCAACAAGTTACAGCATGTGGGGCGGTGTTTCTTTTTGGCATACTTACTGCAGCGGACACGCGACAGCCGCAACAAGCATGCTGGTTAATGCACTGAAATACTAGGGAGTTGCTCTTGAATCAGAAAACACCCAGGAAATCAAAGCGGGACAATTTGACTCGGTCGGTCGATCTTTTTCGATCGCCTAAGAGGGTGGGTTACAGAAAATGTCTTACTAACAAGGGGTTGATATGTAAAATCCAAACGCGACTTTTTGGCGCAGTTACTATCTGTAGCGGTACGCACAGGGAAAGGGAGGTTGGTATGTTCAGGAAATTTATGCTGTTTGGTGTTATTGCGGTGTTGTTCATGTCCCTGGGGACAGCGTGTATGGATGATTTTGGTGGCAAGCCCGCCGGTCCTGAATCCATCACGATCGATGCCAATGTTGTCGTTGATAAATCAAACGGTGTCGACGTTGTCACAAATAAGGCAACTTTTCTGCGCGCATACGATCCCATTCCCAACCGTTACATTGTCGTGCTCAAGGATGATTCCACCACCCTAACCCTGGGTGTGAACAACCTGGCATTGTCACTGGCGACTAAATACTCTGCCAGGGTTCACCAGACCTACCAGACGGTCCTCAAGGGCTTTGCCACCGAGATGTCGGAAAAGGATGCCGTGGCCTTGAGCCAGAATCCCAAGGTGGCCTGGGTGGAGGAAGACGGGCTGAAGCATGTGAATGCCACCCAGAACAACGCGACCTGGGGCCTGGATCGCGTTGACCAGGAGAATCTCCCTCTCAATAGCACCTACACTTACAATGTTGATGGATCCGGGGTCACTGCCTACATCATCGATACCGGCATAAGGATTACTCACAATGACTTTGGGAATCGGGCAAGCCATGGTTACTCCGCTATTGACGATGACCGTGGGGCCGACGACTGTCACGGTCACGGAACCCATGTTGCAGGCACCGTGGGTGGTTCGACCTGGGGGGTTGCCAAGAACGTGGACCTGGTGGCTGTCCGGGTGATGGATTGCTATGGACAGGGCTCCGACTCGGGTATCATCGCGGGTCTTGAGTGGATGGCGCAAAACGCCAGCGGGCCTTCGGTTGCCAACATGAGCCTTGGCGGCGGCGCGTCGTCATCGATCGATCAGGCGGTTCGTAACGTCGTTTCCTCGGGCATCGTGATTGCCGTGGCAGCCGGAAACGAGGACCAGAACGCCTGCAACGTATCCCCGGCCCGTACGGCCGAGGCCATCACGGTGGGCTCGAGCACTTCAAGCGATGTTCGTTATTGGTCCTCCAACTGGGGGAGTTGCGTCGACATCTTTGCTCCAGGCGCGAGCATTACCTCGGCCTATCCATCCAGCGACTCGGGTTCCACAACCATGACCGGTACTTCCATGGCCAGCCCGCACGTGGCCGGAGCCGCGGCCCTGTACCTGTCTGCCCATCCCAGTGCCACACCCGCTCAGGTGGCCCTTGCACTTACGGACAACGCCAGTGCCGACCGGATCGATTCAACCAACGGGTCGCCGAACAAACTGCTATATATCACCTTTATCGACGGTGATGACGACGACGGTGATGACGGCGGGGATGATGACGATGGTGACGACGACGGGGATGATGACGATGGCGACGATATCGTTGAGTTGGCCAATGGGGTAGCCGAAAGCAATGTATCGGCCTCAACTGGTCAGTGGCTCCACTATTATATCAGCGTTCCGGCCGGCGCCTCCAATCTGGAGATGACCATAGCAGGTAGCAATGGCGATGCCGACCTTTACACCAAGTTCGGCGCCCAGCCTAACTCCTCCTCTTATGACTGCCGCTCTATCAGCGAAAACAGCAACGAAGCCTGCACGGTAGCCGGCCCGTCTTCCGGCGACTACCATGTCAGCGTCTATGCCTACTCATCTTTCTCCGGGCTCACTGTCATCGCTTCCTACCAAACCGGCGATGATGACGGAGATGATGACGGCGATGATGATGACGACGGAGACGACGGAGACGACGGAGATGGAGACGCACCCTGTACGGATTGCGACCATTTCAGCGGCTCGCTGTCCGGTACCGGCGAGTACGATGTCCACCCCAACGGCAACTACTACTATTCCACCACATCTGGATACCACCAAGGCTGGCTCGAGGGTCCGGCCGCTGCCGACTTTGACATGTATCTCTACAATTGGAGTGGTTATGGCTGGCGGATGGTAGCCAAATCCATCAGCTCATCGTCGTCAGAGAGCATCTCCTACTCAGGGACCGCGGGCTATTACATGTGGACGGTTAAGTCCTACAGCGGAAGCGGAAACTACGACCTGTGGATCAAAACTCCCTGAGCGCGCCCGAACCCGTACTGACTCCGAGCAGAAGAAGTCCCACGTATATAAAATATCCCCTACTGCTTTTCATTTCACAATCTGCCGCGACAGCTTCTCTTCGAGCTGCCTGCCAAAGTCGCTTTCAATCTTCTTCTGCATCTTGGCGTTCACGTCCCGGATGATTTTCTCAAGTAGCGGGAAGGTATTGGCCTCAACGGCGTGATAATTCAGCGAGACGTTCTTTCCCGCGGACAGGGAACCGTTTTGGTTCTTTTGGTTCCGATCCGCTCTCTCTCCCACAAAACCGGCCTGCTTGTAAGTCATATCCGCGGCGCGGCTTGCTCCGCCGGCAACAACAAGAAAGAACACTGCGATCGGCAAGGCTGCCAGTATTTTGGTTGAGCGTTGCATGTCTGCGTCCTCCTGAATGTGCAGGGCCGCGCCCCGCGTTAGCTTATGTCATGAGGATATAGCAACGACCGTGCCAGGGAGGGGTTCCGGCACAACTGATTGTTTCGCAAAGACTTGTCCTATCGCCGGTACTGGACCGAGTGTCCGGAATCCGGACACCGTGTCCGGGATAGCCGGACACCTGTCCGGATTCAAAAGTAATGGGGGACGGTTACAACTTTTTAACTTTTCGCCCCTCCCTGTACCCGGTTTTCAAAGTAAGTTAATAAGTTGAAACCGTCCCCGTTTTCCGGGGTACACGTCTGTGAACAGATGGAGCATGTAAAGTGTCTTGACGTGTGTCATGATATATGACATATTTGATTCAGAGGTGCGCAATGGCCAGGACAATGGAGGCAACCCAGGCTACCGAGCGCCGCCGTCGAGGCCGCCAGCCGCAGCCCGTAAAACTACGGCGATTCCTTAAAATAGCTCAGGAGGACTTCGCTCGACTGATCGGCGTGTCGGTCCGGACCGTGGCCCGGTGGGAGAGCGAAGGCGTGCAGCCAACCTCGGAGATCCGCGAGCAGCTCGACTTCCTGCTGAAATTGTGCAGACGGCTGGATGAGGTGATCGACCGGGAGAACATCACGGACTGGCTGGCCACACCGAATCCCGAGTTTCTGAACCAGCCGCCGGTGGACCTGATCAAGTCCAAGTACGGCCGCCGTGTGCTCGATCAGGAAATCGAACGGGCCGAGTGGGGCATCCCGGGGTGAGCAACGCCGGCTTCGACGCCAACGCCCTAAAGAAGCTGAGCCCCAGAAACATCAAGGGGCGATGGTACCGAACCGTAAAGGACAAGCGCCGAAACCAGGCGGACAGCCCCGAGGGTTCGTCCCAGGTGGAAGGTAGGTACCACACGGCCGACGAGGACTTGGTGCTGTACCTGTCCGACTCTCCGACCTTGAGCATGAACGAATCGACCAAGGTCTTTCAGACCGTACCGATCAAGGAGTCGGCATGGTACACAGCCACATTCAAGGTCGAACTGTCACGTGTGCTGGACCTGGCGGATCCGAAGATCCTGAAATACCTGAGCATCACGCCGACGGACCTGGTGCAACCCTGGCCCAGGGGCTACCGCCTACCGCAGGCGATCGCCAAAAAGGCCCGAGCCACTGGCTTAGAGGCGATACTCACACCAACCGCGAGGCCAGTCATGTCCGCCAACAACCTGGTGGTCTTCCTCGAGGTCGTGGCCGATACCGGAGGTACCATCGCCCTGGCGAGGTAGGCGAACCGTAAGAAAATGGGGTCGGGTCGGGTCTGGTCACTTGCCACTTATCCTGTGCAAGAAAGCGCTCGATCCAACCCTTCACCTTCTCTTTTCGTGCGGGGCATGGACGAGGGATACGCTCAACCCACCCAAGTATCAAGTGACCAGACCCCGACCCCATTCCCACTTGGGTGCATGTCGAGTCCGTCGGACAGTTCCCCCATAATCTGGTAAACATTCGGTAAACCCGCCTCGAAACGCCTCCAACTAATTGATTTTGCTGAAGTTCTAAAAATCACCCACCAATGCCCTTACGTCACATACGAGTTTTTTAGGAGTTACCAGATAGATAACAATATATTTTGAATTTCCAGCAAAATATTCACGTCTACATGTGACTTATTTATTTATCTTCTAAAAGGAGAAGATAGTCATGAAGAAAACACTTTTGGTTTTGGCCATTGTCCTGATTACACCTTCTTCGCACGCCCAGGACGAGGATCGTAAAGGCTTGGGCATTTCTGCTCTCTTGGGAGGAAGCATTTGCATGGAGAGTGGAGATGCAGAGTGTACCGGTATAGATACAAGTTTTGGTTTTACCGTAGGACCGGTTTATCGCCTCCACAAACATGTCGGCATAGGTTTAGATTTCTTATATGGTATGTACGGGACAGATGTAGAGGGAACAGATGCCTATAACATGGGACTTATGGTTGGGCCAAAAGGATTTTTTCCTATAGGGGCACTGGACCTGTACGCTGGTATTGGTCTAGGTTGGATGAGAGCCGCAGTCACATCGGATCTAGGTGATGCCAGCGCAGACGGATTTGGACTGGGGATTTTGGCAGGCTTCGAGTATCGCGTAGTTAATAATCTGGCCTTGGGACTTATGTTTAGGATGAATTT
Organism: Deltaproteobacteria bacterium; assembly: GCA_030622135.1. Taxonomy (GTDB): domain Bacteria; phylum Myxococcota; class B64-G9; order B64-G9; family B64-G9; genus JAUXGL01. Next base: position 13,156 of record JAUXGL010000047.1, read on the forward strand.
CAACTTTGCAGACGAAGTGTGTATCGAATTTGGAGGCGATGAACGCTGCACAAAGACTGATGTAGCCAACAATGTAATGGTGGGAGCAGGTGTCTCGGTTTATTTTTAATTAGGTCGGGAAATGGGGGAATGAAGCACAGCCGTGCCCTTTGGTGTGCTGCGGTTTATACGGCGCTGGCCTTTGACTTGGTGGACCGGATCAACAGGTACGCAAGCAGGAAGAAAACCCCCGCGGAGACAAGCCAACCCAGGCTCCCGGCCCAACCGGTTCCGAATCCCTCGGGGCGCTGGCCCACGATTCCGGCGTAGAAGGCGATGCACACACCCATGAGCCCGTCTCCTCCGACCAGGCCCGAGCCGAACAGGACTCCCTTCTCCCGCTTTTCCCTGGCGAGCTCCTTGTTGTCCTTGCACCTTCCCTCGATCACCTTGCGAATGAGGCCGCCGACAAATATCGGCATCATGGTGGTAATGGACAGATACACTCCTACCGCGAAGGGAAGCGAGGGAACCTTCATGAAATGCACCGCGAAGGCGATGCCGGCTCCCAGCAGGATCAAGCGCCAGGGAATGTTCTGATCGATCACGCCGTCGATGACCAGTTTCATTACCTTGGCCTGGGGAGCCGCCAGGCCGTCCGGCCCGAAACCGTACTGCTTTTGCAGGACGAATATTGCACAGGCGATGAAGAACGCCGTGGTCAACACCCCGATCACTTCGGAGATTTGTTGTTTCCAGGGGGTGGCGCCCAGGAGGAACCCGGTCTTGAGATCCTGGGAGGTGTCGCCGGCGATCGACGCGGCCACTCCCACGACCGTGCCTATGCACAGGGCCGCGACCTTGCCGAAGATGTCGGTCCAGCCGAGCGCCAAGAACAGCAGGCTGGTGCACAGGAGCGTGGCTATGACCATTCCGGAAGTCGGGTTCGAAGTAACCCCGACCAGCCCGACGATCCGGGCGGAAACGGTGACAAAAAAGAAGGCAAAGACCGCGGCGAACACCGCGCCGATCACCCGTATGTAAAAGGGTTCGTTGTCGCCGAAGAGATGGGGGATACAAATCAGGGCGAGCGTGACGATAAGCACGCCGATTGCGACGCGGGGCAGGCGCAGGTCCCGGTCGGTACGTTTTTCGCTTGCCTTGGTGTCCAGGCGCTCCTTGAACTGCTGGACGCCGATCTTGAAGGACTTGACCATGGTGGGGATCGACTTGAACAGGGTGATGAAACCGGCGGTGGCCACCGCCCCGGCCCCGATGTACCGGATATAGGTCTTGAGCGCCATCCAGGTTTCCTTGTCGCTCAAGCCCTCGATGGCCAGCGGTTTCTCCAGGAGTAAATAGTAGTACTGTGATTCTCCCAGGTAGACCACCAGGGGTATCAGCACCACCGAGGCGAGCAACCCGCCGGCCACCATGATTAAAGAGATCTTGAAGCCCAGGATGTAGCCGACCCCGAGCAGGGCCGGCGAGATGTCCACACCGATCCGGGCGCGCTTGATAAAGGGGATGTTGAGCCAGAACGCGTCCTTCCAGAGAACCAGGCCGTCCATGATCCACTTGTACAGGGCCGCGACTCCCATGCCGGTGAACACGTTCCGGGCGGTAGCACCGCCGACCTCGGCGGCAACCAACACCTCGGCCGAGGCGGTTCCCTCGGGGTACGGCAGGTGCCCGTGCTCGTCTTTGATGAGAAATCGCCGCAGCGGCACCATGTAGAGGACACCCAGGACGCCGCCGGCCAGGGCCAGCAAGGTGACCTGGAAAAGATTGGGGCTCATGCCCCACAGGAACAAGGCCGGTATGGTGAAGATCAATCCGGATGCCAGAGAAGAGCTCGCGGAGCCCGTGGTTTTGGCTATGTTGTTCTCGAGAATGGTCGACTTGCCCAGCACCTTGCGAAAAGCACCGAAGACCGCCACGGTCATGACCGCGATGGGAATCGAAGTCGAGATGGTGAGACCGACTCTCAACCCCAGGTAGGCGTTGGCCGCTCCGAAGATCACCCCGAAAATAGAACCCAGGACGATGGCCTTTACGGTGAACTCGGCCTGCGACTCGCTTGCGGGAACGTACGGGATGTACTCGTCTCCGGGTATCTCCTCGTAGGCTTCCGGCCGCAATCCCTTTCTAGTTTCCATGCACACTCCAGAAGAATCACGCCGGCGCCGGGCCGAGCACCAGCCGTGAATCCACAGCAAAGACGCCCTGGCCCTCGGGGAGAACCACGAGCGGGTTGATGTCCAGTTCCAAGAGTTGATCGAATCCCTCCATCAACCGGGCGACAGCCAGCAGGCCGTCGTGGATGGCGGGAATATCTCTCCGTGGCTGGCCGCGGACCCCGGCCAGAAGCGGATAGGCGGAAAGATCCCGGATCATCTCGTTGAGCTGGTCCGGGTGAAACGGAACCACACGCATGGACACGTCCCGGAGGACCTCCACGAAGATCCCGCCCAGCCCCACCAGCACCACCGTTCCGAAGGAGGGATCCCGGCGCGCGCCCAGGATCATCTCCAGCCCGCCCGTCACCATGGACTGGACCAGGACGCGGATATCGCCCGCTTCCCCGGCGCTTTGGGCCGCGGCCGCAAGCGAGTCGAAGGCCAGGCGTACGTCGTCGGGTTTCGAAAGCCCCAGCTTCACGCCGCCCACGTCGGTCTTGTGGGAAACCCGCGCGGACACCAGCTTGAGCGCCACCGGCCGGCGGATCTCCGCGGCCGCCGCGACCGCCTCGTCGGCGGACCCGGCCAGGGTGTACTCAGGCACCCGGATGCCCGCCGCCAGGAGGATCTCCAGCCCTTCGTCGAGCAGCGGGGACCGGCCCTCGGACCGGCAACCCGACAGGATCTTCTCGATCCGGGCGATGTCCATAGCCCCCTGGGGCAAGACCGGCTCCGGACGGGCGTCGTGCTGAAAGTCGCGGTGCATGGCCAGGGCGAAGACGGCGTCTTCCGGCGCGGTGAAAACCGGATGGGGCAGGGTGCGCCTCAGCACGGACATCTCCTCGCCGTCGGTGATCACGCTGGTGGCCACCGGCTTCTTGTGGGCGTAGGACAGCTCTTCGAGCTTGGAGAGAAAGGCCCTGGAACTCTCCCGCTCCACCCCGGACATATACTCGTGCAGAAAGATCACCCCGTCCACGTCGGGAAGCTTGAGGGTCTCGTCGGCTATTTTCGTGTAGACGTTGAAGTCGAACAGGTCCCCCAGGTCGAGCGGGTTGGTCAGGCGGATGACCTTGGCCCGGAAGTGCTTCTCGATCTCTTGCAAGAACGGTCCGGGGAAGTTGTTCAGGACGAAGCCGGCCTTCTCGCAGGCGTCCGCGGCGATGACCGCGTGGCCGCCGGATCGGGAGATGACGCCCAGCCGGTCTCCCCGCATGGGGGGCAGGTGCAAGACCTTCAGGCAGTTGACCAGGGTGTCGGTGTCGGCAAAGCGGGCGATGCCCACCTGCTTCAGGGCGGCGGTGACCACCGCGTCGTCGCCGGACAGGGAAGCGGTGTGCGACTGGGCGATCTTCTTGGCCAGCTTGCCCACGTTGGATTTGTGCACCAGGATGGGCTTGGAGGTCCGGCGGGCGATTTGCATGAGCCGGCGGCCGTCGGAGATCGACTCCAGGTACATGATGATGATCCCGGTCTGCTCGTCTTCGATCAGGTACTCGAGCAGGTCGCACTCGTCCACGTTGAGCTTGTTGCCGATGCTGGCGAACTTGGAAAGCCCCAGGCCCTCGGAGGCCAGGATGTTGAGGTAATCCAGCCCCACGCCGCCGCTCTGGGAAACGATGGAGATCTTCCCCTTGGAAAACACGTTCTTCAAGCTGATAAACGAGGTGCTCAGCCCGTTGGCACGGTTGATGGTGCCGATGCAGTTGGGCCCGATGAAACGGATGCCGAATTTCTCGGCCACCTGAAGAGTTTGCTTTTCCAGCACCATCCCCGCGGGCCCGTGCTCGGAGAACCCCGCGGATTCGATCACCGCCCGGCGGATCCCCTTCCGGCCGCACTCCTCCAGCACTTCGGGAATGTACCGGGCCGGGATCAGCAGCACCGCCAGGTCGATGGCATCGGGGATGTCGGCCACCGACTTGTAGATCCTCCGCCCGAAGGCCGTCCCTCCCTGGGGCCCCACCAGGTAGACGATCCCGTTGTAGTCGAACTCCTGCAGGTTCTGAGCAATCCGCCTCCCCAGATTCTTCGGACTCTCCGAAACCCCCACCACGGCCACGCTATGCGGATTGAAGAAGATATCCATGCCGGGCGCAATCGTATTATTTCTCAAACAGCTTGTCCAGGTCGCGGATAGCCCTGAATGGCCTAGAACGGCGTTTGATCTTGCTTGGTGCCCGCGGAGAACGGTTCGCCGGGGTGCTGGACGAAGGCGCTTTCGGGATCGCCGTCCGTCTCGCGAACCATGGAGCGATCCTGGCCGCCCTCGGCACGGGTATAGGTCAACCGATCGACCCACGTGCCGTCCGGCGCCACCAGGGTTATGGTGTCGCCGGTGTTGTTCAGACCGAGTGTGTTGTCGGTCACATGGATGACGCTTCCGCCGAAACTACCCGCGGGCTCGCCGCCGCCGAAGACCACCGCGGCTTCGCCGCTCATCAAGGTAGCTCCCGTTGGGAAGACGAAACGGGTCCCGGTGTTGTCGGTGATCAGGAATCCTCCCAGATCCACCAGGTTCTGGCCGTAGTTGTAGATCTCGACGAACTCGTCGCTGCGGCTGTTTTGCACTCCGTCGCCGTTGGCATCGCCGGCCAGATCCGGCGGCGGATCGGCCAGCACCTCGTTGATCATCACGGTGGGGATATCGGGCTGGGGCGGATCGGTGGTGCAGGTCAGGTTGGCCGGCACGCAGCCCTTCCATTGCAGGTAGGATCCCGAGGCGATGTCCATGCACTTCCATCCCCGGGGGCAGCCGTCGTTCGCCGTGCAGCGGCCGAAGCAGCTTTTCTCCTCGGGGTTCAACCGGGCGCACTTGTATCCCTCCGGGCCGCAGTCACGGTCACGCTCGCAAGACTTGCAGAACACCGACTCGTCTACGTAGGGATGCAGATGGGGATTGTTGTCGATGCCGTGGATGCCGTACATGGTTGCAAACCACCGGGAGTTACCGTCCAGATCCTTGAGCAGCTCCATATAGGTGGTGGCCTCGACCGGGCTTTCGCCGCCGAATCCGTTGCCGACAATGGTGGTGAGAAAATCGGTCACCGTGGAGGCGGTGCTGGCGTTGGAGAAGCTGGTGGTGGTGATCACGTCCAGGTATTCGCGATCGGACTTGTTGGGATTGTTAAAGAATGCCTGGCCCAGGGCGTAGGTTTCGCAGCCCTCGGCCAGCACCACCTGGTAGACGCCCGCGGGCATGTCCAGGGCGGCTATTTCCGAGTCGTCCAGGTCCCCCGCGTCGGTCTTGCGCCAGTTGGCCAGGGCGAAACCGTAGAAGGGCCCCGAATGGCCGGAGAAGATGATCACCTCCCGGTCCTTGAAGCTGGCCTTCATGTCGTCTTCCAGTTGCACGCCGCCCGCGTAGGTGTCCGGATCGGTATCGGTGCCGGGCTGGCCCCAGAACAACCACACCTTGACTGTCACGCTCCTTCCGTTGGCGCGCACGGTCTTGGTCAGCGGGCCGCTGGTGCGGGTGTACTCGGCGTAGCTTCCGACCGGGGAATCGAACCCCCGGTTGGTCAGCCAGTTATACACGTCCTCGGAGTGCTTCAAGTGATACTCGCCGTGGTAGTCCCAGCCGAAATGCGCCGCGATGGTCACCTGGCCGTCTTTAAACAAGGCCGCGTAGTCGATCCAGGCGTCTACCGATCGTGGCTCCGGCTGGATGACCAGGTCCACTTCCTCGAGCCGGAAAGCATCGACGTTCTTGGGATCGAAGTCCGACCAGGGATCCCGCCGGTACCACTCGTGGTTGGTTTCGAGGTCATCCATCTCGTCGTTGGATATCTTCCCGACGATCAGGGTGAAATGGTGCCGTCCGTCCGCGTCGACCTGGGTGGGAAGCTTGGCGAGCAGATCCATGGTTCCGCCGATCTCCTGGCGGAGCTTGAAGGAGTAGGTGAGCCCGTCGCCGGTGTCCTGGATATCCATGTCCTCGTAAGATCCGTTCTTGGTCAGGCTCTCGAAATCGCCGTAGTCCGAGTCGTCGTCGTGGCTCTTGGGCCCCACGTACTTGTTGAGGAACCAGCCGATGACGATCTGCTTGAGCGGAATGAGCTCGCGCACCCGCTTCAGCTTCTCCTCTTCGCTCGCACCGGAGAGGTCCGATTCGATGGTCACCGTGGTGGTCCCCTCCACAATGTATTCCTGCGCCTTGGGTGCCAGGAAGTTGTCGGCCTTGCCCGCCGGCACCACCATGGCCTCTTCCTGTTCCTGTCCTCCCTGGTTGCTGCAGGCGGCAAAAAGCACCAGCAAAAGAAAGATTGGCTTTTTCATCGGATTCTTCTCCTTCCTTCGCGTGAATCGTTGTATTCACGACGGGCACAATCGTACTATTTCTCAAACAGCTTGTCCAGGTCGCGGATAGCCTTGACCCGCTTGTCACTGGGCCCCCGCCGGGTCGCCTCCCGATCCTCGCGCAGGGTCAGCGAAATCCGTTGTTTCTTGGTGTCTACCGCGATCACTCGTACCCGCACCCGGTCGCCCACCTGCACCACCTCACCGGGATGTTCTACGAATCTTTCCGACAGCTCCGAGAGATGTATAAGCCCCTGGGTGGACAATCCCAACTCCACGAAGGCACCGAAGTCGGTCAGGTTGGCCACCAGGCCGGTAAGCTGCATGCCCGGCCGCAGATCCGAAAGCTGCTTCACCATCGGGCCGGCGCCCATGCCCCGGGCCACGGGCGCCGGTTTCTTAGCGTGTTTCCGCTCCCATTCGGCTACCGCGCGAACATCGGCCAGGGCTCCCCGCAGGCGATCCGCGTTCACCTGATCCAGATACTCGCCCAGGCCCAGTTCGTCGGCGTCCAGGCCTCGGTATCCCTCCAGGGGATCCCGCAACCTCCGGGCGGTCACCTCGGCGGCGGCCGGCTTGATGGGGCCTCCGATCTGCTTGGCCTGCTTCATCAGGCCCGCCTCGCGTACCGGTTCTACGCTGAGCCCCGCATTGGACAACCGCCAGATGATTTCCGCCATCGAGCCACGGCCCGAGATTCGGGTGACACCCACGTGTTCGATTTCCCGATCGTTGAGCCAGGCATGCAATCCGTCCAGGTCGCGAAACCCGAAGTCGGCGCTTTCCCCGTCGAGATCGCCGCCGAGTGCGTGAGTCCAGGTCCGTTGGCCGTCGGAGACCGCACCGGCCACCGGCGCCGCGACGGGCGGCCGGGAAAGCAGCGAGTGCAGGGCGTCCGCGGCCGTCTGGATGGCCCGGCGCTCGGAACGGTCGGCGATGGCCAGCAACACCGGCTTGGCCACGGAACGGTTCAGGTCGTCTATCAGCTCGGGCGTCGCCTCCTTATAAAGGGAGCGCTCCGCCTCGCCCTCGGGGGGTACCACCTCAACCCACAACAGACCGTCCCGCACGCCTCGATCGGCCGCATACCACCGGTGGGCGGGAATCTCGTCACAACCCTCGGTGTGCTCGGCCAGCGCGGCCAGTTCCTGCATCCGGGGATCGCCGGGGCGCCTGGCGCGGAAACGCAATCGCCCGCGCTTGAGCGTGGCCGAGACCATCGCGGCAAAGGCGTTCGTCAGGGCCGGGGTTCTCTCTCCTTCCGGCGCGTGCCTCTCGGCCCAGCGTTCGGCCGCCGGCTCCTCTTGAGCCTGGTAACGACGGTACGCCCGGCGAATCCGCAGCAGATGGGTAGGACCCACGCCGGCCGTCGACAGCACCGGATCGTCGAGCAATTCGGCGCAGCCGATCCCCAGGCGGGTCTTCTTCGTGATGAAATCGATCAATTCCCTGGAAAGCCCGAAAGAGATTCCTGCTCCCTCCAAATACCGGAAGAAGGGGGCCCGGAGCATAAGATCCTCCTCATTCTTAAAAGGCCGGCAGACTACCATGTCAGTGCCCTCGAATCAGTAGGGTGCCGGGCGGGGGGTGATGGTTAGCGTCTTGCGTTTCCCCTTGCGGTAAACGTGGATCTTGACCTTGCGGTTTATGGCGGTGGTCCTGACCACTTCGATCAGCGAGACGGGATCCTCCACCGGCCGCCCGGCAAAGGAAACCAGTACGTCGCCCGGCTGGATGCCGGCTTTGTCCGCGGGGCCGCCCGCCAGCACCCGGGTGACCAGGGCGCCCTCGGTGGAGGGAAGCTGGAAGGACTCCTTCAGTCTCGCGTCCACGTACTGTACCGAGACGCCCAGCCAGGGGCGCTGGGGACGGCGGCCGGTCTTGAGTATCTCGAGCAACTCCAGGGCGTCCTCGATCGGGATGGCCAGCCCCAGGCTGCCCTCTGCCTGTCCGGGAATCAGGTTGATGCCTGCCACCCGGCCGCTGGTGTCCAGGAGCGGACCGCCGTTGCAGCCCGGGTTGATGGCCGCGTCGGAGAGGATCAAGCCGTGGGAGGTGTTCATCTCATCCGCCGATCGCACCGCGCTGACGATCCCCGCGGTGATGCTGTGGGAGAGGCCGAACGCGTAGCCGATGGTTGCAACCCAGTCACCCACCTTCAAGGAAGTGGAAGTCCCCAGGGGCAACGGGGGTGGCGCCTGGTCCGGGGGAATGGAGAGTACCGCCAGGTCGGAGATGTCGTCGCTGCCTAACAGCCGGGCTTTTATCCGCTTTCCGTTGGCCAGGATGACTTCGATGTTCGGGAGCGGTTGTCTCTCTTCGTCCAGAACCACCGACGAGCAGGTGACTACATGGCCCTCCCGGTCGAAAACGAAGCCGGATCCCAGGGAGCGGGCGAATATTTTCAGTATCTCCTTTTCACGCCGGGACAACGTTTCTTCGGGGAGAGGCAACGGCAGGGTGGCCGAGATATTGACGATTGAGGGACTGACTTTTTCGAAAAGCGCGTCGAAGGTCGGCAGGGTTTCGTCGTTGGCGCAGGACTGATTTTCTACAGCGTCGCCGGCCGTGACGGGTTCGCTGCGGCCGTCCTGCGGTTTGGGCATGGGCTGCTGGCAACATCCGGCACCCAGCAGCAGGCCGGCCGCCAGCAGGATCGGGAGTATGGGAACTCGCCCCGGGGTCAACTACCGGCTTCCCGGGAGGCCTCTACGAACCGCATCCTTAAGTCGTAGAGCAGTGTGCTTAAAAGCTTGCTTTCTTCGTCCGACAGGTTGTTTTTGGTCTTCTCCTCCAGCATTTCCAGGATATCGATGGTTTGCTGGGCGGCTTCGAGATTGACCTCGGGCCGCTCCTTTCTATCACCGGTTGCCGTAACGCCCAGATGCTGGAGGGCCGCGGTGGAGAGGGAAAGGACGAAGGTGGTGAAGGAGATGGTCAAATCTCGTCTTCCTCGTCAAAAACGCGCGTGGGGATCTTTCTCTTGAGGGGGATCAGCGCGGCTTCGAATTTGTCGGCTTCTTTTGCGTTATCCTTCAATCGCTCCAGGTAGCCTTCGTATTCTTTCTGGGTGACCACTCCGCTCAATAGGTTTCTCTGCAGGATTCGTTTGTCGAAGCGGTGATCGTCGTGGGGCATACGGTACAAACCTCCTTTTTCAATCTGCGAAGCCAGGCACTCGCCTTCGCCGGGATGCCCCGCGGTTTGCCGCGGGGCGAAACGGCGAGGCGCTAGCTTGATTTAGCGAAAACTGGAGATATTGTCAAACCGGCCCCGGAAGAAAGTGGAATAATCCTTCTCGGAGGATGGTTTTACATCGAAGCCTTATCGTGGTATGGGCCTTTTTTCTGAAGGAGGATCCCAAGGAGGAGCCATGGAGGAGAACATCCGTGCCATCAACGAGAAGATAGAGCGGGAAAGTGCGTTTGTGGAGGGTCTGGTAGGAGAGGTGGGCAAGGTCATCGTGGGCCAGAAGGCCATGATCGAGCGCATTCTAATCGGTCTGTTCTGCAACGGACACGTCCTGCTGGAAGGGGTTCCCGGCCTGGCGAAAACCATGACCATCAAGACCCTTTCGGATTCCATCGAGGCCGATTTCAGGCGAATTCAGTTCACGCCGGATCTCCTTCCGGCCGATCTGGTCGGCACCATGGTCTACAACCAGAAAACCTGTGAATTCGCCTCGAAGACCGGTCCGGTTTTCACCAACTTCGTGCTGGCGGATGAAATCAATCGCGCGCCCGCCAAGGTCCAGTCGGCGCTTTTGGAATGCATGCAGGAGCGCCAGGTTACGCTGGGAGACACCACCCACACCCTTCCGGATCCCTTCATCGTCCTGGCCACCCAGAATCCCATCGAGCAGGAGGGGACCTATCCGCTGCCCGAGGCCCAGGTGGACCGCTTCATGCTCAAGGTCAACGTGGGGTATCCCTCCCGGGACGAGGAAAGAGAGATCCTGAGCCGGATGACCAAGGAGGATAAACCCACGGCCTCCCCGGTGGTGGGTCTCGAGGATATCAAGCGGGCGCGCAGCCTGGTCCACGAGGTGTACGTGGACAAGCTGATCAACGAATACATTCTGGACATCGTCTTCGCTTCCCGGGATCCCGGCCATTATCGGCTGGACGAGCTGAAGGACATGATCGAGTACGGCGCCAGCCCGCGGGCGTCCATCTACCTGAATATGGCCGCCCGGGCGCACGCTTTCCTGCGGCACCGGGGCTACGTTACTCCCGAGGACGTCAAGTCCGTGGCCATGGATGTGTTGCGTCACCGCATAATCGTGACCTACGAGGCCGAGGCGGAGGAGCTGACCAGCGAGGACATCATCCGCCGGGTATTCGATCACCTGGCTTCCCCCTGATTCGGCGGGTGCCATGCTCAAAAGTGATCTGATCAAGAAGATCCGCAAGATCGAGATCACCACCTCACGCGCGGTGAACGACGTGATGGCCGGGCAGTACCACTCCGTCTTCAAGGGCCGCGGCATGGCCTTCGATGAGGTACGTCCCTACCAGCCCGGCGACGACATCCGGGTGATCGACTGGAATGTTACCGCCCGGATGAACGATCTCTACGTCAAGCAGTTCATCGAGGAGCGCGAGCTGACGGTGATGCTGCTGGTGGACGTCAGCGCTTCTTTGGCCTTCGGCACCCGGGAGTGCTTCAAGAGCGAACTGGCGGCCGAGATCACCGGCCTGCTGGCTTTCTCGGCGATAAAAAACAACGATCGGGTAGGACTGATCATGTTTACCGATCGGATCGAGCGCTTCGTGCCTCCGAAGAAGGGCACCAAACACGTGCTGCGGGTGATCTCCGAGGTGCTGTCCTTCGTGCCCCAGGGACGCGGGACGGACATCGCCGGTGCGCTGGAGTTTCTCTCCCGGGTGACCAAACGCAAAAGCGTGGCTTTTCTGGTCAGCGACTTTTTGGCCGGCGGGTATGAGTCGGCGCTCAAGGTGGCCCACCGCCGCCACGATCTGGTGTCGGTGGTGCTGCGGGATCCCCTGGAGCGCCGGTTGCCCGACGTGGGCATCGCGGCATTCGAGGATGCGGAATCGGGTGAGGTTATTCTGTTCGACACCACGTCGCGGCGGGCGCGGGAAAAGGTCACCGAGGCGATGGAATCGCTGTGGCAGGAGCAGCGCAAGCGGTTTAGGCAGCACCGGATCGACTTCGTCGAGCTGTCCACCGATCGGGACTACGTGCGCCCCCTGGTGATGTTCTTCAAGCGCCGGGCGGCCAGGATGTCGAGATGATGCGCCGGCCGGTCATCACGCTGGTATTGATCCTCGTAGCGACGCCTCTTTCAAAAGGCGCCGCAGACGAGCCTTCCAGCGCCGTCTTGATAGAGTTCGAGCCCCAGGAAGCGAAGTTGGGGGAGCCCGTGCAGGTGACCATCCGGGTCCGGGGGGAGCCGGGGGTTGCTTACAAGTTGCCCGAGGCGATCGACTTGGGATCGTTCGTGGAGCTGAGCCGCTCCCGCACGAGAAAAGGCGATCTGTATGTGTTCACATTGAAGCTGGCCGTTTACGACCAGGTGGGCGAGGTGACCCTGCCCGCCATCCAGCTCGAGGCGGAGACATCCGCTGGACCCTCGGACCGCGAGGACGGCTGTGAAACGCCGGGTGCGGCCGGACAACTCTCGGTTCCCGAGGCCACGGTAAAGATCAAAAGCGTGATCGAGGGCCTGGAGAAACCCGAGCCCCGAGAGATCGCCGGCCCGGTGCCTGTGTGGGTGCGGGATTACCGGCCGCTGGTTTATCTGGGCCTGGTGCTTCTTTTCATACTGAGCGCCTGGATCCTCAAGCGTAGCCGTCCGTCCGCTCGGCCCGATCGACGCCTGGTGGATCTGCCCCCGCCCCGGCTGGCGTACCAGATCGCTTACGACAAGCTTCACCGCATCGTTGAGGACGATTTGCTGAGGCAGGGTAAGTTCCGGGAGTATTTCGTTCGTGTGTCCGCGGCCATCCGTGAGTACCTGGGTAACCGTTACGGCTTCTTCGCCATGGATCTGACCAGCCGGGAGCTTCTAGACGAGCTGCGCGACCGGCCCACGCCCGGGTTGGAGCACTCCAGCCTGAAGCTGCTTTTGAAGAACGCCGACCTGGTGAAGTTCGCGCGGCTTCGGCCCACGGACGAGGCGTCTTCCGGCGCCATCGACGGCGCCTACACCCTGGTGAACGCCACCCGGCGGGTCCCCGAGGCGCAGGAGGCGGAATGATCCGCTCGTTGGAATTCCACTTCCACTCCCCCGGGGCCATGTTGTTGCTGGTAGCCGTCCCCCTGGTTCTGATTGCGCTCCTGGTACTGGAGCGGAGCAGGGCGGGGAAAGGCCCGGACGCGGGAGCCGCGGGCCGACCGGGTGTCCGGCGCGCCCGGCTGGTTATACTGACGCTTGCGGTCGTTGCCACACTGGGGGGAGGAGTCTTGACCTTCTGGGTGCTGGTGGCCACGAACGAGAAGGTCCACGCAAGCCCGGTGTTTATCGCCGGACTGATCCTGCTGGGGCTGGCCGTGCTGCTTTCCGCGGTGGCGATTATTCTCAGACGTCGATCCCGCGCCGTGCTCCGTTTTCCCTCGCTTGAAATCCTCAAGCGGATATCCGCGGGGTGTCCCTCCCGGGCGCGCTACCTGGCACCTTTTTTCTTTCTGCTGGCCGTCTTGCTGGTCCTGGTGGCGCTGGCCCGTCCCCAGGTGGCCAGCACCGAGGCCGACGTTTTCGCCGAGGGCATGGATATCGTTCTCACCCTGGACGTCTCCACCAGCATGCGGGCGGTGGACTTCGCTCCTCCCTCCAGCCCCTACGAGAAGAAGAGCCGGATCCAGGGCGCCAAGGAGGTGATCGCCGACTTCATCAAGCAACGCGAGGAGGACCGGCTGGGGCTGGTGGTATTTGCCGGCAAGGCCTTTACCCAGTGTCCGCTCACGCTGGATTACTCGGTGGTCCAGACCATTCTCGGCTCGGTGACCACCGCGGACAAGGCCAAGATCAAGGACGGCACCGCCATCGGCGACGCCATCATGGTTTCCATCAATCGCCTGAGGGAATCGGAGGCCAAGAGCAAGGCGATCATCCTGCTCACCGACGGAGACGACAACGCCAGCGAGGTGGCGCCGCTCCAGGCGGCCGCGGGCGCGGCCGGCGAGGGCATCAAGGTTTTCCCCATACTGGTAGGTAAGGGAGGTACGGTTCTCTACCCGGCGGGCAAGAACGTGTTCGGCCAGGTGCAGTACCGCCAGGGGGAGGTTCGGACCAATCCGGAGCTATTGAGGGACATCGCCAAGACCGCCGACGGCAAGTTCTACCGGGCCGTCGATCAGCAGGCATTGGAGAAGGATTTCCAGGACATCCTGGATCACATGGAGAAGACCCGGCTGATGGATCCGGGCAAATTCACCCGGCACACCGAGGTGTTCCAGCTGGCCCTGCTTCCGGCGCTTCTTTCGGTTTTACTGGGCCTGGCCGTCGGCTGGACGCGCTTCCGCCGGTTTCCGTAAGGGATTTACACGGATGCGCTTTGCCGCTGGAGAATATTTCTACTGGATGCTGGTCATTCCGCTGGTGATCGCCGGTGGGGTGGTGGCCATCCTGCGCCGCCGGCAGGTATCCGGGCAGGTGGCCGAGCCCAAGCTTCTGGCCCGGTTGGCGCCCGGGTACTCCCTGGAGCTGGAGATCCTCCGCCTGGTGCTGGTCGTCCTTTCTCTGGTGGCCCTGGTGATCGCCCTGGCCCGGCCCCAGTTCGGAACCCACTCCCGGTTGGTCAATCGGCGGGGTGTGGACGTGGTGGTGGCTCTGGATGTGTCCAAGAGCATGCTGGCCCGGGATGTGTCCCCCGGTCGGTCGGGCAACCGGATGAAACGGGCGACCATGGAGGTCAGCGGCCTGATCGACCGGCTGGAGGGAGACCGCATCGGCCTGGTGGCGTTCTCGGGCGCGGCGTTCGTGCAATGCCCGCTCACCTCCGACTATTCCGCGGCCAAGCTGATGCTGCGGGCGATGGAGGCCGGCTCCGTCCCGGTGCCGGGCACCAACCTGGCCGAGGCCCTGCGGGTCGGGCGGGAGATGTTTGAAAACGCCAAGGGGGGCTCGCGGTCCAAGGTGCTGGTGTTGATCTCCGACGGGGAGGACCACCAGGGAAGTTACGAGGAGGAGGTGGAGCACC
>JAUXGL010000127.1 GCA_030622135.1 Deltaproteobacteria bacterium
ATGGCTACGATCCGACTTAAAAAAACGCCTCCAGTTTTCTCCATCGATCAATCCAAATCCAATCCAAACCGGCCCCAGACTGAACGAAGTGCCACGGCATGTCAAGCAAATTTCTACAAGTTTTTCCGGGCCACCTTAAAGTCTTTTTCCTATGACGCGCGGGAACCCGTATACATTCAATGATATTTCGATACCTTGACACCTGGCGGGGATTCTGCTACGTACTCCCTCCGATGTTTAGTGCCTGGAGGTGTTGAGCCGCTAGCTCAGTCGGTAGAGCATCAGACTTTTAATCTGAGGGTCCAGGGTTCGATCCCCTGGCGGCTCATTTGACAATTGATCTGTCCCCATCGTCTAGCCTGGTCCAGGACACAGGCCTTTCACGCCTGCGACAGGGGTTCAAATCCCCTTGGGGACGTTTTTTAAAGCAACTCCGGGAGGTCGGATGCCGGTTGAAGATGACATTCACGAGGTCAAGAAAGAGGTCACAAAAACCCACAATCTGATTATCAAAACCGGCAACCTTGTCAAGAACCTCTCCTCCGAGATCCGGCAGATCCAGAAGAAGCAGGAGAAGTACGAGAGGAAGTACATTTTCAACTCGGTGGTCGCCTATGTGATCTTCGTGATCATTATTTTTGGTGGCTTGTACGTGGCGTTTGATGCCAAAGTCGGCGTGGTGCGCCGCGAGAAAGAGGTGCTCGAAGAGAAACTGGGCAAAACCGAATCCGAGCGGGACGAGCTGAGTAAAAAGATGTCCATTCGGGCTCGGCAGGAACGTGTAATTAAACGTTTTTTGCGGCTTAAGCGAAATAACCAGGACTTCGAAGCACTCAAGGAGGCGGATCGTCTGGATGCGAAGGTGCTTTCTCCGCTTTTCTACGAATTAGTGAAGAAGGAGGCGGACGATCTGCGGTCCCGGAGGGCCGGGTTGGCCCTGCGGGAAGGCAAGTCTCTGTTGCAAAAGGGACATTTGATGCGGGCGATGCGCGAGTTCGATCGGGCGCTCAAGGTCAGGCCTCCCGGACAGACGCTGGCCCAGGTTCACTACTATCGGGGGAACACATGGCAGAAACTCAACAAGATAGCCAAGGCGGCCGAGGACTTTCTGGCCGCGGCCGAAGCCGATCCGGATTCTTCGTTTGCGGACAACGCTTTGTTCCAGGCCGGGACTTGCCTGGAGACCTCTGGCGACGTTCCGCGGGCCCTGAGCATCTATGAGCGCTTCCTCAACGATTACGGGAGCTCCCGGCACGCTTCCCAGGTGAGAAGGCGGGTTATGAAGCTAACCCGTTCAGGTCCCGGACCGGCGGTAATCCCTCCCGCCCCAGGAGGCACAAGGACGACGGTTTTGAAACCGAAGCCCGAGCCCCCCAAGACCGAGGAAAAGCCCAAACCCACCCCAAAACCCTCTGAAGGTAGTTCTGGAGAAAGTCCCACCGAGTAGTTTTAGGGCTTATAGAAAAGAGTCGACCGGTTTGCCCTCGATGATTTCTATCTGTCGCCGAGCGCGCTGGAAGAGATCCTGCATCTGGTAAAGGGGCTGGGCGTTCTCAATGGCGAAGCGGCGCACCAGCCGGGTGTGCAGCCGGTGGAAGTAGTCCAGGAGCCTGTATATTTCGGCCAGCAGGCCCAGGGTTTTGTGCTCGTCGTAGCGGACTTCGGTGAGCCGGCAGGAAATTCCCAGTTTTTCAAACCGTTTGCGCCACTGCCGGGACCAGACCTTCCATCCGGAGAGCACCTCATCCCGTGTCATGGTGCCGGTCATGGCTTGCTGCACATGTTCCTGCAACTCCCCGCGCATCGTCTCGAGTGCCGACAGACAGTCTCTCAGTTGCAGCGTGCCCAGATCGGATAATGCCTCAGGGCGGTCGACCGGGATGTCCAGATCCGCGTATCGCCATTTCAGGTTGGAGATAATGCCGATCACCAGGCAAATGGTCACGAACACCATGAAGGTGATGAACACGAGATACACCGCCCACCGGAACTTTCTCAAGAAAGTCCATTTCTTCTTTGTGGGTTGGGAACTTCGTTTGGATTTTTCCACCGCCCGGCACGCTACCAAAGCGTGTTCTTGGTGTCAATTCGGTGGTCGACGTGTTTTATAGCTGCTATACTTACGAAGATGCGATGCTGGACAGATCACGGCGTGCTCATACTCCTGTGCCTGGCCTTGGCCGTTCCGGCTTGTATGGACGAGGCCAACAACCCTTTCGATGCCGGCGGAGACTCCGACGACGGCGGAGACGGCGGAGATTGGGAAGACGGGGGCGGAGGTTGGCCGGAAAGAGATCTCGATCCTACTTGTCGGGGTTTGCTGGAGTTAGAGGGGGATGATCTACGCCAAGCCTTGCGTGATCTCGTAATTGGACACAATTCGCTCAGTTACGATGATGTTCGTGAGCTGATGTTCACGAGCGTGGATAACGAAAACGGCCGGGTACAGTGCGTTTACACGGGTCAGTGGGTGACCACGAACGGCATTCCTCCTTCCTCGGTGATGAATACCGAGCACACCTGGTGCCGGAGTTGGGGATCGGACACATTGCCGGCCAAGAGCGATCTGAACCATCTCTATCCGACGCTGGCGAGCGTCAACACCCGTCGCAGCAACGAACCGTTTGGCGAGGTGGTTCAGCCAACCTGGGAGGGAGGTGGGAGCGCTCTGGGTCAAGATGCGACTGGCAGTACCGTCTTCGAGCCTCGCGATCCGCACAAAGGAGACTGTGCCCGGGCGTTGTTCTACTTTTCCATCCGGTACAATATGGAAATTACCGATGCCGTCATGGAAGACGTATTGAGAGTCTGGAACCGGTCTGATTTTCCCGATGAAAAGGAGATCGAGCGCAACGATGCCGTTTTGCAGATTCAGCATAAGCGCAATCCATTCATTGATTGTCCAGAAGTAGTAGACAGAATCCCAGATTTATAATGAGCTTGAGTTGAGGTGTTTATCGAGCCATTGTTGCCCTGCCCAGGATCTCCACCCAACTTAATATCACCATATTTTTGGCATCGGGCATCTCGAGTTCCTTTTGGCAGCGCTTTTTGCAGCACCCGTCTTCTGGGTGAAGTCAGTGGGTTACATCATGTCTTACGGGCACCGGTGGTGGATTTGGGTTGCCAGGGGAGTTGCCATTTGATAACGAGCGTGGTAGCCACAATGCCAAGGAAATGATCGGGGGTTTATGGAGGTAAAAGTGCCTGAAATGTATGAGGTTATCGAGAATGTGGTGCTGGCGGAGAAGGTAAACCGCTACCGGATCTACGCGCCGGACATCGCCAAGCGGCGCCGGGCGGGTCAGTTCATCATTTTGCGCATTGATGTGGACGGCGAACGCATTCCCCTTACCATCGCGGATGCCGATCCCGAAGCCGGGACCTTGACGCTGGTAGTACAGGAGGTGGGCAAGACCACCGCGCGCATGACCCGGTTGAAGCTCGGGGAGAGGTTCTTGGATGTCGTTGGTCCCCTGGGTGCTCCCACGCATATTGAGAAGTTCGGCACCGTGGCGGTGATAGGCGGCGGTATCGGGATTGCGCCGGCTCATCCTATCGCCCAGGCGCTGTTGGAAGCCGGCAACCGGGTGGTTTCCATCCTGGGCGCCCGGACCCAGAGCCTGATAATCATGGAAGAGGAAATGCGCCGGGCCTCCGACGAGGTGCTCGTCTGCACCGACGACGGTTCCTACGGGACCCACGGATTGGTGACCGACATCCTCAAGGAGCGGATCGAGTCGGAGGGCAAGCCCGATTTGGTGTTTGCCATCGGACCGGTCATCATGATGAAGTTCGTGTGCAAGCTGACCGCGGAGTACGATATTCCCACCGTGGTGAGTCTCAATCCCATCATGGTGGACGGCACCGGGATGTGCGGCGGTTGCCGTGTTTCGGTGGGCGGAAAATCCAAGTTCGCTTGCGTGGAGGGTCCCGAGTTCGACGGGCACCAGGTGGATTTCGAAGAACTGATAAAGCGCCAGGCGTTCTACCGGGAGCAGGAAAAAGAGTCCTACGAGTGTTTTTTGGCCGAATGCCGGGAGAAAAACACCAAATGAACGATCAAATCGACCAGAAAGAGATCGAGCGGCTCAAGGGGCTGAAGAACAAGGAGCGCATGGAAATTCCCCGGCAGAAAATGCCGGAGCAGCATCCCGAAGAGCGCCGGTCCAACTTCCGCGAAGTTCCCCATGGATTGCCTCCGATGTCGGCCGTGCTTGAGGCCAGCCGCTGTATCCAGTGCAAGCAGCCCAAATGCATCGAGGGTTGCCCGGTGGGAATCGACATCCCGGGTTTCATCGCCCGCGTGGCCGCCGGCGACTTTCTCGGCGGCATCCGCAAGATGAAGGAAACCAACATGTTGCCGGCCATTTGCGGTCGGGTGTGCCCCCAAGAATCTCAGTGCGAGCAGGTCTGTATTCTGGCCAAGCGCAAGGAGCCGGTGGCCATCGGCCGGCTCGAGCGATTCGTGGCCGACTGGGAGCGCGAGCAGGGCAAGATGGAGACTCCCCGGGTGGGTGCTCCCACGGGCAAGAGCGTCGGGGTGGTCGGATGCGGTCCGGCGGGTCTGACCGTTGCCATCGACCTGCGCCGCGCCGGACACGAGGTCGTCATTTACGAAGCTTTGCATGCGCCCGGCGGTGTTCTCATGTACGGCATTCCCGAGTTCCGCTTGCCCAAGAAGATTGTCAACGCAGAAGTGGACGTGGTTCGCAAGATGGGTGTGGAGATCCGATACAACCACATCGTCGGTAAGCTGGAAAACCTGGATGAGTTGCTCGATAGGCACGATGCCGTCTTTCTGGGCACCGGCGCGGGGCTCCCCTGGTTCATGGGTATTGAGGGCGAGAACCTTTGCGGGGTCTACTCGGCCAACGAGTATCTGACCCGCTCCAATCTGATGCGGGCGTACGATTTTCCCCGGGCGGACACACCCATTGCCCGGAGCAAGCGGGTGGCGGTCATCGGCGGCGGTAATGTGGCCATGGATTCCGCTCGGACCGCGGTGCGGCTGGGCGCCGAGGAGGTCTACCTGGTCTACCGGCGATCCCAGGTGGAGATGCCGGCCCGGGACGAGGAGATCGAGCATGCCAAGGAAGAAGGGGTTATCTTAAAGATCCTTCACAACCCGGTGCGTTACATCGGTGATGAGAAGGGACGGGTGATACAGGCCGAGTGCATCCGCATGGAGTTGGGAGAGCCGGATGCCTCCGGTCGCCGCCGGCCGGTTCCCCTGGAGGGATCGGAGTTTGTAATCGATGTCGACACCGTGGTTGTGGCCATAGGCAACGGTCCCAATCCCCTGGTACCGGCCACCACAAAAGGGCTAGACGTGGACCCGCGCAGGGGTACAATCAAGACGAATTTAAACACCATGCATACTTCTAAAAAAGGCGTGTTCGCCGGAGGAGATATCGCCATCGGGGCCGCCACGGTAATTCTGGCCATGGGCCACGGGCGAAAAGCAGCGCGCTCGATGAACCTCTACCTCCAGAGTGGAGAGTGGGACATCGAATACCTCCCCGGCGAAGAACCGGCACCGGAAGAAGAGGTCGACAAGAAGAAATCATGATGAAAAGGGGGTCGATCATGAGCGAAAGCTTGGATGTGGGTTGGGTCTTTATTGTCGTTGTCCTGTGGCTGGGGCTCTCCGGATGCGAGAAGACCCAGGCGGGGCCGGTGGTCGTGGAGGCTTCCCTGGGCGAGAATGTCGTCAAGGCGGTGATCGGAAAAGAGGGTGGGACTCTAAAGTTCGTAGATACCGGAGCCAAGCTGGTCGTCCCACCGAAGTTGTTGCAAGAGGAGGTGACCATCGGCTTTAAGCGGGAGAGCCCCTCCCTTGACCTCTCCAAGAAGGATTTCGTGGGCGAGGCCTACCGCGTCTCGCCCCGCCTGACTTTTGCGCCGGGTGCGGCCAAGCTCTTTATTCCCATCGACAAGCCCCTGCCGGGTCTACCCGCGGATATCAACCTCAGGATATACTACTACGAACGGCTGGAGTCATACGGGCCGGGCGGGCCCGGTTTCGTGCATGAATGGCAGCCCCACCCCGTATCGAAATTCTCAGGCTTCAGCCAGAACCGGAAGGTTTTAGTATTCGATGTCTACGAGACCATCTCGGATCGCTCCACCAAACCCCCCTTTGGCCTCCTCCAGGCGGCCTTCGATTTGCCTTAATCGGATTCATCGCGCCCGGATCCATCGCGTCCTTGATGGCACCTACAGGGGGGCCCCAATTTCCCATTGGTGCCCCTACTTGAACAGGGTTTCCAGCTTCTGCTTGGCTGCGTCGATGTCCTCGCCCTCGCCGGGCTTGCCCCGGCGATCTTCGAACGAGGCACAGAAATTGGCTTTTTCCCGGTCGGGTACGTACTCGGTTAGGTTATCGCGGCATTGGTTGTGGGAACCAGGATCCCAGAAGCGGCAGTTCTTGCAGCAGCGCAGATCCGTTTCGCAGCTGGGACAGGTGTCCTGACGCACCACCTTGTCGATGAGGACAATCTCGTAACCGCACTTCCAGCAGTACAGTTTTTTCTTGGTTGTTTCCATACAAAACCTCCGCTGTTCGGATAGACTAAGGCGCAATGAGACCGCCGTCAAGCCTTCCTTGACCCATGGGAAGGAGTTGGATACTCTCTGGAAATTTGAGTGTATCGAAAGGAGTGCCAATGACCTGGGAGTACTTTCAATATCGCTGGGATCGAATGCAGAGTGTCGATATCGGTCTCAACAAGATGGAAATCAAGAGGTTGCATGAGGACGTTTTGTCCCTGGAGCGTGTGCTGGTTTACCTGGTTACCAAAATTGTTTTGGGGCAGAAGCTGTCCATCGACGATCCGGTGGTCCGGGAGTTCTTGCACATCCAGAAGGTGGAGAATCCCGAGAAGGCGCTGGTCGAGATCGCTGGAAAGGTCAAGCACGCCTCCGATCCCCGTCTGGTTAAGTGTCCCAAGTGTGGGTCGGCGGTCAGAGATATCGAGGGCGTCCACGACGAGGTTTGCATGTGGTGTGGTCACGAGTTGACTACGGAGTACTGATCCAATGAAATGTCCACGCTGCAGCGTCGTCCTGGTCGGCACCGAATACGAGGGTGTACAGGTAGAGAAATGCCCCCGATGCCGCGGATTCTGGATCCCCGGCTACCGTCTCACCGAGATCATCGAAAAGCGTGAAAAGGTGTTTTCGATCGAGGAAATAGAGGCTTATCGCCAGGTCCATCAGTCCCACGCGGGCCTGGTCAACCCGGCCGATTCAAAGATCTCTTGTCCCCAGTGTGGCGGGTCCATGCAGCAAAATCGGTACAACTATGCCCAGGAGGTGCTTATCGATAGATGCCCCCGGGGCCACGGTGTTTGGCTGGACGAAGGGGAAGTCGAGCACATTCAGATGGCCGTCGAGGATGAGGAGGACGAGCTCCGGCGGGTTGTGAAGGAAAAGGGTCTGCGTGTGGACGATACCGTCTCCAAGCAGATGGAACACGAGAGGAAAAAGTACAAATTCAGTCCCTGGTGGTTGTTCCTGTGGAAAGGGGGGCACGGGAGTGGATGACTTGACACCCCGGCTTCGGAATGGGACCATTGGCGACCGCTGGGGGTTCGTGGCAGGGGAGGACGAGTAGGTGGACAGCTTGTTTTATTACGAGCAAACCAGTTGAAGCAGAAAGGCGGCGCGGACCCGCGCCGGGCTGAATAATGGTCTCGAAGAAAATACTTATAGTCGAACAGCAAAAGGACTTCGCTCTGTCGCTGGCGGCCGTGCTCAGCGAGGGGAATTATAATTTTTCCTTCGTGGAGAAGGGCAAGGAAGCCGTTGGTGAAGCGACCGAGATTGTCCCGGATCTAATCATCTTGCGGGCGGAGATGCCCGATGTTTCCGGATACACGCTCTGCACCCGTTTCCGGAAAAACAAGAAGCTCAAGGGAATTCCCATCATCTTCATGAGCTCAGAGGCCACCGAGGATGCCATCGATCGCCACCGCAGCGGCAAGCATCCGGCGAGTGAATACCTGATCATGCCGTTCGACATGGACGAATTCAAGGCCAAGATTGTTTCCATGGTGGGTGCGGGAGAAGGGGAAGGGGAGCCGGCACCCGCGGAGGAAGCAACGTCACCAAAAGGAGAGGAGACGGATTCGGAAGAAACCGCGAACGTCGACGAGCAACCTGCGGCAGACGGCGACCAGCCGGAGCAGCCTGCGGAGGCTCAAGACGGCGAGACACCTGCCGGAGACGGCGTCCCGCCGGAGCAGGCCGAACCCGAGGTTGCCGATGTATCCGACGAGGACGTGGTTGCCATAGATGATTCCGAGATCGTCGAGGCCCTGGACGACGCTTCATCTCAGGCGGGGCCGCCCGAATTACCCCGGGACCGTCGGGTTGTCTCCGAAAAGGACATGGCTTTCGTCGACGAGGCCTTTGAGTCCATCAAGGATGCCCGCAAGGTTCTCAAGGACGAACGGGAAGGCAAGTCGCGCAAGGGGAAGAAGAAAGCCGCCGGCAAGGGTGGTCTCGACGAGAAACTGGAGTTCTTGCGCGATAAGCTGAAGAAGCGCGAATTGGAGATCGCCCGCCTGGCGGATATCTGGGAGAGCAAGGAGCGCGAGTTTTCCGCCTTTAACGAGAAACTTCTGGACAAGGAGGTCGAGGTCCAGGGACTCAAGATGCGTGTCGAGGACCAGGAGCGGAAGCTCGACGATTTACGCAAGGACGCCGAGCAGCAATCCAAGGAGTTCAAGGCGTCCATCGACTCCCTGATGGAAGAGAAGGTCGTTACCGAAAACGACCTGATCCAGGTCGTCGCCGAGAAGGAAAAGCAGATCAACGATATGCGGGTCTCCATGTCCCAGAGGGAGCGGGAGAAGGAAGAGCTCGACAAGGATTTGCAGGCGAAGATCAAGGCCGGCGAGGAACAGTACGTTCTCCTGGGCGAAAAGCTCAAGGCCACCATCGAGGATTTTACCTCCAAGGAGCAAGAGTCCCAGGAAACCATCTCCAGCCACGAGGTGAGCATTGCCTCCAATGAGGAGGAGCTACAGAAGCTCAACCATGAACTGGAGGCGCTGAAGCAAAGCAAGGAGTCCATAGAGAAGGGCCTGAACGAAAGCCTGGAGGGAGCGCTCCAGAGAGTCTCCAAGCTGGATGAAGACCTGGAGACACTCTCGGAAGAGAAAGAACGATCGGAACAGATCCTCAACGAGGGTTTGAGTGCCCAGATGGAGCGGGCCAACGCGCTGGAGACGGAGCTTTGCGAGTTGCGCGAGAACAAGCAGGAGCAGGCGCGATCCTACGAGGATAAGATCGAAGAGCGGGACGAAAAAATCATAGGGATGGATGAGGCCATCAAGACCCTCCAGCGCGAGAAGGACGAACAACAGCAGCGATTGGCCGCGAAGCTGGACGAGCGCGAGTCGAAGATCACGACCATCGAGGGGGATCTGGCTGCGCTCAGGGAGGCCAAGGCCGTGCAGGAGGAGAGACTGGGCGAGAGGCTCTCCGGGCGCGAGGAAAAGATCGAAGTGCTGGAAAGAGAATCCTCCGAGTTGCGCGAGGATTACACTCGTTTCAAGGACGATGTGGAAATACAGTTACGGGATCGCCAGGAGAACATCCGTGATCTCGAGCAGAAGCTGATTGTGGCCCGCAAGGACAAGGACTCCGCCCAACGAGAAGTCGAGCGGCTCACTTCCGAGTTAGAAGAACGGGTGACCGAGTTCAAGTTGCGGACAGACCAGATGGAACGAGCCCGGGCCCAGCGCGAGGAGGAACTGAGTTCTCAGATGACCGCGCTGGAGGAGTACCTGGAGGAAGTCCGGTGTGAGAAGGAAGAGGCGCTGGATACCGCCAGACGCGAGATCGCCGATCGAGACCGGATCGTCACGGAACTGAGAGAGGGAAGCGAGCTGGCCCTGTCCGAGCGGGATCGCCGCCTGGAAGAGTTGCGCGGTGAGCTGGATACCGTCAACATCGAACGCAACCAGGTCAGGGAGCAGCTGGAGCAGGCACAACAAGAGCATCGGGAGTGGATGGAAAGCATCACCGCCCAGCGTGAGCAGGAGCAGGAAAGCTGGGAGCAAGAGCGCGAAAACATGCGCGGGGAGATGTTGCAGCGGGATGGTCGCATCGATATCCTCGATAACCAGACAAGAGAAGTATCCGAAGAACTGCAAAACCAGCGACAGGCTTTTGAGGAAAAGGTTCAGGAACTGGAGGCTCTGTTGGCCGGACGGGACCAGCGGGTTACCCAACTCGAGCACGATCTACTCCAGACCCGTGAGCAGGCGGAAGCGGATCTTGCCGGGGTTCGGGAGGAGTCGCAGATGGATCTCACCTCCGCCCGCGGCCAGGCTGCCGAGGAGCTCAACGCCGCTCGGGCTGAGTTCGAGGGCGAGAAGAGCCGGTTGGAACAGGAGTTGGCCGAGCGGGAAGCAGGTGTCTTGAGGTTGACGGAGGACCTGCAGTCCCGGGAGCAGATCTCCAACCAGCGCGAGACGGAGTTGACCGAGCAACTGGCCTCGTCGGAGTCACGGGCGGCGGAGTTGGAGCAACTCTCTCAGCAATTACAGTCGCAACTGCAGGATACCCGCGAGCAATTCGAGGAGTTCAAGGGCTTCAGCGAACACTCGGAAACCAGCTTGAGAGGGAAAGTCACCGATCTGGAGACCCGGGTCGGTGCGCTGAGCGACGAGCTGAACAGCAAGACCGAGCAACTGGAGAATACCCGGGCCGAGATCCGGGAGCGCATCGAGCAATGGGAAGGGAGGATCTCGGCTCTCAACGAGCAGCTGGCCATGGCGCAGGAACAGGATAACCGTGTCCGCCAGGAGTACGAGGAGAAGCTTCAGGAGGCCAAGGTGGTCGCCGACCAGCGGGTCCGGGAAACCGAGCAGCACGTCGAGGTCGCTAGCCAGCAGGTGCGGCAGATCGAGAACGAAAAGATCAGTCTCAACGAGATGCTGGAGGAGGCCCGGGGCCAGTACAACCGGTCGAGCGAGGAGCTCGATGCTGTAAAAAAGGAAAGCGTGCGACTGGAGGGGGAAGCCAGCCATCTGGAAGAGGAAATCAAGGCCGCCGTCCGGGAGAAGGAAGACAACGAGATGCAGTACATGCAGGAAATGGAGGTAAAGCAGGATCACTACATCAAGGAACTGGAGCGGGTCCGCTCCGCCAACATCTCTGAAATGACCAAGCTGAACCACAATTACCTGCAGCGAGGAAAGGCGCTGAAAATCGCGGAACTGGAGATTCAACGGTTGAAAGGGAAGATCGCGGATCTGGAGAAGCGCCCCGTCGCCGCCCGGACCCCCCGGGCGGCCGCCCGCCACGGTCCGGGCAAGGGCCCCGCACCCCTCCCTGCCGGCGGGGGGACCGAAGGGGGGGATTTCGATATCGACGAAGTGCTCGACAGTCTGAAAGAGTCCGATTGAAGTCCCGCCGGCGCCGATTCTTAAAAACCAAATTTGACTGTTATATCAAGGGTGTGCTAGCCTCCCGGGGAGGTAAATGAGACAGCCGACTCCATTCGGAAAGTACCTGCTGCTTGAGCGCATCAACGTTGGCGGCATGGCGGAGATCTTTCTGGCCCGTTCCCGGGGGGTTCACGGGTTCAAGCGCATTTTGGCGATCAAGAAGATTCTCCCAACCATGGCGGAAGACAAAGAGTTCATCGCCATGTTTGTGGACGAAGCCAGGATTGCGGCCGAGCTTTCCCACGCCGGGATTGTGCAGATTTTCGAGTTGGGCAAGTTCGAGGATGACTACTACATCGCAATGGAATTCGTTCACGGCAAGGACATGCGTTACATCCAGGAACGGCTGGCCCGGGAGGGGCGCCCTATTTCTGTCCCCTTGGCGTCCTGGATCATCTTAAGGATCTGCGAGGCACTGGATTACGCCCACACCAAAAAGGATCCCTCGGGTCGTTCCCTGGGGATTGTCCACCGCGACGTCAGCCCCCAGAACGTGATTGTTTCTTATGAGGGGGAGGTGAAGATCTGTGACTTCGGAATTGCCAAGGCGGCCAACCGGTCGCAGAAAACCCAGGCCGGAGTCTTGAAGGGAAAATTCGGTTACATGAGTCCGGAGCAGGTCCGAGGTTTGCCGCTGGACGGGCGGTCGGACATCTTCACCGTCGGAACCCTGTTTTATGAAATGGTTACCCTCGAACGTCTCTTCGTGGGCGATAGTGATTTCTCCACTTTGGAGAAGGTTCGCAATGCCGATGTAGTGCCGCCTTCCACTTACAATCGTGAGGTTCCCGCGGAGCTGGAGGAAATCATCCTAAAGGCGCTTTCCAAGGATGTGGAAGATCGCTTTCTGAACACGGCCGAGTTCGGGGACGCCGTCCAGACCTTCATGCTGAAAAACAGCATGTCGTCTACCCGGGAAGTGTCTGCCTTCATGAAGGACAAGTTAGGTGTAGAGCTGGAGGCCGAGCTGCGCCGGCTGGACGAATACCAGGAGATGTCGGAATTGGTTCTGCAGGCGCCGGTTGTTGACGGGAGGCCGGCTGCCACCTTGGGGGATACCGCAGGCGTGGGCCTGGACGCCAAGACTCTCATCTTTGCCTCCAGCGAAATCGGAGTAGACCAGCCCGACAAGTTGGCCCCTCCGCCGATTCTCAGGAGCAGCAGAACCGCTCCGGCGGGAAATCCCTCGGTTTCGGGAAGCGTATCCGCAGAGCTTCTGGACGCCAATACCATGATCTTCCAGGACCCGGACATACAGCCGGAGGACGACATCTCCGAGCTGTCGACCGATCGGCCGGATCTGCGCTTGGTCGAGACGGGAGGTCCTGCCCGGGTGGAAGGCGTCCTGACCCGGTCGGCCCGAGAGAAGCTGTTCTTCCCCATGGTCGTGTTTGTCGCCCTGCTGCTCGGCTGGTCGCTTTTTGTGACCACTCGGTTGCAGCGGCAGTGGCCGGTCGCGACGCCTCCCGAGCTCGAGTTGATCACCTGGCCGTCAACGAACGTGAAAGTATATCTGGACAACACCGAGGTGGCCACGGACACTCCCTTTGTCGCCAGGGATCTGACGCCGGGAGCTCATACACTGCGGGTTGAACGTGCCGGCTACGAGGAGGTGGAGAAAAGGTTTGAGCTAGCGATGGGAACCCGGATGGTCATGGAGTTGTCGCTGAGGAATATCCAACAACCGCCGATAAAGAAGTCGCCGGATGATTCCATCCGGCCGGGCACGCCCGGTGAAGGGAAACCTCCGGTGGAGGAGAAGCTTACCGTCTTGATTGTGGATTCGGATCCCCCCGGCGCCACCGTGTTCCTCGACGGCGAGAAGATCGGCAAGACGCCGTTGAGGAAGACCGACGTAAAGCCCAAGGCCAAGGTGAGAGTGGGTATCACCTCCAAGGGTTACCGGGCGGGCAGCAAGACGCTGGAGATCCGTTCCGGAGAGGAGCACGAGGTCCGGCTGGTTTTGGCCAAGGCCGGTACCATTCGCAAGCCGCCTGCCGACAAGGAGAAGGCGCGTTACGGGCACTTGGTGGCCAATACGCGGCCCTGGTCGAAGGTGTACGTGGACGGGAAGTACACCGGTCGGGAGACGCCCATTCCGCCCGACAAGAAGCTGAAGCTGATCGCCGGGAAGCACAAGGTGGTATTCGAAACACCCGGAGGGAAACGTTACGCCTTCGAGATCAAAATCGAACCCGAGAAGGTATTTAAGCTAATCAAGCACCTTGAATAAGGGGCTACAAAATGCCGATGGATGACTTCAGTGGTGAGGGTGAAAAGGCAGCAGAAACCATAACCAAGAAAAGATTTGACGAGTTCGATTGCCCGACCTGTAACGCCAACAACCCGTACGGCGACGGATTCAAGTTGGGGGATGAGATTCGCTGTTTCTACTGCGGGACAGAGTTCAAGGTAAAAGTGACCGATACCGGCAAGCTCAAGCTAAAGGAGATGTAACCGGCCTTTTTCAGCTTGGTGGCGAAGTTGCCGCCACAGTGAGCGAAAAGGGGGTCAGACCTCGATGGCGTTCTTCTTGGTGGTTCCCCATCCCTCGGGGACCTTGGCCTGCATGGTCGCCTGGATGGCCTCGGTGTCCATGCACTCCTCGCCGCACTTCTTCACAAACGCATCGCCTTCCTGCGAGGACACCTCAGAGTTTGGCTTTGTTCCCTATTGTACGGAAAAGCCCCTCATTTACAGCAACGCACGCCCAGGTTGTGGTAGCCGTTGTGGGGATCCGCCTGGGCGCGGTAGGATGTACGCAGGGTGAGGGAGCCTGAGTTGAAGCTGCCGCCGCGCATGACCCGGGTGGTCCCGCTGGCGGGTCCCTGCGGATTTTCCTCGGGGCTCTGCTGGTAGTAGTCCAGCCTGAACCAGTCCGACACCCACTCCAGGACGTTGCCGGCCATGTCGTGGGCTCCGCAGGGGCTCATGCCTTCGGGCCTCGAACCCACCGGGAAGGCGCCCAGGGTCCCGCAACCCGCCTCGCCGTCGTTCATCACCGCCCGGTCGCACCCGGCATCCTGGTTGCCCCAGGGAAACTTCCTACCGTCCGTCCCCCGGGCGGCCCGTTCCCACTCCGCCTCCGTGCATAGACGCTTGCCCGCCCACCCGCAATATTCAGACGCTTGCGGGTAGGTGATGCATACGACCGGATATTGGGCCCGGGCATCTGGATCCCAGTCGCAGGTTGGCGCCGCACAGACGCCCGCGTCCACACACTGCGCGTATTTCTCCTGGGTGGTCTCAAACACGTCGATCTGGAAACCGCCCAGCGTCACCTGGTGGTAAGGCTTCTCATAGTCTAGACACTCCGTGTCCAACTCCTGGTTGCAGCCCATCTCGAAGTCCCCCGAACCGGCGCTCGCCATGGTTTGAAGAGGCTGTCCGCGCTGCATGCTAGCGACTGCGCTCGACACGTCAGCCACCTACCCCGCTTCCAACGGAGAAGCCGAATCCCCGCACGCCCTCCACCTGTAGCGTGACCCTACACGTGACTCAAGTGTCCTAGTTGGCTACGCATTTCCCATCTTTGACGGTGCACCTTCCGTCGTTTTTGCAGACGTCTGCCTTCTCGCAGTCGGAATCGGAGTTAACGACGCATTTTTCATCTCTGGCGGTGCAATAGCCACTTATTTTACATATTTCCGACTGCTCGCAGTCGGCGTCTGAAGCCGCTGCGCAGTCGCAATCGCAGTAGACGCCAGATTTCTTGCACACCTCAGTCGCCGAGCACTGGCCAACCAATCTGCAATCCTTGGAGGCTCGGCAGTGTTTCTCCCCCTGCGCTACCAACGAAACCAAATACACGCAGGTGGACTTGTTGCACACCATGTCATTTTTGCAATCTTGGTTTGTAGTGCAGGCTCCGCCGAGATCGCTTTTGCATCCCGCGACAGACACGACCAAGAGCATGGCTATTAAAAACCGCATGCCCAGTTCTCCTTTCTTGCTATCAACAGTGGTTTGGTGTGCCGATCCACCACATCACACCGGGTAACACAGAACTCCTGACGAAGGCGACGTAACTTATTGAAATTACAACGATGAGTTCGGAAACTAATGCGACGTAATTTCTGCAACCGATTTTTCGGGATCACAAGATACCCTATAGGGATTTTCTACACCCTTGAAATATAGAGGGATCTGTTGAAAATGTAAAGTGGGAAAATGGAATCTTGACGAGTCGGGATGCTGCGGATTTTGGGCGGACGGGTGGCGGATTGCCACGCGGAGGTGGCCCGTAATCTTCACTCAGGTTCGTTCTTCTTCTCCTCCTCCAGCAGGTCCGAAGCCCCACGACACCAACAGGTGCCACAATGTGGAGTGGTACTTTAGTGCAGCACAGCGTCTTGCCGGGAAAATGTTCAAGCAGGTCCAAGAGGCTCCTGGGTTGCCGGGCCTCTTTGTTTTCGTCCCGGGTTTTCTCCTCGACCACGGGCAGCTCATCCATGCAGTCGAACTCGGAGTAGTCGGGATCGGCAAAGAAGCCGTCGTCTGCCGGAAGCTGGCTCCTGGCGGCCTGCTTGCCGGCTGACCGGGCCGGTGGCCCCAGGGTCCGTTTCTGTCCCAGTTGATGCCACAACTGGGGCCGAGCCGGCTTTAGGACAGGAAGGCGCGACACGTCGAGCCGTTGGCTCGAGTGCTGCAAACTGCGCTGGGGCAAGCCCACATGGTCGAGGACGATTTCATCGCGATGACGTCGTCTCGGAAAATGACGGCGATTATATCCCTCTTTCCCCCACCGCGG
>JAUXGL010000246.1 GCA_030622135.1 Deltaproteobacteria bacterium
CCTCCTTGGGGGACCAGGAGAGCGGATGATAGATGTCGCCGGCGTCGACCAGCTCGCGGATGAAGTCGCTCTGCTCGGCCGCCCGGGACAGGGGAGCAAGCAGAGCGAGCAGCTTCTGGCGGTTCTTGGCCCCGGCGTAGTCCTTGAGCGCACGTCCCAGCGGCAGGTGCTGGGGCTTGGCCAGCTTGGAGACCTTGTGGACATAGGTGGCAATGAAGGCGAAGGGAAAATCGGGGTCGCGCTTGTTCTCGGCCAGGTGGAAGCAGACGCGGCCCACCACGTTCCAGACCGAGCTGTGCTTCTTCAGGTAGCCCTGAACACCGTCCTTGAAACCCTTGGCTTCAGTCGACAGGGCCGCGCCTGTATCTGACCAGATGTCGAGAAGTAGCCCGGTCGTAAGGATCTCGGCGCCCGGCATGGGAGGCACGGCCTGGACCAGGGACAAGAGCTCATCGGGGTCCGGTTCGGGGACGACCAGCGACTTCGGATCGGTCGGGTCGAGCGCACCGCACACCCTGCCGACGAATGCCCTGCCGACGTCGCGCCAGTAGGAAAGGGGCGGCGGCAAATCGGTCGAAAGCTCTGCTGCGCCGAGATGCAACACTCCGTTGCCACGACCAGCGTTGAAGGCCTCGATGATCTGCCGGGCGGCCTTGGCCGAAAGCAGCGGGCCGTTCTCGGGCGATCCGGGCTGGACGTCGATGCGACCGCTGGGGGTCAATCGGCAGACGAGGGTGGCGCCATCCCTGGGGGCACTGTCAAGGGAGAGCTGTGCCATCAGCTGTTCACGCTCGAGTGCAGGCGGCTCTCTGGTACATCAGGCAATCCCTTGAGAAAGATGACGTCAGAACGGTGGTTCACGTAGGCCTCGAACACAAACTCGGACCAGTAGTCGCGCGCCGGGCCGAATTTCATGTGGTGCTCGTAGGTAGCGATGCGGTCCTCGGTCGGCGCATCGGGCAGGGTCCTTTCAAAGTAGGAGAGCCACTCGCACTCGCCCGATCTGTGTAAACCAACGATCCGTGCTCTCTCCCCACTCTCGGCCTCAGAGAGCACGATCGGCGTTTGGAAAGGGCCAAGACGCCCCGATGCGTGATCTCTTGGGCCGGTTCGTGAGAGCCAGGAGACGGTGCTCTTTTGCGGTGGCGTCCGCAAAAGGCCGCGATTCCTGGCCCTTACATACGAAAGCCCACCCGTTGCTATCGGGCGGGCTTTCTGTGAATCAAACTGTGCTTCGGTTCGCATAGGATTTTTTTGGCTCCCCGTTCAATACGGTAATACCAACACTGCCCCTAAAACACATGTTGATATCATCAACAATTTCGCTTGATTGCAAGTTTGGCTTTGGTTGGTGTGAACCAAGAGGCTCGACACCCTGGGACGTTAGCTCGGTGATGTAGGGTGACGCGGGTTTGGCTCTGTAATTGAAGGTGGCGGCTCTGGGCGAAACGGTGTCAAAGCAAGTTTGTCGCGATACTTGTCGCAATATGTCGCGATACTGTGTCGTGATTTGTCGCAATACTATACCACCAATTCATAGTTGGATTGCCTGGCTGAACCTTTAAGTCTGACCAAATCCAACTCTATCAAATTACTTAGGTCACGCTGTAATGTCCGGCGTGTGACCCCAGGACAAACCTCTTCAATCTCCGAAATGCGCGCCGCACCTTTCTTTAGTAATAAATCCAGTGCCTTTTCCTGTCGTTCATTTAAGCTGTGCTTTTTTACCAGTATATCCCGTTTGATAACCTGCTCGCCGCGTTCTTTGACTTCAACCATTTGGGTCTGCAACCCGGTATGGATTTCACGGACCATCCCTTCGGTTATAGGGTCTCCGCTATCCAGACATTCAGAGACAAACTCAAAGGCTGATCGATAGTTCAGCAGCTCCCGTGTATCATCAGGATCGGCTTCAGGGACATCTTCGCCATTCCACAGGCGTTCAGCGCGAAATCGAGCAGAGAGCGCGACAGCCGGTCCACCTTGTAGACCACGACACAGTTGACCTTGCCGGTTTCGATGTCATCCGTCAGTCGCTGAAGGGCAGGCCGTTCCATATTGGCCCCGGTGAACCCGCCGTCGTCATAGTGATCTTCGACAACAGTCCAGCCTTGGCCTTCTTGAGACCGAATGTAGAGTTCGCAGGCTTCCCGTTGGGCGTCCAGCGTGTTGAAATCCATGTCCAGGTTTTCACCGGTGGATTTGCGGGTATAGATGGCGCAGCAGATTTTGGGCTTATCTATTTTCTTACTCATTTACGAATTCCTTTCTTTTTTCTGGTACGTTTTTCCAGCCCAAAGAAAAGAAATCTACCGTGGCGACGATAAATCTTCGATGACTGTTTTTGATGAAGAGACTCTGGCTGTGCTCAGTTATTCGAAGTTTTCGAATAACTCAAGTGCTCGATTCTGGATGATGTTCCCCATGATATCATGCCGAACATCACTTTCTGTTAACCTCAGACGCCAAAGCTGTTAACCCCAGAACACGGCTCTCGGTGGTGGTCTGAGCATTCTCAGAGCCAGAATCGCCAAGAATCGAGGTCAAGACGTAGCCTACGTGTTCTGAAAATGGTCTGGGGGGATGGTGATCGAAGGCAACGAATCATCGCCGAGGGTCGCAAAGGGCCGCCACTGTTGGCGAATAAACGAAAGCCCCGAAGGGAATACCTCCGAGGCTTTCTGTAAACCAAAACTGTGCTCTGGTTAGCACAGACAATTTCTGGCTCCCCAGGACGGACTCGAACCGCCGACTTGGTGGTTAACAGCCACCCGCTCTACCAGCTGAGCTACTGAGGATCGACAACCGCAGCCGACGCTTTGGAGCGGCGAACCGCGCGGGATCGAGTTTCTACACGTTTTGCCCGGGGGTGTCAAGGTCAGTTTCAGTTGAGCATTCCGCGCTGTCAGCGGTGTTTCTGCGATCTCTCCGGTGATCACTGAAAACCTCTACAGCGCGGATTGCTCTTCGCGGTTCCACCCCAATACGCCACCGGTGCCCGTAAAATAAATGCGGGCTAGCGCCCTTCGCGGATGAAGCCGTTGCGGATGAGGTGTAACAGCGCCTGGTAGGTCTCCAGGTCGGAGGAGACGCTCTTGTCCAGAACGGTCTGGACCTTGTCGTAGTTGTGCACCAGCTGCAGGATGTCGAGCTGGTCTCCGTTCAGATCCCTCAAGGCCGGTGAGATCGGGTTGGCCAGAGAGAACTTGGCGTCGGACGAGGGGATCTGCTCGCGGATGCGCCCCATCTCGTCCATCTCGCGCATCGCATTCATGAGCAGACCCTCGGTGCTTTCGTCCAGCTCCAGCATGAACTTCTCACTCGAAGGCGCGGTCAGCTCAAAGTATCCCTCGGTCCAGCCTACCAGACGATTGAAGGACTTCTGCGGGCCGATCTCGTGCATGCCGTCAACGGCGGCGTAATAGATTTTGCCGGTGCGCAGGTAAACCTTTCCCTCGCGCTCGTCCGTCCGCACCACCAGCACGCCGCTCTTCTTGCTGGTGGAAAATAGCTGGAGCAAGTCCGGAATGGGCACTTCCTCGATCCGTCCGGACATGGGGCTGGAGGAGCGCGCCTTGCGAGCGGCCACCTGCTCCATCATGGAGCGGATCTCCGCCTCGTTCAGCGGTTTTTCCTTCTCTTCGGTGGGCTCCACCGTCATCAGCTTGAGGATCGACGTGCCGATCAGGATACGGTCGCCCTCGTGCAGGCGCGCCTTTTTCACCTTTTCCCCGTTGACGAAAGTACCGTTGGTGCTACCCAGGTCTTGAATGTTCACCCGGTTGTTCGACGCGGTTATCTTGGCGTGCTTGCGGGACACCATGTCTTCCACCAGCACCATATCCAGGTCCGAGCTGCGCCCGACCACGATCTCCCGGTTGGGGCGGAGGGGAAACATACCGCCCTGGTACTTACCAGAGATGAAACGAAGCGCGTAGCGCTTGCTCCCTCCGCCTGTATCTTCACTGCCGGGCATGTTTAGACTCCCGAATCGGCGGCCATTCTACCACCACCGATCAAAAGCGGCAAATATCTCTAAAATCCCCTACCTAAACTTTACGACCGGCTTCCTCCTTGACCAGGTTGATATACATTTGACAACTTTTATTCCCAGGGTCAAGACGGAGAACCTCGGTCCACTCCAAGACAGCCTCTTGTGTTTTGCCCATCGAGTACAGGGTCACACCCAGGTGAACCCGGGCGGATACGAAACTGGGTTGATCCTCAATAATCTTCCGAAACTCCGTCAAGGCCTCCGTCTGCTTCCCGTCGTCACGAAGCGACTGGGCCAGCTTCAAGCGAATGTCGACAAAACCCGGCCCCAGGGACAGGGCCTTCTTGTACTCGTCGGCCGCCCGCTCGTAGAGACCGGCGGCCTGGTATACGTCGCCGATCCCGGCGTACATGTTGGCGATCTTCCCACGCACGAAAGGATCCAGCTCGCCCGGCTCGGTTTTCGAGGCGGACAGCGCCTTGGTGAACACTCCCTTGGCTTGGTCGTATTGGCCCAGATCGTTGTAGGTAACCGCCAGGTTCAGCGCGGCCTCGGTGTAGCGCGGATTGATGGCCAGCGCGCGCTCGAAGTTCTGCTGCGCCTTGGTGAACAATCCGCGATCATGGCAGATCACCCCGAGCATGTTGAACACATCCGCGAAGTCGTCGTGCTGCTCGACAACCCGGGTGAGGTAGTCCTCGGCCCGGGAGTACTCTTTCTTTCGGTAGGCATCCTTTCCCAGCTTAAGAAAATCCTTGGTTTGCTCGTCCATCATTCACCTCCGGCACCTCCGCACCTCCAACCCAGTCGGCAGTCTACCCCAAACCCCCGACGAAACGCCAGAGGCTACCTTCCTTGCATAGCGTTAGACGCTCGCGGTCCCGGTTCTCGAGCTTGCGCTCGCCCACGCCCTGGATCAACAAATACGACTGGATCACCGTCGCGCAGGGTCGCTCATCAGAGCCGCTGTTTACGTGAATGTTCAGGTCATCGACAATAAGTGCCGTGGCCTGCACGGCGGCCAGGTCGTTTCTGAGCCGGGAGAGGAAATCCTCCCGGTCGCCACCCTCTCCGCGGTACTGGTCGGAGACAAACCTCTCCATCCGACTGGGCACGCCGCTTTCCAGGGCCAGTCTCCGTTCACGCAGGGTACGGAGGATTCCCCGGAACTCGGTCCACAATCCGGAGCTGATCAGATACCCGGTCGGCATCTTCGCAATTTTGAGATCGAGGGGCCCCGCGTACTTCATCCGCTTTCCGGCCACTACCGAGTGTCCCTTGATTCCCTCCGGGCTCACCGTTGCGTCCAGAAGATCCACCCTAAGCTTGCCGTAGACCGTGAACATTCGCCTGAGATCGTCCTCCAGGCGCCCCGGCCCACCCAGGTCGTCCTGGTAATGAATGTCCACGTGGGCCAGCAGCAGACCCGTGTCCCGGGAAGCGCAACCGTCCTTCAGTACCTGCAACAGCTTCTGCGGAGTGGGGAAATCGTCCTGTCGGCAGGCCGAGCCGGTAAATCCGCATACGGCCAAGAGGAGGACCAACCTTTTGATCACGGCAAGGCCCCTTTGGCCTTTTCGGGGGCAGACTTCGGCTGGGGGGCAGGCTTAGGCTGGGAGGCAGGCTTAGGCTAAGTCGGAGGCCAAGCGGTCTTAGGAAGACAA
>JAUXGL010000142.1 GCA_030622135.1 Deltaproteobacteria bacterium
CCCACGAGATCGGTCCCAGCGGAGGTGGGGGCGGGGCGGGGGGCTGCGGCGGAAGCGGCGGGCTTCCCGGGCGCGCCGGGGGTGCTTCGATCGCGGTGATGGTTGTGGAGGGTGCGCCTTCGATCCGCTTCAACCTGATCGAGCGGGGCCAGGGGGGTGGCGGAGGAGACGGGGGCTTCGGCGGCATGGGCGGCCTGGGCGGCGCGGGCGGTTTTGGGGGTCAGCCGCCCGACTGGATCTCCTCGCTGGGCGGCAAGGGCGGAGACGGAGCCAACGGGGGGCCGGGCGGCGGCGGCGGTGGGGGAGGCGGAGGACCGTCCTACGGAGTTTTGGGATCCGATACCCAGGTGGTCGGGTATGCGGGTGAGAACACCTTCGTATACGACGATACGGTGCCGACGGCCGGTGCGGGCGGAGAGGGAGGCGGATCGGTGGGGACGGGGGCATCGGGGCAGGCGGGGGCGGACGGGGCCTATCGGAATGTGCTCGAGCTGGTTGCTTGTCCGGCCGCGGGGTGTCCGGCCGGGACGGTTTGCGATCTTAACAACGTGTGTGTGCCGGACAACTAGAACGCTTGTAGAAAAGCTATCGTCACCCAATCGATAACACGAGTATGAAAGTCCCGGCCCAGGGGGATGCCGATGTCCAGGCGCATTACGCCGCGGTCGAATTGGGGGAAGAGGCCGCGGATTCCGATGCCCAGGCTCTGGTGGTAGGTGAAGTCGCTCTCCTGGGTGAAGCCGTAGGTGTCGCCGGCGTCGTAGAAGACTACCAGGCCCAGGTGCAGAGTTTTGAAGACCCAGGGGGGGGAGCGGTACTCAACGTTGAAATTCAAGAGCCGGGGACCGGCGGTGAAGCCGGGGATGAAGCCCCTCAATGTGTTGTTGCCCCCCAGAAACAACTTGGAGCGGTCCTGGGTGTACTGGGTGTAGACGTAGCGGAACCGGAAAAAAGCCCGGCCCAGGCCGTAGGGTAGCGGGGCGATGTTTTCCAGGTAGAATTCCGCGGACTGATCCACCCAGTCGGTGTCGGCGGCTATAAGCTCGTGGTCGGGCCGGTAGCGCGCCGAAACATCGGTTTTGATCCACAGGATGTTCTTGTAGAACAGAAAGCGCCAGCCCAGGGCCAGGCGGAGCTTGACCGAGTTTTGCGCGAACCCGAAGGCCGGGTTTGCCCAGGACGCTTCGCCGATGGCCTCGGGGCCTAAACGTAAGTCTTCGGTGAGGCCCAGGGTCTGAATGTTCATGCAGCGGTGGTAGGTGGCCTGGTAGAAGTGCGCCGCGGCGATCAGCGAACCGGCCCGGTCGTCTAAGGGCACCACCGCGTTCTTGAAGTCCTGCTTGACCCAATCGGGCAGCGGCAGGAATCCGTCGGTCAGCCCGTACGTCCTGGAGTGGATCCGGTAGCCGGCCGTCAGGTCGGTCTTGTAGGCTTTGCCGAACGATCGGCGTATCACCGCCTGGGTCGACAGGGTGCTGTGCCGGTACGTCTCCGGGAGCAAGTAGAAGGGCTGGTCGGCGGGGATTTTCACGTAGTGCAGGTCGGCGCCCTGGTAGATGCGGTCAATGCCGATGTCGAAAGCGGCGGAGAGGGAGTACCCCCACTGGGTCGACAGGGAGAAGAGCGGCCGCTCGATGATCACCTGTCCGAAGCCGCCTTCCACCTCTCCGCTCTCGTGGTTTACCCTGAGCGCCAGGAATTCCGACAACGCCAGCCGGCTGCCGAAAAGCCGCGGCACCCGGTAGATCTCGCCCAGGGTGTAGACATCTCGGTCGATGCGGTTGTAAAGGCTTATCTGCTGGTTGTAGCCGAGGAAGTTCTGCTCGGTGGGCATGCAGGAGATGAACTGGAAAACGCCTCCGCCGACGTTGAAATTCGAGTTTATCCGGATGCTCCACAGGTCTTTGGTGATCACCACCACCACGAGCCGATCGGGTCGGCTTCCCTTGGCGGTTACGATCCGCACGGTGGAAAACAAGAGCGGCAGCCCGCGCAGGTTCCGGGCGCTCTCGCGCACGAGCTCTTCGTTATAGGTCTGGCCCGCCTCGAACAGCAGCTCCTGGCGGACGATGTGCTCGCGAGTGGTGACATGGAAGTTGTTGGCGAAGTCCGGCCAGGGATCCGATTTCTCCACGATGGGGTGCCGGAGGATGAGCACCTTCTCAATGATCTTTTCCTCCGGGTGGGGATCGGGCACGAGATCGACCCGGGCCAGCGAGCCGGCGATCAGATCGTGCTCGTAGGCTTC
Organism: Deltaproteobacteria bacterium; assembly: GCA_030622135.1. Lineage (GTDB taxonomy): Bacteria > Myxococcota > B64-G9 > B64-G9 > B64-G9 > JAUXGL01. Next base: position 2,249 of record JAUXGL010000142.1, read on the forward strand.
CTTCTGCTTGCCCTTGGCTGCGGTTGTGCCGGTGACGAAAAGCGTGCCCAGTAATGCGAACAGTGCGAGCGACGCGGTGCGCGTCATCTTCCCGGGCGTAGGGTGGACTGCTCGCGCTGGATGCGCTCGAGCTCTTCCTTGTGGGTAACGCTGTAACGGGCCCAGGGGCGGGCTTTCAGGCGAGCGTGGCCGATGGGCTCCATGGTGCCCTCGCAGAGGCCATATTCCCGGTTTTCGAACTTCTTCAGCGCCCGTTCCACCTCACGCAGCAGCTTGACCTCCTTGTCCAGGATGCGCAGCGCCACGTCTTGGTGCTGGCCGGTCGAAGCTTGCTCAAGTTCTTCAATGATCTCGGAGGGATCGACGGAGGAGTCCCGGTCGCGCCGGTTAATGATAGAGCGCCGGAGCTCCTCTCGCTTGTCGGCGAGGATTTTGTTAAATTCACTCCACTGGATCTGGGTCAAGCCGTTGGTCGTTTTCCTTGACGATGATGACTTGCGTGCCGCCATGGGTCATTCTCCTCTTCTTGTTCCTCCAAAAAGACGACCCAGTATACCCGATACTTATCCGCTTACAAGCAAAAATGACCCCGCAAGGGTAGGCGGTGTGGGTCCCGCAGTGAAAATGCTAAACCTTTGGATGAAGATCCGGGTCCATTTGCCTATATTCCCTAAATTTTCAAAAACCACAACATTTTGTGTTGACATGCCGATCCGACCACAATATACGCGGTGCCTTGTATGAGGGCGCTTGGTTTTTTTATGCGAATTTAATTACGTACTTATTATCCCGAATCAGCTCTACCACTCCCCCGGCTGCCTTCCTCAGCTTTGCCGACTTTACCCAGACCCTGGGTTGAATGCTTTCCAGATACACCCGATCGATATGCACCACCGCCTCGGGCTTGGAAAACTGCTTGGCCCCCACCTGCCCCCCGAAATGATCGCTTCGCCCGAAGGCGATATGCAGCGCCAGCTTCTCATCCAGCAGAATCGACCCCGAAGGCTCGATCCCGAAGTCGGACAACACTCCCAAGCCCAGCTCCGCCATATTCCCGTAAGCCGGTTCTTCTTTTAGCTTCTGCTTCTCCTCCAACGCCGCAGGCGACCCACCGGCCACCTCCACCGCCCGGTTGTTCTCGATCTTGTACACCACCACGTCGTCGCCGAACTGCACCGGCAGCTCTCCGGCCGACCGCGAAGGATCCCCCTCCTGCTCCCCCTCGTAAGGCACGATGTACGTCTCCCCCGAAGGCAGATTCCCAGCCGTCCCCGGATTGGGAAACAATCCTCCGGAAGCGTGCCCCCGGCGGTGCCGCAGATCCAGCTTCAGTCGGTGCTCGGTTTTCCCGTCCACTTCGAATACGATGTCCACCTCGGATGCCTGGTCCACCAGCGCCTTCATGAAATGCACCCGTCGGTTGATCTCGGTGTAATCCAGTCGCAGCGCCGGAATCATCTTCCGGGAAAACCCCGGCATGGTAGCCGCCCGAAACCGCAACGCCTCCGCCATCAGCTTCAGGGGCGCCGTTGCCGAGAACTCCGTCGGCGCGAGCAGAATCGTGTGGTTGCGGAGTATCTCCACGAACGCCTTGGAATCCTTGTCGTCCAGTTCGTCCGCCGAGACCGGAAGCGCGTCCCCTGTAAAGATCCACGCTCGCTTCGGCAGGTCCGCATTGTTCATCCGCGCGTTTCGGTAAAGGATCAAATGCGTCTCCAATCCCAACTTCTCCTTCTGCGGCGCCAGCGTCTTGACCCAGGCGAAAGCCATCTCCCTTCGGTCCTTCCACTCCAGGTTGTCCAAAATCTCCTTGTCCGGCAAATCCACCAGCACCCCCAGCAAATGGTCATTCTCCCCCGGCTGAAACACCCGCTGCACCAGGGCCGCCAGTTCCTCCCCACTTATCGTCTCGCTCATGACAGTCTCCTTTTTGCACCCCTTATCCCATTGAGCGGCATGTGTCCAGTCGTATCCAAGCCCAGAAGTAGATGTTTCCTTGACCATTGGGGGAGATGCCGATAAATAAGAGGCATGGCGGAGATACTTGATTGCGTGTTGTTGCTGGCCTTGCCGGCCTCGGGGAAGTCGGAGGTTCGGCGGTATATGGCCCGGTTGGACGAGGACGAGTGCCGGCGGGATTTTCATATGGGGCCGACGGTGCAGCTGGATGACTTTCCTTACGTTCATATGATGAGGCGGATCGACGACGAGCTGGAGGGGATTGGGATGGATCGGATATACTTCCAGTCGGCGGAGAAGTCCTTCAAGGAGCCGAAGGACTGGGGGACGTTGGTGGAGATGGTCAACGAGGATTACGAGGATCTGCTGGCGGGGAAGATGTTCGAGCCGAAGTCGGCGGCCATGAATTTATTTCACCGGCTGGACCAGGCTTCCCAGAAAGCCATGATCCAGCCCCGGCTCTCCGCGCTGGACCCGGACACGCTGGCGGGGCTAGCCGGGAAACTGGAGGCGGAAGCCACAAAGATGCTGAAGGAGAAGCACGACAGCCATCCGGAGGATCTGCAGGGCAAGACCATCGTCATCGAGTTCGCCCGCGGGGGGCGGGACGGGTCGTCCATGCCGCTTCAGGCGCCCTACGGGTACGGGTACTCGCTGAGCCAGCTTTCCGCGTCGATTCTGAAGAAGGCCTCCATCCTCTACATCTGGACTACGCCCAAGGAGTCGCGGCGGAAGAACGTGGCCCGGACGGATCCGGATGATCCCGGGTCGATTTTGCACCACGGAGTGCCGCTGGACGTGATGATGAACGACTACGGGTGCGACGACATGGATTGGCTGGAGCAGAACGCTGTAAAACCGGGGACGGTGACTATCGAGGCCTGGGGGAAGACTTTCAACATTCCCGTGGCCCGGTTCGACAACCGGGTGGATCGGACCTCGTTCATCCGCAACGACCCCTCCGAGTGGAAGCCGGACGAGATCAAGGCGATCCACGCGGGGTTGAGGGAAGCGCTGGAGAAGTTGTACTCCCTGGCCAAGAAGACCTAAGCAACAGACACCAACACAATCAGGTCGACGCCGTTGAGGCCGATGTCGTCCAACGACAGGCGGGCCTCGGTGCCGTCGGTTACGTTGGGGGGGACGGAGACTTCGATGTCGTGGTAGTCGACCACCCGGCCGCGGGCGTGGCAGGCCGGGCAGGTTAGGTTATTTATATTGCCCGTGCCGTTGCATTCCCGGCAGGGATGCTCCACCGGTACCTTCAGGGGGAAGAGGCCGCCTTCTATAGCCTCGCCGGGCTCGATGATCAGCTCGACGTAGAGGTTCTTTTTCCTCGACACCTGTCGGCCGGTGCGGAAGAAGCCGGGAACCCAGCCGTGGAAGAATTCGTCCACGGCGGAGTGGAGCCCTTCCGTCTCCAGGGGGAGGGCCGCCGGGGCTTCCCCCTGGCGGCGGGCGAGCTTCAGTGGTTGGGTGGGGGGATGGGGTTTGTACTTGAGTGGCTCCTCCGGAGGGAGGGTTTTGTAGGCCTGCTCGATTTCCTCGTACTTTTCTATGTCGCCGTCGGTCAGGTCGGGGTGGTAGAGCTTGACCAGCTTGCGGTAGGCGCCGCGGATTTTCCGGAGATCGGCGTCGGCGGAGACGGCCAACACGACGTAGAATTGTTCGGGCATCCAACTCCTCCTGTGAAGATGGTATCAGGAAGAAAGCGAGGGTCAAGGGGTGTCGACTACCCCCACGCTATTTAGGTTACTATTAGATCCACTTCGTATCCCGAGTGTCTGCGGACGTTGAAGGCCAGGGGGCCCAGGAAGAGGTATTGGCCCAATACGCCCATCAGGGGGCCCTGTATCTCCGGGGTCTTGGCCAGGGTGATGGTCTTGGCTTTTTGAGGAAATTTCAAGACCGGGTAGGAGAAGAGTTCGATGTGATCGTCTTCGATCAGGTGTCGCTTTTGGGAGTCGGGGACCCGGGGGAGGGTGCGGGTCTTTCGGTCCTGGAGATCTACTTTGTCTATCTGGTTGGTGATCAGCTTGCGCCAGTTGGTACGGTCGGAGATGTGCTCGGACAGGGCGTGCTCTATTTCGCCGGCGGTCTTGCGGTCGGGGGTCTGGGCCAGGATTATGGCCGCCCTGGCTCCCTGGTCGCCCCAGCGTTCTTTGACCCGGTGTGCCCCGGTGACGCCCACCTTCAGGCTGCTGGTCTGGGCCAGGTAGACTACGTGGGGGATCATGCAGTGGGAGTCTCCCCAGTCGGGTTCGCGACAGGTGCCTTGGTGGTAGTGGCAGGTGTGGGGGCGGAGGATGCATGCGTCGGCGCGGGCCAGGGTGATGTGGCATTTGTAACAGAGGCCGTCGCCGAAGGATTTTCTGGTTGGGTTGCCACAGGCGAGACAAAGGATGCGGCCGGTGTGGGTGATTGCCAACTCCCGGCCCAGTAGGTCGTTCAGGTCGAGATCCTCGATGTGGTAGTGTTCCGTTTCCTGGTGGGTGTGGGACAGCTTTCTGAGTAAGAAGCTCATCTCCCCGCCTGCGCAGAAAGCCACGGGTCTACCCGTGGATGAATGCCGGTTAGAAAAAGTAGGTCAGCGTGGCCGAGCCGATCAGGCTGAAGCCGCCGACGGTGTAGCCGGGGAAGCCGGGGTTGTTGGTTTGCAAGCCGGCGGCTTCGGGCATGGGCTGTTGGCCGATCAGGGTCCGGGCGTGGTCGGCGAACTCGTCCGGGATCGGGTAGTAGTACTTCGAGCAGTCCGGGTTCATGCATTTCCGCGACGGATCTTTGTGGATGGTCTGCTCGAACATGCTCCAGCACTGCAGGCCGACGTCGGCACGGAATTGTCGGTCCCACAGCCGGAAGGCGAAGTGGTGGCCGGCGGTCAGAGACAGCAGGTCGTTGTCCACGTAGTTGGTGCGGCCGGTTTGGGGGGGCACCGGGGTGGGCCGGTAGCCGGCGCCGCCCAGCAGGGTGAAGCCTTCGGTGTATTCCCAGGAGATGCCGACGGTCACCGAGAAGGTATCGGAGAACTCGTAGTCGGGATCGCTTGAAAAATCGCCCACCGGGTTGGCCACGGCGGTGTACTGGGCTCGCTGGTGGTGGGTGTCTAGGTAATCGGACCAGTGGTTCCAGGTGATTGCGGCCTGGGCCCGGAAATTTTTCATGGTCATGCCGGCGGCCAGCATTACCTCCATGGGTTCGAAGTCCAGGGCCAGGGTATGGTGCTGTTCCACGTACTTTGGGACGGTCGCGTCCCCCGACTCGTGGTAGTTCCACAGCTTTAGATAGGCGGTGGCCTTCACCTTGGTGAAGCGCCGGTCGCGCCAGACCAGCGAGAAGGAGAGCAAGTCCATGGGGCGCCAGTTCACGCCCACGATGGCCCGGGTGGAGGGATTGGTGTTCACCGTGGCGTTGCTCAGCGAGTAGTTCTGGACGGTGGCCTCGGGGACGTAGGCGTCCATGACGGCGCCGGCGCTCAGGGCGCCCTCAACCGAGGCGCCGACGCTCAGTCCGGGCCGGGGGCGGTAGGCGACGCCGAAGAGGACCGAGAGAACCCGGCTCCATTCCCCAAAGCGCTGGAAGTGGACCTTGTTCTTGAAGTACTGGTCGCGCTCGTCGGGGTAGTGGCTGTTCAGCGTGGCCAGGCCGTCGTGGGGGGCTAAAACGGTCAGGCCGAGCTTGAAATTTTCGATCCCCAGGGAATGCGCCAGCCCGAAGCCCATGTATCCGAAGAGGCCGTCCCGGTTGGTATCCGCGCGTCGGTTGGGAAGCTCGATGGTGGGCAGCGGCCGGTCCAGGTTGTTGCCTTCGATGCCCACGTCCGAGTCGTATACGGTCAAAGGGACATCGGCGTTCTGCGGCCGCTCCATCAGGTTGGTTTTCAAGAAGGGCTGAACCAGCATGAGGCCGAAACCGAATTGCTCGGAAAGGTCCACCAGCAGGGCGGGATTGCTGTAAAGAACTCCCAGGCCGGCGCCGTAGGCACCTTGGGAGTTGGCCTGGCCGGCAGCCAAGGTGTCGTAGCCCACCATGCGGAAGGGACCGGCGAATGCGGGCGCGGCCAGAAACAGTGCCAGCAGCAGACACGAGATGATCCGAATTATGTTCGCCTCTTCTTGGTTGAATAATCCGTGGTTTCCAGGTTGACCAGGTTGCGCAGGAATTCGTCCAGGTGTTCCTGCTTCAGTTGGCCGATCTCGTCGAAGGCCAGGCCCACGCCGGGGACCGATTGGGGATTCTGGGGATTGACTTGGATCACTCGGACCACCTTCCCGGTCAGCTCAAACGTCCTCAGGGTGGCCGGGTCGATCAGCCCCACTTTTACCTGGCTGCCCAGCGGCGGCGGCTTCCGGCTCTGCATGAACAGCCCGCCCCCGCTGATGTCGCGGGCGTCGGTGGTCCCGAAGCCGCTGGCTGCCTGAAAGCGCAGCTTGATCCGCCGCATCAGCCGGGCGTGCTTCCGGGGCTCGTCGGCGGCGTGGCGGATTTCCCCGGTGACTCTTTTCACCATGTAGTTACGGATGATGCCCTTGTTCTCCATGCTTAGCTTATCGAGCGAGAACCCCACTCCCTTGCGCTGGCCCTGCGATATCTTTTCGGCCAGGTGCACGGTCTTGGCGATTTCCTTCACCGCGGGAAGCCCGCCGGGCACGCGCAGGTCGAACCGGAGCGCCGAGCCCACCTGTACCGGCAGGTTGCAGGCGACGAACATGCCGCCCAGGCTGAGGTCGTGGGTCTGAAGCTCGATGGTTGTCAGCCCGTGCTCTAAGTCGATCTCGAGGCGGGTGTCGATGCGGGCATGGCGTCTTCGTTCCAAAAGCCCCTGCCGGACCGTGTCGTCCACCAGGGTGTGGATCGACTCCTTCTGCTCCTGGCTGAGGTCGATGAATTTGATGCCCATTCCGTGTTTGTCCTGGGGACCCTTGAGGTTAGACCAGACCACCTCCCCCTTGACCCGGAAGGATTCACACTTTCCGATGAGCAGACCCTCCAGGATCAGTATGGTGCCCCTGGGGGCGGGAGTCGGTGTGGAGACGAACAGCCCGCCCTCCCCCAGGATGGTCAGGAAACGTTCGTAGGCCATTTTGTTGTGTTCGTAACGCGCCTTCATGTAGATGGGGACTCGCAGGAACTCGCGGGTATCCTTGGCTGGATCCCGAACCTGCTGGAAGAGCGCCTCCTCGATCTGGCAGCGCATCATTCTCCAGCGCGCCTTTTCCAACTTGGACAGGCTGTTCGGATCCTGGCGTTTGCGCTCGTTAAGCCGATCGAAAGCTTCCAGTAGGGATGCTTGTTCGTCCATGACTGCCCTCTGACACCAATTTAGGCGGGGCAATCGTATTGAGGATAGAGGTGGTTTGTCAATGTCTATCTGGGTTGTCTGGGTTGTCTGGGTTGTCGATGTCCAGCGTTTCGATGATCCTGCGGAGGTTGTTCAAGGCGTAGCGCATGCGGCTCTTGGCCGTATTCAAAGGGACACCAAGGATCTTGGCGATCTCGGCGAAGGCGAGGCCGCCTACTTCGCGCAGGAGGAACACCACCCGTTGCTCGTCGGGCAACGAGCGGATGGCCACCAGCAGCTTCACCCGCAAGAATCCCCGTCGGGTGGCCAGCTCCGGCGACGACGTGTCGCCCTGAAGCCTCTCCACCAGAGGCGGGCCCGACTGGGAGGACCTCGAGCTCGAATCGGACCGGTACCCGGGTTGATCCAGGGAGACGGCCAGGCGGTGCTTCCGCTTGCGCAGCATGTCGATGCACAGGTTGCGGGCCACGGCATGTAGCCAGGTGGAGAACCGGCTGCGGGCCTGGAAGCGGGAGGGGTCCTGGATTACCCGCAGGAAGAGATCCTGCACCGCGTCCTGGGAGGCGTGCTCGTCGCGCAGGAAGCGCAGGATAAAGTAGAAGATGGGCCGCCGGTAGCGGGCGAACAGTTCCTCGAAGGCCGCCTGGTCGCCCTTCTCGTAGCGAACGAACAGCTCCTCGTCGGACAGCTTCTTTCTCGGAAGCTCCTGGTCTTTTCTGGTCCTGGCCCGCGGCGCCTTTCTTCCGGACGATCTTCGGGTGCGGATTATTGCAGGCTGCATGTATTTCATTATGGGTGGCTCCCAACCCTATTTTACTACTGACGACTTTCTCTTACTTAAGTTCTTACAAAAGGGGCTAAAAGTTTCACCTTTTCAGCTAATTGACATTCCGGGGGTTTGTTTGGTACGAGCAGGGGCATGGCGAAGAAGCCTTACATACGTTTGACCCAGAGCGTCGCCGGAGCCGGGTGAGCCTCCAAGTTGGGGCCGGGGGACCTGGCCCGGGTGCTGTGCGATCTGAAACTGGTTAAGAACGAGAATCTGCTGGTCGGCCTGGAGTCCGGCGACGATGCCGGCGTGGTGCGCCTGACCGACGAGATTGCCCTGATCCAGACGGTGGATTTCTTCACTCCCATTGCGGACGACCCGTACCTCTTCGGCCAGATCGCCGCCGCCAACGCGCTTAGCGACGTTTACGCCATGGGTGGCCGGCCGCTGTGCGCCATGAACATCGTTTGCTTTCCCAAAAAGGACATGGAGATCTCGATCCTGACCGATGTTCTCAAGGGCGGCCTCTCCAAGATCCACGAGGCCGACGCGGTCTTGGTTGGCGGCCACAGCATTGAGGACCGGGAGCTCAAGTACGGCCTGTCCGTGACCGGCGTGGTGCACCCGCAGGAGGTGCTGACCAACCGGGGAGCGCAGGCCCTGGATGCGCTGGTCTTGACCAAGCCCCTGGGAACCGGGATCATAGCCACGGCGGTCAAGGGGGATATGGCCACCGACGAGTCCCAAGAGGTTTCGATCGCCTCCATGACCGCGCTCAACCGCAAAGCGGCCGAGGCTCTGGAAGGTTTGTCCGTTCATGCCTGCACCGACGTGACCGGCTTTGGCTTGATCGGTCACCTGGCCGAGATGATCCAGGACTCCGATGTGGGGGCGGTGATCCGGTCCGCCGATGTTCCGATCCTGCCGAGCGTCGAGGAGTATTGCAACCTGGGCCTGCTCCCCGGGGGTTTACACCGCAACCGGGATTTCCGCGCCGGAATGGTGGAGTTGGGCGCTTCGGTTCCACGACATTTGCAGGACGCTCTCCACGATCCCCAGACCTCGGGCGGTTTGCTGGTTGCGTTGCCTTCCGAAGAAGCACAGAAACTCTTGTCCGGGCTGGATGCCACCATCATCGGCGGGGTGGTCCTCGATCACCCGGGCAAAATTCTCGTCAGGTAGCGCTCGCCTAAAAGCCCCATTTGTATCCGTTCAGGCACACCTCGAAATCATGGGTTTTTCGCCTGGAGCGCTTCAGAAAGGTGCGAATCCGCCCTTGGCCCAGTAGTCTTCCTTTAAGGATTTCTGCTGCTTGAGCAGGGCGTGGTAGTGGCCGGACTCCCAGTCGGCTAGCTCGGTGTAGAACGTCTTTACCGTCGGATCGTCAGCCGCCTTGGCCTCGTCGCGGTAGAACTGCTCGGAGCTCAGCTCCAGCTGGATGCCGATGGACAGGGTGCTCATTTCGTAGTGGGCGTCGTCGATTCGTTTGCGGATTTTCCCCGAGAAGACAGGGTTCTCCCCGGCCAGCTCGGTCCGGGGCCCCAGCTTGGCTTGCTGGTCCGGCTGGCCCTTTTCAAAAAAGGACCGGTACTGCATTCTGAGAAAGCGCAGGTGGGAAAGCTCGTCTTGGGCCAGGCGGGTGAACACCTCTTTCCCTTTGGGATCCCGTATCGAGTTGACCGCCATGGTGTAGAAGTGGTAGCCGTCGGTCTCTGTCCGGATGGCTTTTCGCAGACCTTCGGTGATGTGCTTGGTTGCTGTGTCCATGATTCCCCCTTTCCGCTATTTATTTAGCTAGGCGCTACACTTTTTCAAGACTTCGCTTGAAAAAGTGTTGGCTTAACCGATATGAGCACTTGCTGCCATCACCAATCTGCCTTACAGCATGTTGTCGCGTCTCCATCGACAAGTGCCTAGGTATTGCAGGCCGGTGGAGCACCGAAGCTGCTCGCCGAGCCGTTTAAACCCACGAACGGCGATATCTCCCGCAGACGATCCACGATAGCGGGCATGTTCTCGACGACGTAGTCGATCTCCTTATCGCTGTTGTAGCGGCTCAGGCTGAAGCGGATGGATCCGTGTGCCAGGGTGAAGGGAATGCCCATGGCCCGGAGCACGTGCGAGGGCTCCAGGGAGCCCGAGGTGCAGGCGGAGCCCGACGAGGCCGAGATGCCCAGGTCATCCAGCATGATAAGGATGGATTCGCCTTCGATAAACTCGAAGCTGATGTTCAGCGTGTTGGGCAGCCGGTGCTTTCCGTTTACTACCACGCCCTTGCACTTCTCCAGCAGGCCTTTTTCCAGCTTGTCCCGCAGCTTGCTCACCCTCTCGGTCTCTTCCCCCAGGTGTTCGATGACCAGTTCGGCGGCCCGGCCCATTCCCACGATCCCGGTCACGTTTTCGGTTCCGGCTCGCTTGCCGCCTTCCTGGTGCCCCCCGATGATCAGCGGGGTCAGCTTGGTGCCCTTGCGGATGTACAGGGCGCCGATGCCCTTGGGGCCGTGCAGCTTGTGGGCGGAGATGGTGAGCAGGTCCACCGGGATTTTGCGCATGTCGATGGGAAGCTTCCCGGCCGCCTGGACGGCGTCGGTGTGAAACACCGCCCCCCGGGCTTTGGCCATGTTGGCGATCTGCTCGATGGGGAAGATCACCCCGGTTTCGTTGTTGGCCCACATCACCGAGACGATGGCCGTGTCCGGGGTGATGGATTGCTCCAGGTAGGCCAGGTCCAGCTCCCCGTTCCGGTTCACCGGTACTTCGCTGAGGCGGTAGCCCTGCTTTTCCAGGTGGTGAAAGACACCTCGCACGGCGGGGTGCTCCACGCGGGTAGTGATGATGTGGCGTTTACGGCCGGCCATGGCATCTAGAGTGCCGCGGATGGCCTGGTTGTTGGCCTCCGAGCCCCCGCTGGTGAAGACGATCTCGTCGGCGGAGGCGCAAAGCAGCCGGGCCACCTGCTCGCGGGCGCGGGCGACATCCTTGCGGATCTGGCCGCCGAAGTGGTGGACGCTGGAGGGGTTGCCGTATAGCTCCGCCCAATGGGACTGCATGGCTGCGACCACCTCGGGGGCGGTCATGGTGGTTGCGTTGTTGTCCAGGTAGACGTTCATGGTGCGTCCTCCAACGTCTTTTCCTCTACCACGCTGAGGTCCCCGGTGACGAACTCCCGCAGTTTGGACTCCACCACTTCCTTCAGGGTGAAGTTGGCCACCTTGCACCGTGCGCAGGTCCCACGCATCGACACTACCACCAAGTCGCCGTCCACGTCCACCAACTCGATGTCCCCGCCATCCTTCTTCAGCGCCGGCCGGATCTCGCGTTCCAGGGTTTCCTGGATGAGCTGTATCTTCTGGATGTTGGTCATCATTTTCTTCTTTTTCTTGGGCTGCCGGTTGGCCGCCTCGGCCTTCTCTCGAAGCGCTTTGGCGATGATCTCCTTGATGTCGTCGTGACAGGTCTCGCATCCGCCGCCGGCCTTGGTGTAGTTGGTCACTTCCAGGACGGTGGTCAGGTTGTTCTCCCGCACCGCCCGCTCGATCTCCTGACGGGTGACCCCGAAGCAGTTGCACACCACGTCCACGTCTATCTTCTCGCCGGCCTTAGCGCCCTTGCGGTAGTTGTCGATGGCCGCCAGCAACGCGTCCTTTCCCATCACCGAGCAGTGCATCTTCTGCTCCGGCAGGCCGCCGAGGTACTTGGCAATGTCCTGGTTGGTGACCTTTTCGGCCTCCTCCAGGGTTTTGCCCTTGATCAATTCGGTCAGCGCGGAGGAAGAGGCGATGGCGGAGGCGCAGCCGAAGGTCTGGAACTTCACGTCTTGGATGCGTCCTTGCTCGTCCAGCTTGAACATGAGCTTGAGCGCATCTCCGCAGGCCAGCGATCCCACCTCGCCGACTCCGTCGGGATCCTCGATTACGCCCACGTTTTTGGGGTTCTTGAAGTGCTCCATTACCTTGTCCGTGTAGTCCCACATGATAGTCCTCCGTTCAATGCCCAGTGTAATCACTCAGAGTGGCGTGTAAAGCCGCCGGATCGCTCATCCTTAGTTACCTGTCAGCCGGGCCAGTGTCTCCATGTCGTTGATATCCCGCGAGTTTTCCCAGGCATCCGGTAGCTTGAGGGCGACCGTTTGGA
>JAUXGL010000204.1 GCA_030622135.1 Deltaproteobacteria bacterium
AATATCGGACGAGCAGATGAGCCAACTCCGCATCAAAGGCCACGCTACGCTGCCGAAGTGGAACTACACGATCCGGCCCTCATAGAATGGGAAGTTATTTTTACGCGGACCCTTAGTCCTTGTACATCGAGTCGACTTATAATAACCTCGGTGTGAATAAGAAGGGTTGAGAGTAGATCCAGTTTTTTATTCATCCCTATCTTCATACGATAAAGATAAAACAGGAAAATGACGATAGATAGAGTAACGAAAAGAAATATAATCAACATTCTTTTTCTGGATTGTTCAATTATGTTGTCTTTTTTCAGCAGTTCAATCTCTTTTTCTTTCTTGTCGGATTCATATTTTGTCTGCATCTCTGCAATCTTTTTACTACTTCGTTCGGTATAAACACTATCCTTTACTTCTGAATACTGTTTGTAAAATTCAAGTGCCTTTTTATTATCACCCAATTCCGAGTGAATCTCGGATAAATTGATGTAGATTAATTGAATTACGTCTTTTGCCTTGATTTCTTTGGCCAGTTTCAAACTCCGTTCCAGATATGAAAATGCTTTGTCATACAGCTTAAGTTCTTTGAAAATGGCTCCAATACGATGCGATGAGTTGGCGATTTCAAGTTTATCCCCAATTTCTTCACATACTCTCAGTGACTCAATGTAAAATCCTAAAGCTCGATCATAATCACATTGGTAATAATAACCTATTCCGATATGCCTTAGCGCCTTGGCTTTACCCTTGATATCGTTTATTTCCTGCGCTAATTCCAAAGCCTCTCGGGCGTATTTTATGGTATTTTTAGACGATGTTCCAAAATTAGCTTCTGAAAGCCTGGTTAAGACTCGAAACTTTTCTTTACCGCGAACTGTTGGGAGCTTACTCTCAAGTTCTTTAACTTCTCCTGTAACTTCAGCGGCAAGAAGGCGCAATCCAAAAACAGTAACGATTAGAAGAATACCAAAATGCATATATTTATCAATGTACAACCCTCCCCTGTTGGGACCTTATAAATATCTGCCTAATTTGTCAATAATTAGACATCAACTCGTTTCACAAGTGTGCTGCACTCGTGTGGTGTTGGGATTGCCGCGGAAGGTGGGCGGGAGATTCTGGTTCATCACGCATTCACTTGCGGGTGGTCAAAAATGATTACGAAAAAGCTGTATTCCGAACCCCGCGTGGACTATGATTTGCGGCAAAAGGAGAAAGATATGGGCAAGCAAGATTTACCCCACTACAAGAAAAAGCAGCAACTGCTGCACGCCAAAAGCGCCAAGCCCGAAGAGCTTCGCCGCCAGGGCGAGGAATTTCTCCAGGCGGGCTGGCTCTCGGACGCTATCGACTTCTTTAGCCAGGCCGGCGATAGGAACGGCATGGAGAAGATCCGGGATATCGCCGTCGAGGAGGGAGATACCTTCCTTTTCCGGTGCACGCTCAAGGCCATGGACGCCGTTGCCGAGGAAGCCGAGTGGGAGCGGTTGGCCGATCGCGCTTTCGAACTGAAAAAACTCCAGTTTGCCCGGGAAGCCTACCGCATGTCCGGCGATCGTAAGTCCCTCGACAAGGTGGACCGGCTCATCAACCCGGAGCCCGAAGAAGAACCGGAATAAAATTGGCAAGCCCGGTATTGTCGGTGATCATAAGTTCGGACAATTTCGCTTGACAGCAAAGATTGTTTGGCGCGATACTCTATGTCTGTATAAGTATAAGGAAAGGAGTAGATATGACCGCTAAAAAGAAAAAGAAGATGATCAACGAATTTTACAAGATGAAGGAGAAAGGGGAAAAGGTCGTGTGGATCACCTCCTACGACTACCCCACCGCCCAGTTTGCCCAGGAGGCCGGAGTGGACATGATCCTGGTGGGGGACAGTTTGGGCATGTGCGTGTACGGATACAAGGGGACGGTCCCGGTGACCATGGATCAGTGTATCGTCCATTCGGAGGCGGTGCGCCGGGCGGCGCCCGACGTCTTTGTCATCGGCGACATGCCGTTTCTGTCCTACCAGATCTCTTGCGAGGAAGCCGTCAGGAACGCCGGCCGGTTTCTGAAGGAAGCCGACTGCGACGCCATCAAGCTGGAGGGCGGTACCCGGGTGGTGCCGCAGATCCGGGCAATACTGGATGCGGGCATCGTGGTTTGCGGCCACATCGGCCTGACTCCGCAGAGTTCCGGGCAGCTGGGCGGCCACAAAGCCCAGGGACGCACGCTGGACTCGGCCAAGGTACTCATCGACGATGCTCTGGCCTTGCACGAGGCCGGCATCCAGCTTTTGCTTCTGGAGGCCGTTCCCCCCGAGGTGGGCAAGTTCATCACCGAGTTGCTGCCCATACCGGTCTACGGAATCGGTGCGGGCATGCACACCGACGGACAGCTACTGATCATCTCGGATCTCATCGGTCAGTTCCAGGCCTTCACCCCCAAGTTTGTCAAGAAGTACGCCAACGTGGCCGAGGTGGTAACCGATGCCATCCGGGCTTACGGCGAAGATGTGCGCGCCGAAACATTCCCGGCCGAGGAGCACTGCTACCGGATGATCGAGGGGGAGTATCCGAAGTTCATGGAAATGGCCAAGCAGTACAAAAAGCCCAATTAGCCAAGGAGAGGCGGACATGTCCGACCTGAGACAGAAGCTGAAAATCTCGCAGAAGCGCCTTGACGAGATCAATGACTTTTTACTGGATCCCAAGAACGAGGTGGTAAATGCAGTATTGGAGCTCGTCGAGAAGCATGGCGGGCCCGAGGTCATCAACCGGAAGGCGGCCGAGGCTCGGGAATTCAACAGCCTCATGGGACGGCTGCGCGAGTCCGGATCTCCCTACTATAAAGACGTGGAGTGGCTGATCGAGCAGCGTGACCTTGGAGCCTTCGTTACCCGGGGCGACTACCGGAAGAAGATCCTCTCGGACCAGGCCGACAACACCAGGTTCAACCGGGAAAACGCGGTGACGCTGGAAATCAGCGCCCTGCAATACTTCCCCTTCCTCATCGCCGAGGCCAAGGAGGCCATCGAGAAGCAGAACCTGATGCCCGGACGTTACATCCGGGTGCGCTGCATGAAGGAGCAGGTGGAGGACAACGCCGACATCCTGGCCGTGGCCGCCTCCATGCAGGTGGTGGGGGCGACTTACGTGGAGACGTTGGACACCAAGGGCACCGACGGCTCCAACATACACCTGGGCGGGCCCGAGACCATCACCGGCTACTTCGGCGGCGTGGGCCAGCCCAACGAGCACGCCCTGCAGTGGGCCGAGGAGTTTTTGCACTACTACACCGAGTATGGCATCCGCCAGGTGCTCAACGTAAACCCGGGCACGGTGCTTATCGGCTACCTGTTGCACAAGCTGGGTATTGACAACCAGTTCAAGATCTCCGTCTACCTGGGCAACGACAACCCCTACGCCTGCCTGTGGACGCTGATCGGTGCCAGCCTGTTCTCCCGCGAGGACGGCACCACCTCGCTAATCGGATTCAACCTGGCCAACTCGGTGGACAACGACACCATCCGCAAGACCTCAACCATTCGTAAGGCACTCGGATTCGAGAAGGTCGTGCGCATCGAGCACCACATCGTCGAGACCTGGAAATCCATCGTGGTCCAGCCCTACGACCGCTTGGAGGAGCTGCTGGAGGTGGTCCAGGAAGTGCCCAACATCTCGGCCAAGCACGAGGGCGGTACTCCCGAGGTGGAAAAGACCCTGGAGCATCCTTCCGACATCCTGGAGTATTTCATGGCCAAGCAGGACGTCGAGGAACAGGGATTGATGCCCGCCCTGGAGCGCAATTATATCGAGAAGCACCGATCGGTGAACCGGACGGCGGATGCCTTGACCAAGGCCGGCATCGACGTCGTCTGCGCCTGGAACCTACATAAATAAAGTCTACATCAACCCCCGGCTGAATCCCCCGTCGATGGCAATCGATGTTCCGGTGATGTAGCCGGCCTTTTGCGAGCACAAAAACGCCACCAGCGGGCCGAACTCCTCGGGCCGGGCAACCCTTTCAAGCACGCTCTGGCCCGCCCAGCGGTCGATTTGATCCTGGGGCCGGCCCCCGCTCTTTTGCGCGTTCTTCTCGGCCAGTTCCAAGACCCGGTCGGTGAGGAAGTAACCCGGGCATACGCTGTTTACCAGGATTCCGTGGGGGCCCAGCTCGCAGGCCAGCGTCTTGGCCATGCCCACCACCGCCGCGCGTACGCTGTTGGAGAGGATCAAGCCGTCGATGGGCTGCTTGACCGAAATGGAGGTAGAAAAAACGATCCGTCCCCAGCGCTTGGGGATCATCAGGGGAATCGTTGCTTGCGCCAGGTAGACCGCGCTCATCAGGTTCAGATCCACGGCCGACCTCCACCGGTCGGCGTCGTGATCGACGAACGCGCCGGGTGGCGGGCCCCCGCAGTTGGCCACCAGGATGTCGATTTTTTCGAAGCGATCGGCGGTCCGCTGCACCAGTTCGCGGGCCTGTCCCTCGTCGGTCAGATCGCAGGTTGTGGAAAGAACTTCGACGCCGAACTCCTCCGCGAGCGACGCGGCGGTTTTTGCAAGGGCGTCCTTTCCCCGCGCGCAGATGGAAAGCTTGACTCCCTCCGCCGCCAGCGCTCGGGCGGCCTCCCGGCCCAGACCCTTGCTGGAGGCGGTGACCAGAGCGACCCGATCCTTGATGCCCAGATCCATTTCTTCCTCCGTCCTTAGGTTACGGCGAGTTTCGCATGTTTTCATAAAGATGTTCCGTAGCCTGCCACGGGGAGCTTCACTCGCCTTCGTCAGGATGCCCCGCAGTCTGCCCCGCAGTCTGCCCCGCAGTCTGCCCCTTTTACTATCGTTTATTTGACCTGTCAATTTGACAGGTATCCGGGTGGGTTGTAAAGGTGGTTCCCTGGAGGTGTCGATGAGTCTGAAAACATCCAGTACCGGGAAAAAGCTCCGGGTCAAGCCACAGAATCTGCGCCGGCAGATCAATCCCCGGGCTCTTCCAAAGAGCAAGGAGTATTCCCGCCACCGCACCCACATTATCGGCCAGGACCGGGCTATCGAGGCGCTGGAGCTGGGGCTGAGACTGGAGAGCCCGGGTTATAACGCGTTCGTTTCGGGCCCCTCGGGCACGGGCCGGATGACCACCGCCAAGCACATCCTGCAGAACTTCAAGCAGCCCCGCCGGGCGCTTCACGACTACGTCTATGTCCACAACTTTCAGGAGCCCGATCGGCCCCGCCTGCTAATCTTGAAACCGGGCCAGGGCGTGAAGCTGAAGAAAGCCATGGACAACCTGGTCAAGACCATCAAGCGCGAGCTCCCGCGGGCGACCGCCACCGAAGCTTGCCAGAATGAGCGGGACCGGGCCATCCGCGAGTACCAGAAAAAGGAGCACGAGCTGGTCTCGGCCTTCCAGGAAAAGGTACGCAGGTCCAAGTTCTCGGTGGTGGAGGTGCAGAGCGGCCCGATCACCGAGCACGACGTCCTGCCGGTCATCGGCGGGGAGCCTCAGCACCTGGCGGCTCTGGACGAGATGGCGGAGGCCGGCAAGCTTTCCCGCAAGCGCTTGCGCCGGTTGGTAAGGGTCCATCAGCAGTTGCGCACCGAGATGGAGATGATCCAGCGACGCACTCGCTCGATGGCCTGGGAGATGTCCTCCCAGCTGGAAGAGATCTACCGGGCGACCGGCAAGACGGTGATCGACTCGCTCATCGAGGAGATCAGCTGCCTGTTTGGGGAGATGCTGGTGCGGGACTTCATCGAGGACGCCCGGGAGGCGCTCCTGGAGTGCATTCCCGCCCTGGTGCGCCGAGAAGAAGAACAAGAGAGCGAAGAGGGTGACAGCGTCCCCCAGGCGCCGGAGGTGGTCTCCGACCCGTTGGCTCACTTCCAGGTGAACGTGATCTTAAACAACGCCAGGCGTAAGGGCTGTCCGGTGGTCTTCGAGCAAAATCCCTCGGTGGTCCGGCTGTTCGGAACCATCGAACGCTCCGCGGATGAAACCACCCGGACCGGAGTCGACTTCATGAACATCCGCGCCGGGGCCCTGCTGCATGCCGATGGGGGCTTTTTGGTGGTAAAGGGAGAGGACTTGATCACCGAGCCCGGCGCCTGGAGGGGCCTCAAGCAGACCCTGTCCGCCGGGCAGACGGAGATCCGTCCCCCGGAGGGCCCGCTGGCCTGGATGCAGTCCGCGCTAAAACCCGATCCCATTCCCCTGGACGTGAAGATCATCATGATCGGAGACGACCAACTCTACCGCACCCTGTATCTGATGGAGGACGATTTCAAGAAGACCTTCAAGGTGAAGGCCGAGTTTGACATGGAGATGGATTATTCCAAGGCGAACCTGGAAAAAATCATGGCCTTCATCCAGCGGGTGGTCACCGAGGAGGAACTGCTCCAGCCTAATCGCAGCGCTGTCGCCGCATTGATCGAAGAGGCCATGCGCGACGTCGAGGATCGGCAAAAGCTCACCACCCGCTTCCGCGTGGTGGCCGATCTGCTGCGCGAATCCACCTACTGGGCCCGCCGGGCCGGGCGGCGCACGGTCACTCCGCGCGACCTGGCCAAGGCCATTTCCCAGCGCCGCAAGCGCTTCAACCTGGCCGAGGAGAAGTACCGGGAGAGCATCGTGCGCGACGTGGTGATGGTGGACACCCGGGGCCGGCGGGTCGGGCAGGTCAACGGGTTGGCGGTGTTCGACCTCGGCGACTACTCCTTCGGCAAGCCCTGCCGGATCACCGCCTCGGTGGGAGTGGGTCGCTCCGGCGTTTTGAACATCGAGCGCGAGTCGGGGCTGTCCGGCGCCATCCATGACAAGGGCGTCTACATCGTCTCGGGCTTTCTGTGCGATCGCTTTGGGCAGAAGCATCCCCTGGCCATGAACTCCAGCGTGTGTTTCGAGCAGAGCTACACCGAGATCGACGGGGACAGCGCTTCCTCCACCGAGGTGTACGCCATTTTGAGCTGCCTGGCCGACTTGCCCCTGGCCCAGGGGATCGCCGTCACCGGCTCGGTCAACCAGCGGGGCGACATCCAGCCCATCGGCGGGATCAACGACAAGATCGAGGGTTTCTTCGACATCTGCAGGTCCCGGGGGCTGACCGGTACCCAGGGAGTTATCATGCCCGTCGGCAACTTGCCACACTTGATGTTGCAGACAGAGTTGGTCCAGGCGGTGAAGAACCGCAAGTTTCACGTCTGGGCGGTCTCCACCGTGGACGAGGGCATGGAGATTCTCACCGGCGTCTTGGCGGGCAAGCCGGATAGAAAAGGCAACTACCCCGAGGGCAGCATCAACCGCCGGGCGGCCGATCGCCTGGAGCAGATGGCCGAGATACTGCGGGGATACCAGTAAGTAATGTAGTGGTTCTGGCAAAACGCGATCGCCGCAGATTCTGGGCGGATCAGTCGCTGTTCAGCACCATCCGGACCTTCTTGAGCAGGTCGGGCGAGTTGAAGGGCTTGGCGATGAAATTGACACCTTCGTCCAGGATGCCGTGGTGTCCGATGGCGTTGTCGGTGTATCCGGACATGTAGAGCACCCTGAGGTTTGGGAAGAGTTTGGTCAGTCGGGTCGCGAGCTCCTTGCCGTTCATCTTGGGCATCACCACATCGGTCAGTACGAGGTGGATTTCGTCCCCGTGCCGCTCGCAATCGATCAGCGCCTCGCCTCCGTTGGCCGCGGCGACCACCGTGTAGCCGGCCGACCCGAGAATTCGGCGGGTCAGATTTCGCACGCCCTCTTCGTCCTCGACGATCAGGATCGTCTCGGTGCCGCGCAGATCGGTGGTGTCGGTTTCTGTTTGTTGCTCCGCCAACTCGTCCTCGACCCGGGGCAGGTACACCTTGAACGTAGTGCCCATGCCGGGCTCGCTGTAGACCCAGATGTTACCTCCGCTCTGCTTGACGATGCCGTAGACCGTGGCGAGGCCGAGCCCGATCCCCTGGCCCTGCTCCTTGGTTGTGTAGAAGGGCTCGAAGATTCGCTCCCGGCTCTCGGTGTCCATGCCGGCGCCGTTGTCGGTCACGGCCAGCATTACGTAGCGGCCGGGTGTTGTGTCCGGGCGCTCGCCGGCGTACTCCTCGTCCAGCTCGACGTTGGCGGTCTCGATGGTGAGCTTGCCGCCTCCGGACATCGCGTCCCGGGCGTTGATGGCCAGGTTCATCAGCACCTGCCCGATCTGGGAAGGGTCGGCGGTGGTATGACCGAGGTCGCTAGCCAGCCAGGTGGAAAACTCGATGTGCTCGCCGATGAGTCGCTTAAGCATCGTCTTCAGGTTGCCGACGACCTCGTTCAGGTCGAGTACCTTGGATTTCATCATCTGCTTGCGACTGAAGGCGAGCAGCTGGCGGGTCAGGGAGGCTGCCTGTTGGCCGGCGTCTAAGATCTGCCGGATGTCGGGTTTTAGCGGGTCGCCTTCACGCAGGTCCGCTACGGCGATTTCGGCGTAGCCGTTGATGACGGTGAGGAGGTTGTTGAAGTCGTGAGCCACTCCGCCGGCGAGCCGGCCGATGGATTCCAATTTCTGGGACTGTC
>JAUXGL010000183.1 GCA_030622135.1 Deltaproteobacteria bacterium
GACATGGAGAGCGGCGCCTTCCTGGCTGCGAACGGCGGAGGGGGGGGAGGTGGCGACTGCGGGTGAAATAACCTTGACGCTGGCCAGGCTGGCCAGAAAGGAACGAACGACGAGACCGGAGCTACGGGCGGTGTTGGTTCTTTCCCGACGGGTGAGTCTAGCGAAGCTGCCGGGGACGGCGGCGATGGCGGGGCAGGCACTTCTCCAGATGGAGTTGACGGAACGGGGGACTCTTTACTCGATGATTGTGACTCCGGTGGAGGAGGCGGGGCTGCAGGTCGTATCCGCATCAACACACATAGCGGTTCCACCGACATCCAGGCCGGGGCCGTTGTCTCCCCTACCGGCGACCTCGGACAATGCACCGGGCTCTGCATAGAGGACAACATCGCAATCTGGTGATTGATTTCAGCCCCCGGCTATGGTTCCATCGCATTCTGGAGGACGTGAGTACACGATGCCCCGGCCGCTTTCCTGGATAGAAATCGACACCCAGGCCATCGCCTGCAACCTGCGCAAGTTCAAGGGGTTGCTGTCTCAGAATGCCAAGTTGCTTTCGGTGGTCAAAGGGGATGCGTACGGGCACGGAATAATTGAAGTCGCCCAAACGGCCCTGAAGGCCGGGTGCGAGTGGCTGGGGGTGTTTCATCTAGGTGAAGTCGCCGAGCTAAGAAAAGCGGGCATCGACGCGCCCGTACTGATTCTGGGGTATGTGCCCCAAGAGGATCTGAAGGAAGCCATCGAGCTTCAGGCGCGCATCACCGTATCCAGCATAGAGACCGTCGAGGCGGCCCTGCAGGTGGGCCAGACCGTCTACTTGCACCTGAAGCTGGAGACGGGGACCAACCGGCTGGGGCTTTCGGGGGAAGCGCTGGATCGGGTGCTGGAGAAAATCCGCAAGAACAAAACGCTGGTCCTCGAGGGTGTGCACACCCACTACGCCAACATCGAGGACACCACCGAGCACGGCTACGCCCAGGAACAACTGACGCGCTTTTCACGGATGCTCGCAGAGATCCGCTCGAAGGGATTCGAGGTGCCGGTGCCGCACACCGCCTGCACGGCGGCGGCGATTCTTTTTCCGGAGACGTATTTCGAGCTGGTGCGAGTGGGTATCGGCATGTACGGGCTTTGGCCATCGAAGGAGACATACGTCTCGGCTCTGCAAAAGGGGCAGGACCCGCTCAAACTCGAGCCGGCCATGACCTGGAAAACCCGGGTGGCGCAAATCAAGGAGGTTCCCGCCGGATCGTACATCGGCTACGGATGTTCCTACCGCACCACGCGCAAGACCGTCATCGCCGTCCTACCGGTCGGCTACGCCAACGGGTACGACCGGATGCTCTCGAACCGCGGGCACGTGCTGATCGGGGGCACCCGCGCACCCATCCGCGGCCGGGTGTGCATGAACCTGACCATGGTGGACGTCACCGACATCCCCGACGTATCCCTGGAAGAAGAAGCGACCCTCCTGGGCCGGCAGGGGGAAGAACGCATTACCGCCGAGCAAATGGCCGCCTGGGCGCAGACCATCAACTACGAGATCGTAACCCGGGCGGATCCCGGCGCCGTGAGGAAATTCCTGCCATGACCCTGCAACCCGTCCATCCGAATGCCGATTTTTCAGTCGAGGTGAAGGCCCTGGGCCCCTGCGACCTGACCTCCCCGGTGCGCTACCACAGCTTCGTCACCGACAGCGGCCGAGTCCTCTACGACCTGGACGCCGACCGGATCGCCAAGAAGATAAAAGAGAACCGGAAACCGATCACCTTCGAGGAGGCCGGACCCCGGGAGTGCGTTTTCTTCGACCCGGAAACAGTCACCGCGGCGGTGGTTACCTGCGGGGGACTGTGCCCGGGGCTAAACGACGTGATCCGCTCCATCGTCCACGAGCTGCATTTCATGTACGGGGTAAGGCAGATCAAGGGCGTGCGTTTCGGCTACGCCGGGCTCAACCCGGTGTCCGGCTGGCCGATGGTCGATCTGAATCCCAACGTGGTCCGCCACATCCACGAGGACGGCGGATCGTTTTTGGGCTCCAGCCGCGGTCCCCAGCCGGTGGACCTGATGGTGAACCGGCTGGAGAAGGAGCGGATCGACATCCTCTTTTGCATCGGGGGCGACGGAACCCTGCGCGGCGCCCTGGCCATCCACGAAGAGATCGCCAAGCGAGGCCTGCCGATTTCCATCATCGGCGTCCCCAAGACCATCGACAACGACATCGACCTGCTCTCGCGGACCTTCGGCTTCGACACGGCCGTCTCCGAGGCGGTGGAGGCCATCCGCTGCGCCCATACCGAGGCCCGGGCGCTGGTCAACGGCATCGGGATCGTCAAGCTCATGGGCCGGCACTCCGGCTTCGTGGCCGCCAGCGCGGCGGTGGCCCAGGCAGACGCCAACTTCGTGCTGATCCCGGAGGTCCCCTTCGACCTGGAGGGCCCCCGGGGATTCTTCCGCGCCCTGGAAAAGCGCCTGCAGAAACGGCACCACGCGCTGATCGTCGTGGCCGAGGGCGCGGGGCAAAACCTCTTCGAAGAGGACCTGAGCACGGACGCCTCGGGAAACCGGAAGATGGGAGACATCGGCCTCCTGTTGAAAAAGGAGATCGGTAACCACTTCAAGCAAAAGAACGTGGGCGTCTCCATCAAATACATCGATCCCAGCTACATCATCCGTTCGGTGCCCGCCAACTCCAACGACTGCATCTTCTGCGTCTTTCTGGGCCAGAACGCGGCCCACGCGGGAATGGCCGGCAAGACCGGCATGCTGGTGGGAAGCTGGAACAACCTGTTCGTCCACATCCCCATCCAGTCGGTCGTCCGCCACCGCAAGCATATCAACCTGCAGGGCAACCTCTGGCGCAGCGTCCTCGAATCCACCGGCCAGCCGGAGCGCATGGTAAACGACACATGAAAACCACGGGCAAGAAGCCATCGGGAACCTGGGCACCCCTGCCTCCCCCCCGAAACCAGGCCTGGGATGCGGCATCGCGGGGAAAAGACCTGGACAATCCCCGTCCTTATCACCCGAAAGAAGCCTTCGCTCTCGGAGACGTCATCGAGCACCAGAGCTTCGGTGTGGGAATCGTAATGGGGTTAAAGGAAGGCAACAAGATGATCGTGGTCTTTCGAGACACCACCCGGATTATGGTTCAGGGAGCGAAGTAGAGCAGGATGCGACCGCCCTCCAGCGCCGATCCCAGCAGGTCGCCGCCGGCACAGGCCGGCCGGGGGAACTCCAGCAAACCCAGGTCTTCCACCATCCGGGCAATAACCCGCTCGGCGGCGGCGCGGGCGCCGGCGCGCAGATCGGCGTCGTTTTCATCCAGCAGCTTGGAGAAATCAATGTCCATGCCGTCGATGTGGACCTCAACCGGCACAAAGGACAGTGAACCGTTCTCGATTTGGGGGGATAAAACCAGGAGCAAGTCGGCCGTCACCGAGAGCAGCCGAATATCCGTCCACTCCAGGCTGCCGTAGATGTCCAGGGCCAGACGCGGCAGGGTCACAATGATCTGGGGCAAATCCTCTCCCGCGTCAGGATCCGGCGGGGCAAACTCCAGCTCCGGTTGCCCACCCGGCCACACCGCCGCCCGGATTGCACTCATCGGTCCCAGCGCCCGCAGAGAGGGAAACAGGTCGTCGAGACGAACGTCCGGAAGGTCCCCCGCTCCGGCCCGGCGGCACAGCATTCCTCCCCGGTAGGCCGCCGCCAATCCCTGCTTTAGAAATGCCTTCGAGACGGAGATACCCATCCCGTACGGCCCACCCGTTCCCGGGACCCTCGCGGGAAATTCGGCCGGCGGCTCCACAAAAGGCGGGAGATCCGCGGCGTCGGCGGGCACGCAAGGCGCGCGGGTCGACTCGAAACCTCCCCGCAATCCGATACGGAGATCGTCGGCCCCCATCCCGGCCGCGCCCGCATCGGGAGACACCAAAAAGTCGACCCGATCCACCATGCTGCCGGCGGAGCCGCTTCCCGTCCCGACCGCGCCGCCGGCGATTTCGGCCAGCTCGGATGCGAAATCCAGCCCGGCGGCTTGGATGACCTTCTCTACCGATCCGATCACGACGGACTGGACGTCGCTGCCGGGCTGCTCGGGACAGTTGAAGTCGAGCTCCGCCGCCACCGAGGCGCCCACGATTTTTGGCGGACTGTCCACCACCAAC
This sequence comes from Deltaproteobacteria bacterium, assembly GCA_030622135.1. Lineage (GTDB taxonomy): Bacteria > Myxococcota > B64-G9 > B64-G9 > B64-G9 > JAUXGL01. The sequence goes on from JAUXGL010000183.1 coordinate 4,170, forward strand.
ACCGGTCCGTCGTTAGCCACGACCGAAAAGGCGAGAGTCACATACAACCCGCGCTCCGGGACGACCACGTGCAAGAAACAAGTGCGCAGGAACTCTCCCTCGGCATACACGTCCAGGGGTACGCTCACCTCCACAGCACCCATGGATGCCGCGACCTGCAGCTTTGAGTCGAAAACATCGGCCTCGAGATCGAAGGCGTGAATTTCCAGCTCGGACTCGTTGCTGACGAACTCGATCGTGCCGCCGAGACTTCCCTGGAGCACGGGGATGCTCGGCCTCAAGACATCCGCTTCCCTAGCGGCAAGCAATGCAGACAGGACATCTCCCAGAGGAGCGGTCGGCGGAACGTAAAACTCGACGGATTGGCTACCCACGGACGAGGAATTCAGCTCTCTCTGCGGGGGAGACACATCGCACCCAAATCCCGGCAGGAGACCGGCCGCGCCCAGCGCAAGCATAACCGTCGGGGCGATTCTTCTCACCAGCGGCCTCCCAACGTCGTCGTTCCCGCATCCAGCCGGAAACGCACCATGGCGGCCCGGGAATCACCCCGATCGTTACGGCCGTACTTGCAACTGGCGGCGTGCAACCCGTCCGGACCCAGCGCCAGAGAGTTGAAGAATCCCACCGCTCCATCCCCGCAGAGGACCGCGGGCTTTGAAAACCCCCCTTCGGGCCGGCCGACTACCAGCTTCAACTCCAGCGTGGCTCCGTCCAGGTAAAGAATCCGGGGCAGCGCGTCCCGGCCGAAGGCCAGCGCGCAGTGCTGTCCCACCGGACGCCTCCGCACCGCGCCGTTTCCGGTCGTCTCCTCACCCGGGTCCACGACAATCTGCTTCAGCGACCCGTCCTGATTCCAGGCGTATTTGAGAGTGCCCTCGTCACGATCGTGGTAGGCCAGAGCCATGTTGCCGTCGCCGTCCAGGGCGGCGGAAATCCAGCTACCCAGATCGGTGTCTTTCTCCACCTCGATGACGGTCCACTCGTTCGGCTGCCGGCCGGCCACCTTGATCGACTTGGTATGGACGTCACGGTAGGCAATCCATTCGCGGTCCTTCGTGTCCAGCACCATGGAGATCATCCGCCCCACCTCGCCCCCCAGGGTGCCCGGCCAGTCGTAGGCGCCCGCCCCGGCCACCACCTCGACGGCCCAACGACCGTCGGGGGCCTTGCGGGCCACGTTGAGGGTTCCGGCGGTCTCGTCTTGAAAAGCGATGTGGGGCAGGCCGTCCGAATCCAAAGCCAGCGAGCAGGACCGACCCACCACGTGATCCTCGGATCCGTTCCGGGGGACGGTAACCACTCCCCACCCCTCGGCGGTCTTCTGGGCGTACTTCAACCTTCCGTTGCTGCGATCGAAATAGGCCACCCGGGGCCGATCCAGGTGATCGACCGACAGGGAAGAATACAGGCCCACGTCGCCGCCCAACCCGTCCACGTATTCGCAGCTCATGGTCGAATCGGAGCGGATGCGTCCCACCACCAGGTCACCGAAGTCGATCGTGTAGGAGGAAAACACCGTCCGACCGGTGGAATCGGCGGCCACCGACAGGTAGCGACCGAGATCCTCCGGGCATCTCGACGGGCGGGGATCGATGCACTGGCCGGTATCGAAGTCGCAGATCTTTCCCTCGGAACACCCGTCCCCGCACGGCCCCACCATGACGACCGACCGGCAGCCGGCCACCAGGGCCACGACCGCAAGCGCGATGAACGAGTACAAGAGCCGACGCTGCACCTTGCGCTGATCCTTCCTATGTTTCCCCGTACAGATCATTATAGCCTGAAATCCGTTAAAACGGATACCAATCATTTGGTTCGAATATCGATCCCCGAAGTCCAGGGATCCGTACGCAGGTTGTGCTTGAAGTTGCTAATGACGGCCATATCGCCGGCCGGGTTCATCACCTGGTCGGTAAAGAAGCCCCAGGCGCCGTCGAAGTTTTCCGCGGCGAGCTTGCGGGCGATGATTTCCACGTTCCATACTCCCGCGGCGTCGCGCATGGCGTAGAGCATGTCCAGCGAGGTGCCGTCCTGGTAAACGACCCGGGGGCAACCCCAGGAATCGACCCGGATGGTTGCGAAGTTGCCTACCCAGTGCAGAGCGCCGGCAGCGCCGGCCCGATCGGCGGGATCGCCGTTGGCGTCGCGGGCGCCCACGTCGACAAGCTCCATAACCGCGTTTTGGGTGTCCTGGCCCGAAAAGGCCAGGTAGTACAAATCACCCAGGTCGACGTCTTGAAAACTGATGTGGACGGTCTCGTCGGGAACCACGATATGCATGGAGACATCCGAGCCCAGGTTGCCCAGATCGTTGCCGGACCCGTCCTCGCCGGCCAGGATTACCGGCGGGCTGAAGATGCCCGCCCCGGGGAGATACCAGGCGAACTTCAGGTTACCGTTGGTGTTGTCGTAGTAACCCACCGCCGGGCTGTCGTCCGCATACAGCGCCAGGTTGACAAACAGGCCCACGCCGGGGGGCAGCACCTCCAGGGAGCTTGCCCGCATCTCCTTCTCGCAGTTGGCCGCCACGCACACCTCGCCGTCGGGGCACTGGTGGCCGTCCCGATCCTCGCAGTTGACCGGATCGTCTTGGGTCTCGCAGGTGCCGCTGTCCTCCAGGCAGGCGCTGCCGGCGGCGCAGTCGGCGGGCAGACAAGGCACCGGGGCCTCATCGACAACGATGAGGTCCCAGTCCGAGGGAACCATCGGGTTGACCTGGTTGGCCCGGGCCACCTTCACGTACGACTTCATGGCGTCCCTCGTGGTCATGTAAGCGATGAGGGGACGCTCGGCTGTGTCCAGGGCGATGGAGGAGAAGCGCCCGGTGGTCCCGGCGCTATCGATCGCCTGGATGAGCCAGGTCCCGTCGAGCCGGCGCACCGCGTACTTCAGATCCCCGTTGGTGCGATCGAAGTACGAAATGTGCGGCCGGCCTAGCGAGTCCACCGCGATGCCCGTGTCCCAGCCCACGTCGTCACCGGGCTCGGCAATCCCGCCCCGGGGTCCATCGGCCGCGCCCACGCACTCGGCCTGCTCGGGCAGGCCGTCGATGATGGTCCACTCGACCGTCGCGCCCGTCTCGGCCGAAGAGGCCTCCCCAAACAGCAAATCGCCGTACGGCTGGCCGTAGTATCCCGAGAACACCGGGATACCGTTGGCCCCCAGGTCGATGGCCGAATGCCGGCCCGCGAACGCGTCGTCCAAAGGCGGCCGCGGCCGACAGAAGCAGTCCGCCCCGTCGATCCGGCAGGTCTCCGCATTCAAGCTCCCGCCCGGGTCCGGATTGATCTCCTCGCACGGTGGACACTCGACGCCATAGCAAACGATGGGAATGGGATCGCAGGTCTGCGTCTGCCAGCAGCAGTACTGCCCGTCGGGACACGCCCCCCCGCAGGGCGGCCGGCACCGGCACTGCCCGTTGATGCACTTTCCCAGGTCATCCCCACTGCACGGCACATAGAACGGGAAGCTCGGATCCTTGCAATCGGCGTCCGCCTCGCAGCGAACGTACTCGCAGTGCCGGCACCCCACCGCATCGTCGAAAGCACCGCAATACCGCGGCCCGTCAACGGTCTCCGGACAGTCGGCGTCCGACTCGCAGGCATAGCTGGTACAGCACCTGTCCCGGCACTGCATGCACGGGCCCAGGTCTGCACACTGCTCGTCTCGGGTGCATTCAATCGTCGGACAACCGCCATCAATGCCACAGTCGGTAGTACATCGTTCGTTTCTGCAGCACTCGCCGGATTTACAGTCATCGTCGGTGACGCAGGGACGGACGGTTGCATCGTCGCAGTCGCAGTGGACGGCAACCATGGCCAGCATCAAAAGCAGCAACGACAATATCGAAAAAGCTCTTACTTTCACGACCCGGGCTCCCTTACAAGATAACGCGCCATTATGGCAAGAATATCCGATTCATGGCAAGGGGGGTTGCCGCGAAATTTAGGTGTGAGATTGAAGTCAATGAGTTACACATCATCTCTCGGGCATTGCTGGGAGATTGGGATCGACCGGAAATGGGGTGCGAGATTCTGGGATATTATTCGGAATTGGATTAACCCTGGAGGAGTGGTATCTTGGGAGGGTCGTAGTGGAGGGATCCAGCTTGGTTTTGAAAGAGGCAGTCTCGGATCTGAGCCGGGCGCGGCGGATTCTCGGGGTTATGGTAAAGCACGGCTTCGGGGACATGCTGCAGCGGGGGCGGATCTTCGAGCGACTGGGGATAAGGCGGCCGGAGGGAGACGGAGACCGGGGGAGATCCACCGCGCAGCGGCTGAAGCAGATGCTGACGGAGTTGGGACCCACCTTCATCAAGATGGGGCAGCTGCTCTCCACCCGGCCGGACATCGTTCCGAACGACTACGTACAGGAGCTACGGACGTTGCAGGATCAGGTGGCGCCGTTCGGGTATCCCGAGGTGGCCAAGGTGATCCAGCAGGAGTTGGGGGCCGAACCGGACAAGCTGTTTGCCAAATTCGACCGGGAGCCGATGGCCTCGGCCAGCATCGCCCAGGTGCATCGGGCCGAGACGCACGACGGGATGCAGGTAGTCGTCAAGGTCAAGCGGCCGGGCATCGAGCGAACCGTGCGATCGGACCTGGACATCCTTTACTACCTGGCGCACCTGCTCGAGGCGGTGTTCGAGGAAACCGCCCTGTACAACCCGGTGGACGTGATCCGGGAGTTCGACCAGGCCATCGGCTTCGAGATGGATCTGGAGCGCGAGGCTGAAAACCTGCGCATCTTCGCCAAGAACTTCCGCGAGCGAAAAACCATCGCCATCCCCAAACCGTTCGACCAGCTCTCCTCCGGAAACGTCCTCACCATGGATTATCTACAGGGCCAACGGCTCGAAGAGGTGGAGCCGGGAAGCGAACTGGGGAAAAAAGCGGCTCTGAATCTAATCGAAGGCGCCTATCAGCAGGCCTTCGAGGACGGGTTCTTCCATGCCGATCCCCACCCGGGAAACCTGCGCATCCTCGATGACGGGCGAATGGGAATGCTGGACCTAGGACAGGTGGGAAAGCTCACTCCGGCCATGCGCAACACCCTGGTCCTTTTAGGCCTGGGGATCGTCCTCAAGGACGCCGATACCATCTCCCGGCTGGTCTACCGCATCGGCTCACAAGACGTGCGGGTTGACCTGGGGAAGCTGAAAGACGACATCAAAAAGACCATGGAGAGCTCCCTGGAGACCAAGCTGGATCGCATCGACACCGGCCAGATCCTGCGCCGGCTTTTGGATCTCTCCGTCGAGCACAAGGTCCGCATTCCCCCGGACTACGCGCTGGTGACCAAGGCCCTGGCCACCGTTGAGGTGACCGTCCGCCGGCTGTACCCGGACATGGACACCGCCGCCGTGGCCGGCCCCTACATCAAGCGCCTGCTGGTGGAGCGCTACAACCTGGAGGATCTGCGCGGCGGCTTGCTGCGCACCGTGCTGCAACTTTCCAACTTCCTCAACGACGTGCCCCGGCAGATGTCCCAGATCCTTTTGGACATCGAGGGCGGACGCCTGTCGGTCCAGGTGCGCGACCCGGAGAGCTCCCGAATGCGCGGCGCCGTGCGCGGCGTGGGCATGGACGTCTTTTGGGGCCTGGTGGCCGCCGGTTTGCTGGCGGGCTCCCTGCCGGCTTTCATGCAGCCCGTCCCGACGCCCACCGCTGCGGTGTGAGGCCTGGTGGGCGCCGGCCTGATCGCGGGAACGTCGGCGC
>JAUXGL010000217.1 GCA_030622135.1 Deltaproteobacteria bacterium
CCGCTTGGCCTCCGACTTAAGGAAAGGATAAGTACAATGAGAAAAGTCATGATGGTTTCTGTATTATGCGCGATCTTTTTATTGATTGGTTGTAGCCATGCTGTATCACCCAACCTTGTGAAAAAAATTGCGGCAAGCGATTTGAAATGTCCCGAATCAGATATAAAAGTTGAGCAGGTAACAAACAATAATTGGAAAGCAAGTGGTTGCGATAAAGAACAAAGCTATGTTTGCAGTAATGCAAATTTTATGTCTGATGGTACTTGTCTGAAGCAATAACGGTAACCCCTTACCAGTGCACGTTTTCGAGCACGAACAGGTCGCCCGAGCGGATTACCCGGGGGTAGACCAGGGATCGGCCGTCGGGGGATAAATCGTAGTCGAAGGTGTGTATGTCGTCGATCTCGGCGACCGGCCGGGGCTCGCCGCCTTGGGCCTTGACCTTGAAGAGTCGGCCCCCCGCGGCGGTGGCCTGGACGTAGTAGAGGAAGCGCCCGTCCGGTGACCAGCGGATTCGCCGGCGGGAGCGCCGGAAGGAGGCGTGCCGGGTGACCGTGCGCGTCGACTCGCTGTCGCCTTCGGCCGGGACCACCCGCAGCTCGGCCTCTCCGAGCTTCTTTTCCGACGGGGCCCAGCGGTAGGCGATCCACTTGCCGTTTGGGGATTGGGCCGGAAACGTCTCGAAGCCCGGCTCTTGGTTGAGCCTGCGGACGGCGCCGCCGACCTCGGCCCGCCAGATCCGGCGGGAATCCTGTTTGCTGCGCTTGCCGCAAAAAACCACCAGCCGGCAGTCCGGGTTTGAGTTGGGTGTCCAGATGCGGTTGTAGTCCTCGACCAGCAGCCGGGATTCCCCCGACTCGAGTTTCAAAAGCCCCAGCCGTCGATCCGTCCCCACGGTAGCGGCGTAGACGATGCCGTCGTTGCCGCACCAGGCGAAGTCCCGGATCCCGGGAGGCCCGGGGAGCACCTGCTCTTCTTTGGACTTCAGGTGGTAAAGCACCACGGATTGCTGGGTGGGATCGTCGCCGGTGCGCTGGGAGCGGAAGGCGATGCGTTTACCGTCGGGCGACCAGGCCGGGAAACGATCCGACCACACGTCCCGGGTGATCTCCTCGGGATCCCGGGAGCCCAGCTCGAGCAGGGACACGTCCAGCTGTATGCCGGCGGTTCGGAAGAGTAGGGCGGTTCCCTCCGGCGAGACGTCCGGCCCGCGCTGGTCCTCGGTGGCGCCCTGGGTGATCGGTTGGGATTCGCCGCCGCCGGCCGGCACTTTCCAGAGACACATGGTGCCGCTGCGCTTGCTGGCGTACACGATCCATTTTCCGTCCGCGGACCAGGCCGGATCGGTGTTGTAGGCGCGCTTCGACCTGCCGTCTTGGGTCAACAGGTTCAGTTTATTGGCTTTTAGATCGTAAACACCGATGTCCCGAGCCGAGTTGTAACCGGCGAAGTGTGCCACTACCGCGAGCTTCTTACCGTCCGGTGACCAGCGGGGACGCAGGTAGGCAACCGACGTGTCGCCGGGCAGGCCGGCTTTTTCTTCTGCGCCGTCCGGGCGGGAGATGGCGATGGAATACGCGCCTCGGGGATCTCTTTTTGTAAAGGCCACTCGTTGTCCGTCCGGGGACACGTCCGCGGCCGCGGCGTTTGGTATCACCGCCACTGGCGATCCGCCGAAGGCCGGCGTGCGGACCAGCCGGAAGGTGGATCCGCTCGAGATCGGGAAGAAGAGTTCGCTGCCGTCGACGTTCCAGGTCAGGTCGGCCAGGTTGGGATCGTCGACGGCCGTGGCCCCGGTGGTGGAGCGGATCGGCTTGACCTTGGGATAGGCACTCACCCAGGCGTCCCCGTCCCGTAAAAAAGCGAAGAACTTGCCGTCGGGCGACCAGCGCACGGTCGACTCCACCGCCGCGCTGGAGACCAGGTGCCTGATCTGCTGTGGCTCCGTGGGCATCGGTGCCTCGTCGGTGGGCCGGAAGAAAACGGCGGCCAGGACGGTTAAAATCGCCACCACCACCAGCCCGGTGATTCCGGTGACGACCGGGGTGAGCCGGCCCGGCGATGAGACCGCCTGCTCTCCGCGCAGGGCCTTGGATAGTGCCCGGACGTTATGGAAGCGGCGCTTGGGGTTCTTGCAGAGGCACTTGAGGATCACGGCCTCCAGCCGCGCGGGCACCGCCGGGTTGAGGGCGGCGGGACGTCGGGGCTCCGCGGTCAGGTGCAAGACCGCCACGGCCACCGGCGTATCGGCCGTGTGGGGCGGCTGGCCGGTGATCAGCTCGTAGAGGATGGCGCCCATGGAGTAGATGTCCGACGCCGGGCCGACGTCGGTTCCCTGGGCCTGCTCGGGAGACATGTACTCCGGAGTGCCGACGACCAGGCCCGCCTGGGTGGCCCGTTGGGTGGTGGCCAGGCGGGCGATGCCGAAGTCCATGATCACCACGCGCCCGGTCTCTTCCTCGATCATGACGTTGCCGGGCTTGAGATCCCGGTGGGTGACCCCGCGCCGGTGGGCTTCCGCAAGCCCGCTGCAGATGCCCAGCCCGATCTCGACTATCCGGTCGGCCGGAAGCGGATGTTGTTCCTGGAGGAGTTGCTCCAGGTTGATGCCGTGTACCAGCTCCATGGACAGGAAGGTCTGATTCTGCATCTCCAGAAACTCGTGGATCCGGCAGATGTTCTGGTGGGTGATGGACCGGGCCAGCCGCACCTCTTGCTTGAACCTGGATAGCGTGTCCGGGTTGCTGGACAGGTCCGCGCGGATGAACTTCAGTGCCACCAACTCGTCCAGGGCCCGGTCCCGGGCCTTTTGAACCTGCCCCATTCCTCCCTCGCCCAGGAGCCCGAGGATCTCGAAGCGATCCCCCACCACGTCACCCGGCTCGAGTTTCAACACCGCGGGGTGCAAACCCAGAGGAGCGTCGGGATCCCAGCGCACCTGCAGGACTTCCAGAGGGGCCTGCTTTCCCTTGACCCGCACGGCGTCGAAGCCGGCACAGGGGAACTCGGGTTCTTGGCCCAGCCCGTCGCAAACCGCGAGAGAGATCAGGATCTGTCCGCCTACGGCCAGGGCCTCGATCCGGGCGGCGGCGTTGACCACGTCGCCGAAGAGATCGCGTCCCCGGTGGATGACTTCGCCCATGTTGATGCCGATGCGTACGTGGATGCGGTCCGTCTTCGCTTTGGCCGAGTTGTGTTCTTTTAGCTTTTTCTGCATGGCCACCGCCGACCGCACCGCTTCCGCCGCCGTCTGGTAGGACGCCATGATGGCGTCGCCGATGGTCTTGATGATGTGGCCCCCGTGGATCTCCACCTGGGGGAACAGCAGCTGGTTGTGGCGCTCCACCATGGTCATGCCGGCCTCGTCCCCGTACCGTTCGAAGAATGCGGTGGAGCCCACGATATCCGAGAAGAGCACCGCGCGGGTCTGACGCTCGAAGCGGATCCGGTCCGTGGGCGGCGGGGATTGTTCCTCGAGGATCTTCACCACCCGGGGAGAGGGATCAAAAAAGCGACCCATCAGGGTCTTTTTTCCGCCGGTCGCCGACATGTCTGCTCGCTAGAAAACCCTTATCTCACGGCACGATAGGCCGGATCGCCGAGGATGTCAACCCGATGTCAACCGGGAGGATCGTCTGCCGGGCGTTTTTTCGGTATGATTGCCTTGGAGGTGTCGATGGCGAAAGACAAGCGGTGTCCGGGTTGCTTCGTGGTCTACAAGCCGGGCCACTATGGTCACGGTCGCGAGAACTGTCCCGTCTGCGGTGCCCGCCTGATCGAGATGCTGCCCGGGGAAAAATCCGGGTTTACTTACGAGCATTACGACTCGAACGTGGACATCCAGTTCGATCTCGCCGGGTTGCTCAATCCGGATCAACTCCGGGAGGCCTGGACCATCGGGGTCACCGGCGTGATTTTGCTCCTGGTGGCCGGCGTCGCCCGGATCCTCTTCGTGGTGCTGGGCAATCTGGAGGGTTTCTGGAGAGTGCCGCTGTGGTTCGATGTGTTGATCGGTGTGATGATCCTCATGGGAGTATTGGCGGCCGCTTGGGGAATGCGGCGACTCATTCGTCACCGGAAGATCCTGCGGCGCCGGGCCTGATTTCTATAACGCTTCGTTGTTGGCTACCGACCGGCGGTAGGACTCGACCGTAAGGGTTTGGAGCTTGCGCACGTAAACAACCTTGTCGAGCGGTCGTCCCTGCTTCAGCATGGCCAGGGCCTCGCGGGCCACGACGGTGCCGATGGCGTGGACGGCCTCGTGGCGGTCGAGGCCGTTGGCCAGTAGCCGGTGAAGCACCTGGCCCACCTCGGGAGGATCGTCTTCGGCCAGTTGTTTCTCCACCATCTCGTGGATCAGCAGGTGGGCGCGCAGGTGCTCCCGCTCCAGCCCGGGGTGGGGGTCCTTGGCGTGATCTGCAAGCACCGTGTCGCGAATGGATGCTACCTTCGTGGTGGTTCGCGTGTGCATGCCACCAGCATACCGCGATCATGCAAGAGTGCGCCAGTCTTTGTACTCCCCGTGTTTTGGGGCATTCTCGAACGGCCGGCGTAACCTCTGGACATTTTCGGGAGAAGGGTGGTACCTCTCCTGGGTAGGAAAGTAAAAAAGGAGGTCTGTCATGTTTGCGATGCGTTGTCTTATGGTGATGGCGATGCTGGGATTTTGTATTGTTCCGGCCATGGCCGGCGAGGGAGGCAAGCAGATGTTTCTTACCGAAAAGGACATCATGGGTGTCGTGGGTCAGATGCACGCCAAGTTTGGCGTCAAGGAGAAGCAGCGCTACGAGACCACCTTGCCCCAGATGGCTCGGCTGTGGACTGAAAAGGACGGGACCGCAGAGGACTTCGCCAAGTTTTGCTCCGAACACTTCATGACCGGTAAGGATCTGGACGGCTTGTTTGAACGCTGCGAATACAAGCTGGAGCAGATCAACGGACACATGCTGGCCTTGTTCACGCAGTTGCGGCTGGAGACGGACGAAACCCGGGGAAAGCTCCTGCCGGTGGACCACCTGTTCTCCGTCTGGAATCCCAGCGCCCACGTGACCGACGACCTGTTTCAAAACAAGCTGGCCTTCGTGGTGCTCTTGAACTTTCCGATCTACACCCTGGAGGATCTTATCGAGCAGGGCGGAAAATGGAGTCGGAGGAAGTGGGCCGAGGTTCGCCTGGCCCAGCGGTTTGCCTACCGGGTTCCCGCCGAGGTGAGTCAGCAGAACCTCCGGGCGGACGCGGAAGCGGAAGCTTACATTGCCGACTACAACATCGTCATGGACCGGGTGGTGGACCGGGACGGAAAGTCTCTGTTTCGCAAGGGCCTCAAGCTCATCTCCCACTGGGGCCTGCGCGACGAGATCAAGGCGCAGTACGTGGACAAACAGAACCTTGAAAAGCAGGAAGTCATTCACACCATCATGGAGCGCATCATCAGGCAGGAGATCCCCCAGGTGGTTATCGACAACCCCAAGGTGAGCTGGGATCCGGTGGCCAATACCGTGGACGGAAAGAAGGCCGAGCGGGAGCAGGACGTCCGGTTCCAGCACCTGCTGGACGTTTTCCGGGCCCGCAAGCTCAAGGATCCGTACTATCCCCGGATGCCCACCCACATCGACCGCCGCTTCAAGATTCACCGGGAGATCCCCGAGAAAGAGTTCGTCGGCCTGCTGGAGAGCGTTCTGAAGGCTCCGGTTTCGAAGCCGCTCGGTTTGCTGATTGAAAAGCGCCTGGGCCGCAAGTTGCGCCCCTTCGACATATGGTACGACTTCAAGGCCGGCGGCCGGTTCAATGAGGAGGATCTGGACAAGGTGGTCAAGCGGCGCTACCCGAACCTGGAATCCTTTCAGCAGGACATCCCGGTTATCTTAGCCGGCCTGGGTTTCGACCGGCAGACCGCCGCGTTTTTGTCAGACCGCATCGAGATCGATCCTGCCCGCGGCTCCGGACACGCTTTGGGCCCCCAGATGCGCACCGAGAAGGCCCACCTGCGCACCCGGGTTCCCGCGGACGGCATGAACTACAAGGGCTTCAACATCGCCATGCACGAGCTTGGCCACAACGTCGAGCAGATCTTCTCCTTATACCGGGTGGATCATACCTTGCTGGAAGGCGTGCCCAACAACGCCTTCACCGAAGGCTTTGCCTTCGTTTTCCAGGCGCGAGACCTGGATGTCTTGGGCCTTTCAAAGCCCGATCCGCAGACCGAGTCTCTAAAGGCGCTGCATACCTTTTGGGCCACCCGGGAGATGGCCGGGGTGGGGATCGTCGATATCAAGGTCTGGCACTGGATGTACGATCACCCCAAGGCCACCCCCGTCGAGCTCCGCGACGCCGTCATCCAAATCGCCGGAGACGTTTGGAACGAGCACTACGCCGACATCTTCGGCATCAAGGACAGCCCGTTGCTGGCCATCTACTCCCACATGATCAATGCAGCCCTGTACTTGCCCGACTATACCTTAGGCCACCTCATCGCTTTTCAGGTGGAGAACTACTTCAAGACCCACGAGCTGGCCCGGGAGATGGAGCGCATGTGCAAGCTGGGCAACATCTCCCCCAACCTGTGGATGCAGCAGGCCGTGGGCAAGCCCATCTCCGCCAAGCCCATGATCCAGGCCGCGCAAAAAGCCCTGAAATTCGTGAAGTCGGCGAATCAAGGGGCTATCTCCGGACTTCGACTGGAGACGGGGACGTAGCTTCATTATTTGCATTGTCCTTGACAGTCGCGCCGCTTGGAGATATTCAGTGTTTCCATGCCCCGTGGTCCAAGACTCGATGTGCCTGGCGCTCTTCACCACGTCATGGTGCGGGGGATCGAGCGCCGCGACATCTTCAACACCGACGAAGATCGCGAGGATCTTTGGGAGTCGGCGACGGGTGGCGGTGGTAGCGCGGGCGGCGCTGGGTTGGGTCGCGGTGCGCGTCTGTGGCTTGCCGACTTCCGATGTGGCGCGGGTATCGGGAGTGTCCCCGGTGAGCATATTGCGGCTGCAGGAGCGCGGGAGAGAAGCACTTGACAAGCGTGGTGTTGATGCCGAGCGACTCGCAAGAAAATGCAAATAATGAAGCTACGTCCCTATTTCCCGCTATCTCCTATCTCTCCCGAATCAAGAGCATGAAGGCTCACAGAAAGACGAGCATGTATCAGAGCTAACTTTTTTCCAAACTGGAATATCACACCAACAGCCTCCTTCAGTGCAACTGGTTTCCAGTTTGTCAGTATTTTCGAAGACGCAGGCTGCGCATATGTCGCTCAGGCCATTGGTCTTTACTCGACATTCTATCAGACAAGTATTTGCATCGTCTTCCGTGCATTCCTCTCCAGGAGTGAAACTATTACAAATCAGCTGGCATCTGGCCTCATACGTGCCCGGTCCGTCTTCTAGAGCACATTTTTTATCGGAACCACAACTACTGAACACAAACAACAAAAAACCACCAACCCAACACAATAGCGACATCTTCATAACTAATCTCCAAGATCTCCGAGAGGGATAGACATTAGGAACATTAGGAATAGGAAAAACAAAGGGCTTTTTCCACCGAGTTACTCCTTGCTACTCCTTGCCATCGAGTTCCAATTTGGAAACAGACAACGATTCACCTTCTGAGTCAAGCCCAGCGACGACAATTTCAGGCACGATGACGAGGGAACGGGGACGTAGCTTCATTATTTGCATTGTCCTTGACAGTCGCGTTGAGTGGAGATATTTAGTGGTTCCATGCCCCGTGGTCCAAGACTCGATGTGCCTGGCGCTCTTCACCACGTCATGGTGCGGGGGATCGAGCGCCGC
>JAUXGL010000082.1 GCA_030622135.1 Deltaproteobacteria bacterium
ATCCCTCGGCCGGCATCAGATGCCAGAAAAGGTACCGGGCGGCTTCTTTATTCTGAGCCCGGGCGATGCCTGGAACGAGCAGGAATATAACCGGCAAAACCAAAGCGAGCCTGGTGCGCATGGTATAACTCCTCCCCGAGAGTGCCTATCACGGTCACGCGACGCCTTGCAACTTCTAGGCACTTGAGAGGCCGAGATCTTTGCACTTGAGTCACACCTACAAATCAGGTGCAACTTCGCGAGTTTCATCGGAGGCTTCCACACATCGGTTGCCGGCCTTGTCCCGCGCTTCTTGCGGGGCTAGCCCTTCTCTGGCATGATCTTCCTTCGTGAATGCACCGCCCCTCAAGCGCATCGGGAAGTACCACCTGGTGCTCGAACGCACCGGATCCATGAAAGTGAACGCCGACGTGTTTGCCTCCGAGAGAATACCGGTGGAGCGGGGTGCGCTGGATCAGCTCGCGGATGCGACCTGCCTGCCCGGGGTAGTCCGGGTGCTGGCCACTCCCGACATCCACATCGGGTACGGGGTTCCCATCGGGGCGGTGGTGGCCGCCGAAGACTTCATCTCGCCGGCGGCGGTGGGCTACGACATCAACTGTGGAATGCGCCTGATCACTACGCCCAGAAACGCCGAAGAAGTCGATCTGCGGTCCTTGGCCCGGCAAATCCATGGGGTAGTCCCCCTGGGAGAGGGCCGGAGCAACGTTTGCCTGAGCCGCAAGGGAATCCAACGCGTCCTGGAACGGGGAATCGCGGGATTGCTCGACTCCCTCGAAAACGAAATGCACTCGTTCCCGGATGCAGAAATCCTCCGCAAGCTGGATCTGGACGAGGAACGGGCGCTCCTGGACCGGGTGGAACGTCGGGGGAGCCTCCCGGGAAACCCGGGTGCGGTTCCGGACCGAGCCAAGGAACGCGGACAACCCCAGGTGGGCACCCTGGGCGGCGGCAATCACTTCATCGAGCTTCAGAAGGTCGATCGGATCGACGACTTGGAGGTCGCGCAAGCCTGGGGAATACACCCGGGGCAGCTCGTTGTGATGATCCACTCGGGATCCCGGGGCCTGGGACACGAGGTGGGCGGGCACTACATGCGGGCGGCCAGTAAATACGATCGGCAGCACGGTATCGGCGTGCCCAACTCCAACCTGAGTATATTCCCGCTGGACTCCCGGCCGGGGAAGGACTACCTGGGCGCCATGAACGCGGCCGCCAACTACGCCTTCGCCAACCGGGCGATGATGGCGATTCTGGTCAAGGGTGTGATCCGCCGCTGCCTGGGCAAGCTGGATATCGGTACGGTCTACGACGTGGCCCACAACCTGGCGGCATTGGGGCGTCACCACCAGAAAGAATGGATGGTCCACCGGAAGGGCGCCACCCGCGCATTTCCGGCGGAGCGCATGTCGGACACCCCCTTCGCCGACTGGGGGCAGCCGGTGTTGGTACCCGGCTCGATGGGAACGGCCAGCTGGCTGCTGCGGGGAATCCCCGAGGGGAAGATTACCTTATTTTCCACCAATCATGGCGCGGGCCGGGTGCTGTCTCGGAAGGCGGCTGGAGGCAAGCGCCGGGGGAAACGGGGGAGAATAATCCAGCCGGGAGCCATATCCGATCGGGATTTCGAAAGTAGCATGGCCGGTGTTCACCTGATCTGCAAAGATCCCCGTTCGATCAAGGAAGAGGCGCCGGCCGCCTACAAGGACATCGACGCGGTCATCGATACGGTCATCGGCGCGAAAATGGCCGCACCGGTGGCTCGCATGGTTCCGCTTGCGGTCCTGAAAGGGTGATGGTATAAATTTCTTCCCACGAGGAGGCACCCATGACCAAAAGAGGTACATCCATCTCGAAAAAAGTAATGATCGACGAAATGCGTTTTATTCTCGCGACATTGTGCGACCGGGCCAGGATGGGGGCTCGACCGCGGTTGTCGGACGTGCGCTCCATGCTCAAGGGAAACCTGACGCTCGATTTCGCCGACTACTTTAAATTCCTCAAGCGTTACAATTACGTGCTAATCAACCGGAGCGACCAAACCCTGGTGGTTACCGAAGAAGGCCGGAACGTCGCGGATAAGGGGGACTCTAGCGAGTTCTTGGCCGAGCTGACCAAGCACTTCGGCGATCAGGTCCACGAAGGCAAAGAGCTCATCGACATGAAGGAAGAGGAAAACTTCCCGGAAAACGAGCCCGCGCCCCGATCCGCACGGGCGCCCAGACCCAAGAAAAAGGTAACCGAGCCGGCGGCTGCCGGCAGCAAGTATGACTCCAAGTACACCCGCTACGATGCCATCGACAACGGAGGAATCGGAACGGTTTTCAAGGGCCGTCAAAATGCGCTGGCCCTGGACGTCGCTATCAAGGAGATCAAGGACCTGTTCAGCTACTTCAACTTCCTCCAGCGGTCCGAAGTGGTTCGTCATTTGAAGCAGGTGGTCGAGCAAATGTCCAACCTGAACCACCCGCTGATCGTCAAGATCATCGACGAGAACGTGGAGGTGGCCCATCCGTACTTCGTCATGGAATTTCTGACCGGCGGCAATTTAAAGAAGTTGATGAACGGCAAGCCCCTGCCGATCGAACGCTGCCTGATCTTGTTCACCCAGATATGCTATGCGCTCTCGTTCGCCCACAAACAGGATGTTACCCACGGGAACATCAAGCCGGAGAACATCCTGTTCGACGGCATGGGAAACGTACGGTTGACCGATTTCGGGATGACCCGTCTCCTACAGACCGGGACGGACCGCCCCATCCCGCAGGTAATCACCGGCTCGATCGGGTATTTGTCACCGGAGCAGATGAAGGAAAGGTCGGTGCTGACGGTTTCATCGGACATCTACTCCCTGGGAATCCTCTTCTACGAGATGCTCACCGGCAACCTGCCCGGACGGCGTTCGCCCCTGCCCTCGAAAGTGAACCAGCAAATACCCAAGGACATCGACGACTTGTTCGACAAGATGACCCGAGATGCCCCAGCGGAGCGCTATCCCGACATCGACGCCGTGCTCTCCGACTTCTACAGCTACTTCAAGGACGGCACCTACCTCGCTCAGGGCAAGATCATCATCTACGCCGGATCCGAGGCCGTCGGCGTATCCGACGATACGAAATCGTGATGTCCCGCCTGATCCGATCCATTGCCCGGGCGATCCTGGTCTTGCCCTTGCTGTGGTACGCAAGCTGCTGCCCGGCGCAGACGGCGAAACCGGATCCGGGGCCGGAGTCGGTTCTGCGTGAGTACACCGAGCACCTCAAAAAGAAGGAAACCGACCGGGCCTACGACCTCCTCTCTTCCCGCACGAAGGGGCACCTGGACCAAAAGGAGCTCAAGCGGTTCTTGGGAGAAAACGCAGAACGTCTGGCCGAACCGCTGGATACCCGGTTCGAGACTGCGAATGTAGTGGTTACCATCAGAGCCACTCTGCGTGCGGAGAACGGCGAAGCGGTTCACCTGGTGCGCGAGAAAGGAGCCTGGCGAATTGACTCGGGAGCGCTGGTCCCGCCGATCAGCGCCACCCCAAAAGACACGGTCTCGCGCTTCTTGCTGGCGGTCGAATCTCGGGACTGCCGGGCCCTTTTGGAGTGCGCGCCTCCCCGCGCCCGCGCCCGCCATTCCCACAAACAGTTGCTTTCGGGCTGCCGGGATCAGATCGACACGTTGCAGGAAACCGCCACACAGATTCGCGCGGCGGGGGGCAAGCCGGTGAAGGTATCTGAAAAAAGAGCCGAAATCACCTACCTGGGCACCCACAAGCTAGTAATGGTAGAATACGACGGTCGCTGGTACGTAGAAGATATATTCTAAGGGAGCAAACCAATGGAATTGCCGCCGGAAGAAGGGGGGAAAAAAGTCGAGTGGGCCCTCCCCGATCTGCTCAAGAGGGGCGTCCTGGCCGGGATCGGCGCTCTGTTCATGACCGAGGACGGCGTGCGGTCGATCCTGGGTGAGCTGAAGCTACCCAAGGAGGCCGCCCAGTTCGTAATCAACCAGGTTGGCAAGACCAAGGAAGACCTGTTTAGGATAATCGCCTCCGAGATCCGCGGATTCCTCGACTCCACCGACATCCCCAAAGAAATCCGCCGTGTGCTCACCGACATGTCCCTGGAGATCTCGACCACGGTCCGCTTTGTTCCCGATAAAGAGAAGCTAAAACCTGAATTAGAATCGACTGTGAAGGTCAAGAGTAAGAGCAGAAAGGAAAAAACCAAGAAGAAGGTATGAAAATGTCGTATCGATGGATGTTGATGACCGCGGTTCTGGGAGGTCTTCTGCCGACCTCCTGTAGTGATGAAGGATATCGACAGGGCGACTGCGATCCTGGCTACCTAGACGTGAACGGAGTCTGCAAGTTGGCGGTGGGGCAGCCGTGCGAAAAGAACGGCGAGTGTCTGGCGAACCGGTGCGTCAAACCGGAGGACGAGGAGGGCTTCTGCACGATCGCCTGCCGGGTGGACGCAAGCTGTCCCACCGGATTCTACTGCACCAGTTGGGCCGACAAGCTGTGCTACCCCGGCACGCGTCCGCCCCCGTGCCATTCCGACCAGGAGTGCGAGCCCTGCGAGAAGTGCTCGAACGGGATCTGCCAAACAATCTCCGGTTGCGTGGTCTGCCAGACCGACGACGATTGCCGATCCTGCCAGCGATGCGACCAGGGCATATGCATCGACGTGGCCGGTTGCACTTCCTGCGTCAGCGACCTGAACTGCCCCCCGTGCGAAGCCTGCAACCAGAACGGGGAATGCCGCCGGGACCTGGGGTGTATACTCTGCGCCGCGGATCAGGACTGTCCCGGGTGCATGCAATGCACCCGAGGGGCCTGTAAGGAAATCCCGGGTTGCGGGACCGATGCTTGCCAAAACGACGAAGACTGTCCCTCGCGAACCCAGTGCATTCTCGACTCCGACCTGGGCCACTCCGTTTGCATGCCGTCGGACCTGCCTTTCGGAGCCGACTGCGGCCGGGGAGGCGACGCGGTCTGCGGTGAAGGGATTTGCCTGGAGGCCGGCGGTGAGGCCACCTGCACCCGGGCGTGCGTCGACGACTCGGATTGCCCGTCTCCAACCCGGTGCATTCCCGACGAGGATTGCCTCTGGCTGTGCCGCGAACCGGTGTCGTCGCCGCCGGGCGTCGACTGCCAAAACGACGCGGACTGCACCGGCGGGCGGATTTGCGGATTGGTCGCAGACGACACCGGCACGGCCTGGCGCTCCCGGTGCGTCGAGCCGCAAAACTGCGCCGCGGCGTCCGGAGCAGCTTGCGACCGGCAGGCCGGCGACCGCTGTACCACCGGGATATGCACGCAGGAGGGGTACTGTTCCCCGGTATGCGCGGCGGACTTCGACTGCCCGGAGGGGTTCTTGTGCGCCGAGCTGCAGCTCCCGCTTCCCTCCGGTACCGACGCGCCCTTTCGTGGCTGCGCGCCGGAAGACCTGGTCCGGGAAGACCCGGGAGAGCCGTGCCCCAACGGGGACGCGGACTGCAAAAGCGGTCTCTGCCTGGTCGATCAGCCGGGCGGCCCCCATCCTTTCTGCTCGCGGGAATGCACTCCCGGCGCCGCCGAGTGCCCCGATGGCTTCGACTGCCGGCAAAGCCCGGTGGATCAGCGCGACCTGTGTCAGCCGTCGCTCACCGGAGGCGAATGCGGAAACGATCGAGATTGTCAACCCGGAGAGGTATGCTCCCTGAACACGATATCCCAGACGACCCAGTGCATCCAGCCGCTGCCCGGCGGCGTTTTGCCGGGAGAGCCTTGTTCGGATCTCGACTTGTGCGCCAACGAATTGTGTCTACGCCAGGGGTTCTGCGGAGCCATCTGTACCCAGCCCGGAGATTGCCCGGCGGGTTTCATCTGCGACTACGTAGAGGTCTATCGCTCCGGCGATGCGTGCGCATTCACGCGGATCTGCACACCCGATCCCGGCAGCATGCTTCCCTGCCGACGCGACGGCAACTGCCCGGCGGGCGAGGTCTGCGGCCTGGTTCCCAACGCCTGGGGCACCGGGTTGAAAGGCCGCTGCACCACGGCTGGCCCCGGGGGCGGTATCGGCACCGACTGCACCGCGGGCTACGAGTGCGAGAATTTTTTCTGCTCCACCGAGCACCAGTGCACCACGCTCTGCGTAACGGACTCGGACTGTCCTCAGGACTACGCCTGCTTCGACGTCCGGGTGGCGGACTGGCAGGGGACGTTGTTCACCGTACCCACATGCATCAAAACGGGGGCGGGGTCGCCGCTGGCATGTCTGGACGACGGGACCGGCAGCTTCTACTGCCTCTACCCATGACCGGGACGGAAGAAAAACGACAAGCCCGGCTCAAGCTGCTCAAGCGACTGATCCCCCTGGCCGTCCTGGGGGCCACCGTGGCCCTGGTAGTGGGGCAGCTCACCCGCATGATCACCTACGACGTGGTGTTGACGGTGTCGCTGACTCCCGGCTTGGCGAACGGGCTGGAGAAGGTGGAGTTGACCGTATCCGATCCGCAATCAGAAGTCGTATCGGTGACCGTCTTCACGGTGGACGCAACCACCCTCAACCGGCGCAGGCTGTCGCACCAGCTCCACCTGACGGCGGGCAAATACGCCCTCGACTTCAAGTTCATCGCCGCCGGCGCTTCCGCGCGAACGGTGATCCGGCGCAACCTGGACGTGACCGGTGATTCGGTGGTGTCCCTGAACCTGCCCTGATCCGGTAACGTTTTCTTGAATCGGGCCCTGCGATTGCCTATGCTCATGGATATCCCGGGGGGTACGGAGTGCTCGGGATGACCAATCGGGTCCTAGAACCCGAAGAAATCGTGCTGGCGGGTAAGGTCCTTTCTTTTCTGGACGAAGAAGGCACTGGTGAAACCTGCTCGGACGCTACGCACTTGCGGGACGTCATGAATCTATTGGTTCGTCTCCGCGAGGTGGTTACTTCCTACACGTCGATCATCCGTTCCCACAGCGTGGCCGGAGAGTTGCGAGACGTGCACACGCTGGCCAACGCCCTCTGCCGCTCAGACCCGTACTCCATAGAAGCCTACATGCCTACCCGGGCGGTGGTGGGCCGTTCCTATCTGGTGGCCAAGTTCAACTTCTTCCGCCTGCTGGTGCGCATATGCCGCCACTACATGCCCGAAAACGAGCAACGCCGGGAACTCATGGATGAGCTGGGCTACTGCGTGCGGGAATCCGTTACCTCCATCATCGCCGAGGACGTCCTGGTGTCCATCACCAGCGACGACGGGCAAGAGATGGGTCTGCGCCGCAAAGCCATCTACCTCCTGGCCGACCTATGGGAACACCGCACTCTCCGCTCGGTGAATGACTTCTTCCCGCTCTTGTATTCGGTCTGGAACGCCAAGTCGCGGGTGACCGTCTCCTACGGCACGCTGGCGGGCACCACCGAACTGCTGACCTTGATGCGCGAGGGCTGCGACCCGGCCGTCATCGACCACTTCACCTCGGACCAAATCTCCGAGGAAGAGCGCCAGGCACTTATCGAGCTGGTTTTCAACGCTACCTACGAGGAACTGGAAACCATGCGCCGCTACATGGAGCGCAACCACATGGACGTGCTGGGACCCGACGACGTGGCCCAGATCTTCAACGTGCCCCTCTCCAAGCTCCATCAGACCACCGCCACCGCCGAGGATATGTTCTTCACCTTCCGGGAGCGCCAGGTGATCGCTTACCAGCGCAAGATCAAGAATCTCCCCGGCCCCAAGAAAACCGCCGAGGAATACCTGATGCTCTACTATCTACGGCAGACCAATATCAACCCCCCCGAGTACGATCTGACTTGTAAAGAATCTTAGTCGCTCCGCCGCACCAACACCGCTCGCTTCGCTCGCTGGTACTGCTTCGCTGCACCAACACCGCTCGCTTCGCTCACTGGTACTGCTCCGCTTCGTTCCGCCGGACCGGCGGGGATCTAGCGGCTTCACCCGATCTGGCCGCACTTGGCGGCCACATCGGGTTGGTAGTGATCTCTCAGGAACTCCTTGGAAAACTTCTGCCGGGCCATCTGCGGCTCCACGCTCATCACCTGCTTGATCCAGTACTGGGCGATGTTGACGCTGCCGTGGTTCTTGGCCAGTTCCACGACCAGCTCGGTGGCCAGCGGGCGCTGGTATCCGTCCCACAGCCGGCGGATGGCCCGATTGTAGGCGGAGGGGCGGGCGCCCGCGTTCATCTTGGAAATAGCTTCCAGGATGGGCCGGGCGCTGCCTTGCTTGACCGACTGCTCCACGATTTTGCCCAGCGAGGGCATGAGCACTTTCGATAGCAGGAAAAGGACGATAACTCCGGCGGCGATGGCAATCCAAACGATTGGCGACATGACGAAACTCCTCTAACTATATTAACTTAGCCCAAACGCGTTGACATTTCAAAGGAAACCTGGTACGCGAGTCCTTTCACATTCACGTCTCCATGAGTCAGGAGGAACTTTATGGAAATCAATAAGTTAGGCATTGTGGGCGCCGGCCAGATGGGTGCGGGAATCGCCCAGGTAGCGGCCTCGGCCGGCATCGATGTGTGGATCAACGACATCTCTGACGAGTTGATCGCCAAAGGCATTTCCAAGATCACTAAAAGCCTCGAAAAGCTGGTGTCCAAGAAAAAGATCACCAAAGACGACGCCGAAGGAATCGCGTCGAGACTGCACAAGGCTCCCGGCCTGGGCGACCTCGCCGAGGCGGATTTCGTGGTCGAGGCCGCCACGGAGCGCGAGGACCTCAAGCTTATGCTGTTCGATAAGCTTTCCAAGATCACCGACGACAATACCATCCTGGCCAGCAACACCTCCTCCATATCCATCACCCGCATCGGTTCCGCCACCCAGCGGCCCGACAAGGTCATCGGCATGCATTTCATGAACCCGGTGCCGGTGATGAAGCTGGTGGAGATCATCCGTGGCCTTACGACTTCCGAAGCAACCACGCAAACGACCGTGGCCCTGGCCGAGCGTCTGGGAAAGACCTGCGCCTACTCGAAGGATCTCCCCGGCTTCATCGTCAACCGCATCCTCATGCCCATGATCAACGAGGCCATCTACGCTCTCTACGAGGGCATCGGCAAGCCCGAGGACATCGACACGGGTATGAAACTGGGCGCCAACCAGCCCATGGGCCCCCTGGCGCTGGCGGATCTCATCGGTCTGGACACCTGCCTGGCCATCATGGAAGTCCTCCACCGAGGCCTGGGCGACAGCAAGTACCGGCCCTGCCCACTCTTGCGCCAGTACGTCGACTCCGGCCGGCTGGGCCGCAAAACCGGCCGGGGGTTTCACAACTACGGAGAATAACGGGTCCATGGACTTCGATCTATCCGAAGAACAGAAGCTGATCCGGCAGACCGCCCGCGACTTCGCTACCCGGGAGCTGGAGCCGGACGCAGGTAAGCGGGAGCGGGAGCACATTTTTCCAAAAGACCTGCTCAAGAAGATGGCCGACCTGGGCCTGATGGGCGTCAACGTCGAGGAGAAGTGGGGCGGCGTCGGGGCCGGTGTGGTGGCCTATTCGCTGGCCATGATGGAGATCTCCCGGGCCTGTGCCTCGACGGCGGTCACCATGGCGGTTACCAACATGGTGGCGGAGATCATCTGTAAGTTCGGCACTCCGGAGCAAATCCAAGAGCACGTGCCCAAGCTGACCAGCGGCGAGTACATCGCCGGGGCCTTCGCCCTCACCGAGCCCAGCTGCGGCTCGGACGCCACCGCCTTGAAGACCACCGCCAAGAAGACCGCCGACGGCTGGATTCTAAACGGCACCAAGCAGTTCATCACCTCCGGCTCCTACTCGGGCGTAAACATAACCTGGGCGCGCACCGGCGGCCCCGGCTCGAAAGGCATATCGGCCTTCCTGGTTCCCGGGGACACGCCCGGCATGACCATCGGCCCGGAAGAGCACAAGATGGGCCTGATGGGCTCCAACACGGTCTCCTTGATCTTCGAGGACGCCCGGCTGGCCGCAGACACTCTCCTGGGCGAGGAAGGCCGGGGATTTCCCATCGCCATGGTGGCCCTGGACGGGGGACGCATCGGAGTGTCTTCCCAGGCCATCGGCATCGCCCAGGCGGCCCTGGACGCGGCGGTCGAGTACGCCCGGGAAAGACAGACCTTCGGGAAGCCTCTCGCCGAGCACCAGGCCATCCAGTGGATGATCGCCGACTGCGCCACCGAACTGGATGCGTCCAAGCTGCTCACTTTAAGGGCCGCCCGTTTGAAGGAGCAAGGCCGGCCTTTCACCCGTGAGGCCTCCATGGCCAAGCTCTACTCCACCGAGGCGGCCAACCGCATCTGTGCGCACGCCTTTCAGATCCACGGCGGCTATGGCTACACCAAGGACTATCCCATCGAGCGGTTGGTAAGAGACTGCCGGGTGACGACTATCTACGAAGGAACCAGCGAGATCCAGCGGATGGTCATCGCCCGGTTTCTGTTGGGGGATTGAACCAGTGACCCCAGAGAAACTGGATAGGGGTTACGTGCATGTCTACACCGGCGAAGGCAAGGGCAAGACCACCGCCGCGCTGGGCCAGGCCTTCCGCAGTGTCGGACACAACCTGCGGGTGTCCATGATCCTGTTCATGAAGGGAAACATCGAGTACGGTGAGTTGGAAACCGCCCGCCGCCTGGCCCCCTTCATCGAGATCCGCGAGATGGGCCGGGAGACCTTCGTCAGCAAGAAAAACCCCGAGCAGATCGACATCAAGTGGGCCGAAGACGGCCTGAAACTGGCCAAGCAGGCGCTGTACTCGGGCGACTACGACATGCTCATCTTGGACGAGGTCAACGTGGCCATAGACTATGGCCTGATCGAACTAAAAGACGTGCTGGAGCTCATCCACAACAAGCCGCTCAAGGTCGAGATGATCCTCACCGGCCGCGCCGCGCATCCGGATATCATCGAGGCCGCCGATTTGGTAACCGAGATGAAGCTGGTCAAGCACTACTACGACCGCGGCATCCAGGCCCGCGTGGGCATCGAGCGCTAAACCCAAGCCGAGGAAACCATGCTGTACGATCCCAAGGCCATCGATGCGGTGAAAGGCGAGAAAGAGTCCTGGAAGCAGGAAGAGTTGAAGGCCACCCTGGACAAGCGGTCCGAGCGGCTGCCCCGCTTCTCCACCATCTCCGACAAGGAGATCCCCCGCCTGGTCACACCGGACGATTTGGGCGACTCCGAGTACACGAAAAAACTGGGCATGCCCGGACGCTACCCCTTCACTCGGGGCGTGCAGACAACCATGTACCGCGGCCGCCTGTGGACCATGCGGCAGTTCGCCGGCTTCGGCACGCCCGAAGACACCAACCAGCGCTACCGCTATCTACTCGATCAGGGCCAGACCGGGCTGAGCGTGGCCTTTCACTATCCCACCCTGATGGGCTACGACTCCGACCACCCCCGTTCGCTGGGCGAGGTGGGCAAGTGCGGCGTGGCGGTGGATTCGCTGCGCGACATGGAGGTGCTCTTCGACCGGATCCCCTTGGACCAGGTCACCACCTCCATGACCACCAACGGCCCCGCCGGAGTGCTTTTAGCCATGTACATAGTGGTGGCCGAGAAGCAGGGCGTGTCCGCGGACAAGATCGGCGGCACCATCCAGAACGACATCCTCAAGGAGTACATCGCCCAGAAGTCCTGGATCTTCCCCCCGCGTCCGTCCATGCGCATCATCACCGACATCCTGGCCTACTGCACCGAGCACGTGCCCCGCTGGAACACCATCTCCATCTCCGGCTACCATATTCGCGAGGCCGGCTCCACCGCCGCCCAGGAACTGGCCTTCACCATCGCCGACGGCATCGGTTACGTCCAGGCGGGCGTCGAGGCCGGGCTGGATGTGGACGCCTTCGCACCCCGGCTGAGCTTTTTCTTCAACGCCCACTCGGATTTTTTCGAGGAGATCGCCAAGTACCGCGCCGCCCGGCGCATGTGGTCACGGATAATGAAGGAGCGTTTCAAGGCCAAGCAGGACACCAGCCTGAAGCTGCGCTATCACACCCAGACGGCCGGCTGCTCGCTCACCGCCCAGCAGCCCACCAACAACGTGGTTCGTACCGCCCTGCAGGCCCTGAGCGCCGTCCTGGGCGGTACTCAGAGCCTGCACACCAACTCCCTGGACGAAACCATGGCGCTGCCCACCGAGGAGTCGGTCACCGTGGCCTTGAGAACCCAGCAAATCATTGCCGACGAAACCGGCGTGGCCAACACCATCGATCCGCTGGCGGGCTCCTACTTCGTCGAGTGGCTCACCGATCAGCTGGAAGAGGAGGCCCTTCAATACATCCAAAAGATCGACGACCTGGGCGGCATCGTCCGAGCCATCGAGCTGGGCTATCCCCAGAATGAGATAGGCGACGCGGCCTACCGCTACCAGTGCCAGATGGAAAAGGCGGAAAAGATCATCGTGGGCGTCAACCGCTACCGGATGGATGATGAGATCCCCATCCCCCTCCTCAAGATCGACGAGGAGGTGGAGCGCCTCCAGGTCCAAAACCTCGCCGAGGTCAAACGCAAGCGCGACGCCAAGCAGGTCCAGGCCCAATTGAAAAAAGTCAAAGAAGCCGCCCACGACGGCGGTAACCTGATGGCTTGCTTCGTAGACGCCGTGAGAGAATACTGTACCCTGGGAGAGATCATCGGAGTGTTGCGAGGCGTGTTCGGAGAACACAAAGACCCCGGCATGCTCTAGGCACATCGACAGCTTGTTGCCGATGATGCTTGTTGGAGTGTAGACTCTTAGTTCGTGACTTCTTCGCATGTTGCGAAGATCTTCGAAGGATGCCAACGAGGCTTCGAGTCCTGCGCGGGTCATTTTGGTTGCGGCTGAGCCGCGCTGGGCACGCAGTCTTATAAAAAGTGTAGGAGTGGAACATGGACGAAGAACGTAAAATAAGAGTTCTAATCGCCAAGCCCGGCCTGGACGGGCACGACCGCGGAGCCAAGGTGGTAGCACGCAGCCTGCGCGACGCCGGCATGGAGGTCATCTACACCGGCCTGCACCAGACTCCCGAGATGATCGTCGCCACCGCCATCCAGGAGGGCGTGGACGCGGTGGGTATGAGCATCATGAGCGGCGCGCACAACGTGCTTATGCCCGCGGTGGTCGACGGCCTCTTGGCGAAGGGCGCGGAAGACATCGTCGTCTTCGGCGGCGGCATCATCCCCGACGACGACATGGAGTCGCTGAAGAAAAAGGGAATCAAGGGATTGTTCACCCCCGGAACCTCCACCGAGACCATCATCTCCTGGGTACGCGAGAACGTGAAACCCAGTTGAATCGGGGGGCCCAACTGAAGCAGGAAGTGGACCAGGTGATCCAGGCGGTCAACGACTACCTGGGCCGCCCGGCCAAGGGGCGCAACCGCTCATGAGCCTGATGGAAGACGTGCTAAACCGCGACATCCGCGCCGGCGCCCGGCTGCTTCGCTGGATCGACGACGGGGTGGGGGAGGCCCGCTCCATTCTCAAGCAGCTATACTCCCACACCGGAAAAGCCGCCATCGTCGGCATCACCGGAAACCCCGGCGCCGGTAAGAGCACCCTGGTCGACCAGCTGATAACCCGCTACCGCGCCCAGAAAAAAACCGTGGCCGTGGTAGCGGTGGACCCCTCGAGCCCCTTCTCCGGCGGCGCCATCCTGGGTGACCGCATCCGCATGCAGGAACATGCCTTGGACGAAGGCGTCTTCATCCGTTCCTTCGCCACCCGCGGGCACCTGGGCGGCCTGACCGGCACCACTGCGGACGTGGTCCACGTCTTCGACGCCATGGGCTGGGACCTGGTCCTGGTCGAAACCGTAGGGGTCGGCCAGGACGAGGTCGAGGTCCAGCGCCTGGCCCACACCACGGTGGTGGTCATGGCCCCCGGAATGGGCGACGAGATTCAGGCCATCAAGGCCGGCATCCTGGAGATCGCCGACATCTTCGCGGTCAACAAATCCGACCGCGACGGCGCCGACCGCACCGTCCGCGAGCTGCGCCTGATGCTGGACATGGGCAAGGAAGCCATCCAGCAACAACAGGAACGCGTCTGCCCCCCGGGCTGGATGCCCCGGGTAATAAAAACCGTCTCCACCAAAGGCGAAGGCATCGACGAGTTGATGACCGCCCTGGCCGAGCACCGAAAGGCCTACGAAAACGCCTGCCGGGATCCCAACTTCGTCCGCGCCCGCCTCCGCCGCGAATTCCTCGACGTCTTCCGCCGCACCCTGTTCACCCGCGGCTGGTCCTACCTGATGCACGAAGATCACCTGAAAGAAGTAGTAGAAAAACTCCAGGACGGCTCCTCCGACCCCTACACCCTGGCCAAACAAGCCGTCAACGCCCTGGGCCGGTTATAGGTTCTGCCCTAACTCAGCACCAAAATCGCACTGTGGGTTGTTGGGAGGTAAAAAACTATTGACAGGTTGCAACGCGTGTGTTAAACAATTGAACGAAATGGTATCATGTTCAGTCTAACGGAGTGAACGGCAACTGGGTCAGGAGCGTAAGTCCATAATGGTGGGCGGAGAACCAAAAGACAGGAAAGAACAAATTCTCAATGAAGCGCGGTCGCTCTTTACCCGGCACGGGTTTCGCAAGTGTACAACTGGGGATATCTCTTCGGCTTGTGGTCTTACCAAGGCAGCCCTATATCACTACTTCGAGAGTAAGGAGCAGATATTTTCCGAGGTGGTACACCGGGAAAGCATTTTATTAATAAATCAAGTCAGAGAGGCCATAGAAAGTGTCGACAGCCCCATAGACCGTCTGCGTACGTTCATCTTGACGCGGTTTAAAGCGATCAAGGAACTGCTCAATCTGTACCGGATCTCGCAGGTTACGGGACGGGAACTCATCCCTGTTGCAGAGGATAGCAGAAATAGATTCTTCAAGCAGGAATCTGAGTTACTTATTTCGATTTTGCAAGAAGGTATAAAAAAAGGAGAGTTCCGTAAGGTTCGGGTAAAACTTGTGGCGCGAACAGTCATCGCCGCATTTAAAGGAATCGAGTCCTACTTTCTCCTCACTGAAGACGAACAGACTTTGACCGATGCCATGGAAGAAACACTGAACATCTTCTGTTACGGGTTGGCAATGGAGGGGGGAGAGTGACGGTTATCCTCGATCACGGAACATTTGATGGGAATCTAGAGGTTTTTTTTGCCCAACCACTAAACGTTTGGCCGAATGGTTTAAACGTTTGAGGTCAAAAAAACACGAACAGGAGGTAAAAATGATGTCGAAAGCAAGCGTTTCCGTACTGTTGTCCTGTTGTTTTCTCGGTCCACTTGCCTCTCCGGCGCTGGCTCTCACCGGGGATGAGATTTTGGCAAAGGTCGAGCAGGCCATGAATGCACCCAAGGACAGGAAGGCCGAGATCAAGATGACCGTCAAAACCAAGGATGGGACCACAAAGGAACGGAAGATGAAGATCTTCCAGAAGGGCTCACAGAAGAAGCTCTTCACCTTCCTGTCACCTGCCGATGTGAAGGGTGTGGGGTTCCTGGTGATAGACGACGACACCCTGTATCTATACACCCCCGCCTTCAAAAAGATCCGCCGGATCGCATCCCATGTAAAAAACGAAAACTTCATGGGAACCGATTTCTCGTACAACGACCTGTCTGAAAGCAAGTACCCGGAAAAGTACAGCGCCGTCCTCGACAAGACCGAGGGGGACACCTACGTGCTGACATGCACTCCAAGGCCGGGCGCAGACACCGACTACTCCAAGATGGTGATGCACGTGAACACGAAGACGTTCATCCCATCCAAGGTCGAGATGTACAACCAGGCCGGCAAGCTGTTCAAGTTGATGAACAACTCGGATGTGGAGAAAGCCGACGGGTACTGGACTCCGAAGCACGTTGAAATGAAGGATATCCTGAGTAATCACATCACCACCATGGAGTTGGTCACGGTTCAACACGACCGGGGATTGCCGGACAAGACATTCAGCAAGCGCAATCTCAAGAAAGTCCATTGACGATCAAGCGAGGAGGTCTTTCATGAATCGAAGACTGGCCATCATTTTTGCTGTCGTGTTGTTTGCAGGATTTACATGCATCAGTAGCGCGCAGGCACAGAGCGACGTTTCCGGCTTCTTGAGGGTGGATAAGCGGTTTCTCACTTCCGATGCCGATGTCCCCATGGTGGACTTCTACAGCAAAGCTCGGCTCGAATTGAAACGATGGATGTCGGAAGACCTTCTCACGGTGGTCAGCGGCGAGGTTCGATTTTATGACCTGTCCGGCGTTTCAACTTCTTCAGACCTCTCACGACCGGACAGTCAGATGCCGTTCGAAGTCTTGCCTTGGGAGATATACCTCAAAGCCCACAACCTCTTCGTCGATGGGCTGGACCTCACCCTTGGCAAACAGCGTATCACCTGGGGCACGGCGGACAAGCTCAACCAGACCGACAACCTGAACCCGGACGACTTCTCTGACATCTTCGACTTCGGCGCCAAGGTTCCTTCCACCGCGGCCATGCTGGCCTACACCTTCCCTAACGACTGGTCCTTGACCGCGGTCTGGATCCCTTCGGTAAGACCGGTTCTGTTGCCCAAGGCTGGCGGGTTTGACCTTGGTGGCTCTATGGACCTGTCTCCACTGCTCGGCGGTGCCCAGATAGCCGCCCAGGAGGACCACCTCGATGCCGGCCTCTTTGATCTAGAACACTCGATGCAGGCCGTGAAGTTCGCCTGGAACATGCTGGACATCGACTTCTCTGTCAGCTACTTCCACGGCTATGACGACCTTCCCGTACCAACCGCTCTAACGATAACACCGATCGATCAGGACAATGTCGGCATACGTAGCGATTCCTCATTCATGGAGGAACACATCGTCGGCCTTGATTTCGCGGGGGAGCTTTTCACGGTCGGTTATTGGGCCGAAGTCGCGGTAGTTTTTCCCGATGGTGCAAGTCTTACAATCACAGCTCCAGGACCCACGGGAGATCCCGTGATCCAGGAACAGGTCGTAGTAAAGGACGAAGCATACGCCAAATATACTGTGGGGTTCGACTATACATTCTCGTTCGGTCTGTACGTGAATCTTCAGTACATGCACGGGTTCTTTGTGGAGCGGGACGGACATGAGCTGAACGATTACTTCCTGGGACGCCTCGAGTGGAAGTTCCTGGATGACACATTGAAGCTGGCGCTCGGAGGTGGGTGCCAGATTTCGGACTGGGGTGACGTTTCGAACGCCTATGGCCTCGTGATCATGCCGGAGGTCTCGTACAAACCGTATGACAACCTCGAGATCGCACTGGGTGCATTCGTGATCGAAGGTGAAGGTGAAGGGTTTTTCAGCGCCCTCGACGATCAAGATCAAGTCTACCTTAAGGCAAAGGCAAGCTTCTGAGCTGCCACACTCACCCTGACCGGCAAGGAGGACAGCACTTGAAACGCTACGCCGAATTCGTAATCAGATTTCGCATCGCAATCATCGTTCTAGTCATTGGAATCACTGGCTGGCTCGGTTACGAGATATCTACACTTACGGTCAACAGCGACCTGCTGACCTACCTTCCGCAGAACAAGGAAATCGTCAAGATCTTCAACGAGGTCGGCAAAGTCTTCGGCGGAAACTCGATGGGCGTCATCGCGTTCGAGGCGAAAGACGGAGATATCTTCAATGCGAACTCCCTCAAAACACTTCGAAGGTTGACACGTGAGTACGAGAAGATCGACAGCGTCCGCAGCGTGATCAGCCTCACGAACGTACTTGATATCAAGAAGATAGAGGGCGGTCTCGAGATTGGCAAGTTGGTGCCCAAGGATCGAATACCGGAGACGAAGGAGGAACTGGAGGCTCTTCGCAAGTACACGCTCTCGAAAGACATGTATTCGGGAAGACTTGTGTCCACCGACGGGAAGTACGCGGTCATGATGGTCCGTCTGAATGAAGGCATCGACAAGTCTGAGATCGGCAGAGACCTCCGAGACGCCACGGAGAAGTTCAAGGGAGATCTCGCGCCGTACTACGCGGGCGCCCCTTTATGGATGGTCTTCATCAACGAGATCATCTTCGACGACATGGGGCTGCTAATCCCCCTGGTGGCGCTTCTCGTGATGTTCACGTTGTTCATGAGCTTTAGAACATTACGAGGCGTGCTGCTACCCCTCGGTACGGTGCTGTTCAGCACTACATGGGCCGTAGGGCTGATGGCGGTGTTCGACGTGGAACTGACCCTGATCTCCAACGGCCTGCCGGTGTTGCTGATCGCCATCGGCAGCGCCTACGGAATTCACATGCTCAACAAGTACAATGAGGTTGTCGGAGGCGGCGATCCTCCGGCCGAGGGGCTCAAGCGCGCCATTGCCGAAGTAGGGCTGCCGATCATCCTCGCCGGTTTGACAACCCTGGCTGGCTTCCTTTCATTTACCACGTCTTATCTCACGCTTATCCGGGAATTTGGAGCGTTCGTTGCAATCGGCGTTCTTTGCGCCCTCCTGCTTTCGACATCGTTCCTGCCCGCGGTTCTCTCCCTCTTGAAACCCCGGGGAACATGGCGAGCCCGTTTCACAGGGGAGAGAACAGTCGGAGTTCGCCTGATGTCGCATCTGGCGTCCCTGGCGACTGGAAGGCCGAGGCTGGTTCTGGCGGGAGCAACGGTGATCGCCCTCGTGGCTTCGACGGGGTTCCTTGGCATCGAGCGATCGGTCAACATGGTGGAGTACTTCGATAAAGACAGTCATATACGTATTGCCGAACAAATGATGGAGAAGCAATTCGGCGGAGCGGTTGCCATCCAGGTCCGCGTTCGCGGCCCGATCAAGGATCCATTTGTTCTCAAGGAGATGATTCGTATCGGGAAATACCTCGAGACACTGCCGCATGTCTCCCATCCGCAATCGGTCGCGGACCTCATCTGCGAGATGAATCAGCAGATGAACGGACGGTATGCCGTCCCG
Source organism: Deltaproteobacteria bacterium (assembly GCA_030622135.1). Classification (GTDB taxonomy): domain Bacteria; phylum Myxococcota; class B64-G9; order B64-G9; family B64-G9; genus JAUXGL01. Next base: position 18,904 of record JAUXGL010000082.1, read on the forward strand.
GACAATATCGAAAAAGTAGGCAACCTCTGGATGCTCCTGGAGGGCAACAGTGTCATGGACCAGCTCGTGACTCCCGACGAGAGGGAAGCGGTGATCCAGGCCGTGGTGGGCACGGCTGACAGCGGCAAGCTCGTGGAATTGGTGGATTCAGTGAACGAGTTCGTCCAGTCCGAGGTTTGCTCGGAATGGGCCGTCATAACCATCGACCGCGCCCAAGAAACTGAAGATATCAGCGGAGTCGCAGCCCGGCGGCGACTTGTTGACCGAGTGGTAGAGCTTGTGGGTTTCGACGTGGCAGCCCGCTTGAACGATGATTCTTCTTCGGTTGACCTGGCCAGGGAAACTGTTCTCAAGGCGGTGAACCATGAGGTCTCTCCTGGTGACCAAGCACATCTGGCTGGGTCCGTGGACATACTCATGGACTATCTGGGTGGGGACGAGAGCGAGATCGAGATCGATTCAGACGAGGTTCTCGGTAGGCTGAAGAACGGTCTGGAGGCCATTCTTGCCGGGAGCAACCGGCTCTCGATGCAAACTTTCCTTCCACTACTGCGCAGGGAGCTGGACCCGGCGACCCTCGCAGAGGATCCGCAGGCGGTCTTGGACCTCGCGTCGTCCCTATGGGACCTGATGAGAGAACGAACGGGTACCCTGAGGGTCAATGCGATGCTGGACAAACTCAAAACGTCTCTGCCGACTGAGCTTCGCTCCGATCCCTGGCTTTTGAAGGATCTCAACGGGGACCTCTGGGAACTCAATGATAGCCATGTTGCTGTTAATAACCCAGATTCCTCGAATGCATCAAAGACAAGGATAAATCTCGCGGTTACCGGCATGCCCCCGATCTACAAGGAAGTGGACACGAGCCTGGTTGAGAGCCAGTACCGGAGCTTGGTAATGGCCGTGCTGATTGTCCTGCTCCTGGTGGCGCTGCAGTTCAGATCTTTATTGGCGGGGCTAATCGCGGTTATCCCGATACTGTTCACCGTGCTCTTCAACTTCGGACTGATGGGCTACCTGGGCATTCCCCTGGATGTCACCACGGTCATGATCGCGTCGGTGGCTGTGGGTATCGGCGTGGACTACGCAATACACTTCCTGTCGAGATTGCGATTGGAGCAAAGAAAAGGGGGTGAGATCGAGGTTTCTTTAAGAAGGACCATGGAGACTACAGGTATTGCGATATCCATCAACGCCTTCTCGGTGTCCATGGGCTTCATCGCCTTGCTATTCGGAAGCCTGGTACCCATGCGCAACTTTGGCTGGATGACGGCGCTGACCATGATCATCAGTGCCCTTTCCGCCTTGGTTCTGATCCCGGCCATCCTGATCTCGATCAAGCGCGTCAAGTTCCTAAACCGTGTGGGAGGGAAAGCCCAGACATGAAGGAACCCGGCACAGAGCGCGGTGAAGACCTGTGCGTTGCCCTGTTCGACGTGGACGGAACGTTGATCAGGAGCTCATCAGGTTTCGTGGCAACCCGGTTTATGTTCAAGCGGGGAATGATCGGTACACGTCACATGCTGCTAGGCCTGTGGTACGCGATGCTCCACGGGCTTGGATTGACGAGCTACGAACGGATGTACGAGATCGGTATCAGGATTTTCGTGGGCATGCGGGTAGATGAACTCTTGAATCTCTCCCGCCTCTGTTTCGAGAAGCATGTCTTGCCGAGGTTTTTTACCGGCGCACTGGAGGCAATACAGGAGCAAAGAGAACGTGGGCGGGAGATAGTTCTGGTGTCTGCCGGTCCCAGATACCTGGTTCAGGTCATCGGAGAATGGATTCGGGCAGACGCCGTTATCACAGCCGGCCCCCTGGTGAATGAAGATCGGGTAACCGACATCCTGGACGGACCTTTATGCTCCGGCGAAGGCAAGGTGCAGAAGGTACGCGAATACCTCTGGAAACGTGACGTGGTGTTGAGTGACTGCGTTTACTACGGCGACAGCATCAACGACTTGCCGTTGCTGGAACTCGCCGGGCAAGCAATCACAGTGAATCCAGATCCCCGCCTCAAGAGGGTCGCGCGATTGAGGGGCTGGAAGATCCTCCGTTTCCGAAAGACAACAAGGTGATTTATGCGACTGGCGGGTACACTTATATGTTGTTTCATAATATTTTCGATTGCAGGATGGATTATCGAAACTATTTATCGCTCCATCAGCAACAGG
>JAUXGL010000012.1 GCA_030622135.1 Deltaproteobacteria bacterium
CTGTGTCCAGCAAAATCTGCCCGCTCTGATACATCACCGTCCAAGAGTCTTTCAGCCTTGGCGAGCATTGTTCCTTCCTCCACTCGAAAATCGGCTACGGGTTTACCGAATGTTTACTTGAGATCCTGGTTAACCCGTTGACTGCGCAAGGGAATCACTGGTGCTCGGTGTCATCCTCAAGAAACGAGGACTGCTTCGCTGCAGATACGGTGAGTGAAGGAAACTCTTACCGTCCGATGCCCCGGGCGTTCAAGGAAAAGGAATGGGGTCTGGTCTGGTCACTTGACACTTGGGTGGGTTGAGCGTATCCCTCGTCCATGCCCCGCACGGAAAGAGAAGGTGAAGGGTTGGATCGAGCGCTTTCTTGCATAGGACAAGTGACCAGACCCGACCCCATTTTCTCCATTTTCTTGCAGATGCGCGTAAAGCTGGGCGCGGTCGTCTCGGGGCCGGCTACTCCTCCCGCTCAAGAATGATCATCTCGACGCGGCGGTTGGTGCCGCGGCCCTTGTTGGTCTTGTTGGATGCGATGGGGTTGTCCTCGCCGAAGCCCTTGGCCGCTAGACGATTCTTGTCGGTGCCCTTGTTGACCAGGTAGTCCACCACCGCCTGGGCCCGGCGCTGGCTCAGCCTCTGGTTATACTTGCTCGGGCCCTTCGAATCGGTGTGCCCTTCCACTTGGAGCTTCTTGATCTCGGAGTACTGCACCAGGGTGGCGGCTACCTGGTCGAGGATGGCGTAGGACTTTTTCTTGATGATTGCCTTGCCGAACTCGAAGTGGATCTTCTCTCGCAGCTGAATGGCCTTTGAGCCTACCTTGACCTTCACGTGGGCTTTGCTGGGGCAGCCGTCGTGCTCGGGCTTGCCGGGTTCGTCCGGGCACTTGTCGATGTGGTCGTAGACCCCGTCGGCGTCGCGGTCCGGACAGCCTTCGGTCTCCTTGGGCCCGGGTACCTTGGGGCAGCGGTCGAGCTTGTCGGGCAGCCCGTCATTGTCTGTGTCCGGTTCGATGGGGCAGCCCCGGTTGGATGCCGGTCCGGGCTCTTCGGGACAGTTGTCGTCGCGGTCGATGATGCCGTCTCCATCGGTGTCCGGCTCCGGGCAGCCGTCCTGGGCTTCGGAACCCCAGGTGTCGGGGCATTTGTCCAGCTTGTCTTCCACACCGTCCTGGTCGCGGTCCTTGGAAGGCTTGACGATTCTCACCTCGCCCAGGCCGAAGGTGTAGCGCACCACGGGAAAAACGGCGATGGAAACATCGCCGCGCAACGGGAGGATGGACACGTTCGTCTCGATGGCGAAGGAGAAGTGGCGCAGCTGGGGGTAGTACTCCAAACCTCCCCCGACGAGTATGGCCACGTCGTCCTTGCCGCCTACATCCATGTCTCCAATCCGCTTGGGCGAAGTGGCCAGGTATCCCACGCCGGCCTGGGCGTACGCGTAGAAACGCTGGGTGGCCAGCAGTGATAGGGACGCCCCGCCCCAGACCAGACGCCCCTGGAAATCCGCCGTCACCTCGCTGCCGGAGCGGGCCTGGGAGGTTGCCGAATAGTGCTCGGTCAGGAAGCCGGCCTTGACACGGAATACCCAGGTCAAGTCGTAGCCGAGCTCGAGGCCGCCCAGGATGCCCAGACCGGGTGTGTCCACCGGGGGGTTGAAGTCGTAGGCTACCCCGGTCTGCAGGCCGATGGAGAATCCCTTTTCCACCTCTTCGTAGACCTGGATCTTGGGTGAGTCGGCCCGGACGGACCCCGCGAGTTGCAGAACCAGGAGTCCCACCAGCAAAGCACACGAAGAGCGAACGACCATTTTGCCTTCCCCTAAACACGGACCAGCTCAATACAAGCCTACACTATCCTAGTTGTCGGCCGGGATCAACTTTACGGAAGCTTGCGCAATGGCCCAGGATGTGGCAACTTTCTTCTGTGGCTTCCAAGACAAGCAAGGCTGGGCGAAAGCCGGGCAAGCGGAAGAAAACGCCTTCCCTGACCGAGCGCCTGGTCGGGCTGGAGCAATTGATGGACTTGTTGCTGCAGGCTTCGTTGCGCGGGCGCTTGCTGCCCTCCGAGCGGAGAGTGATCAAGTCCTACCTGGTTGCCAGGAAAAAGGTGGAAGCCAAAAAGACGGAGGAAAAGAAGGGGCCCCGTTGTCCGGTGTGCCGCTCTCCGTTGGTCAAAGCGGATGTCCGTCGCTGCCCGTGGTGCTCGGTGTTGCTGGATACGAAAAGTCTCAAAAGCAGCAGCAGGAAGAAGAAATAATGCAGCTGGAACTGCTGGAGAAGCTGGCGGAAGAGAACCTGGCCGAGGTCTTCCTGGCTCGCCTTACCTTGGGTGGGACGGCCAGGCTGATTACCGCCCGGCGTTTGCACTCGCGGGTTACGGAGGTGCCGGGTGTCGTCGACGCGTTGATCGACGCATCCGCCGCGATGAAGTCCGTCGAGCACGGAAACATCCTGCGCCACATGGGATTTGGGGAGGCCGGCGGCGGCCATTACTGGATTACCGAGAGAACGGATGGTTTCGACCTGGCCATGGCAATCAACCGCCTCGGCTCGCACGATGTGCATATCAATTCGGTTCGCAGCCTGCAAATCGGGCTGGATTTTCTCCATGGCCTTCAAGCGTTGCATCAGCAGGATCTTTTGCACGGAGGGCTGACCCCCCGGTATGTGTTGTTGGGCTACGATGGCGTGGTTCGCCTGGACGGCATCGGTTTCGAAAGTACCCTGTTGGGGATCGGGGATTTGCAGAAGCAATCCCGCCGCCTACGTTCCGACTACCTGGCCCCGGAGGTCGTGCAAGGGCGCAATCCGGTTCCCCAGTCGGATATCTTTTCGTCGGCCGCAATCATGTATACCCTGCTGACCGGTAGCCCTCCCCTGGATAAAGAAAGCTCCGGTGCCGGCATGCCGGAGAGGCATTCCCCCATCGAGTTGCCCTCCAAGCGGGATCGCACCCTCCCGTTTTCCTGCGACGCCATCTTCATCAAGGCACTCAGTGCCACCCCTCGCCAGCGGCACGATTCGATCGACTCGTTCACCGCCGCGATCAAGCGGCTACGCGCGGCCATGCAGAAGGGCCCCGACGAGGGGCGGGCCGGAGTCAAGAACTTCGTGGAAAACCTTTATCCCAACGAGGCCATGGTTTGGGGGAAACCGGGCTCCATCGATAAGCCGGCCATGGGCGCGGGCATCTGGTTGAACATGCCGCCGAGGGAGGCCAGGGGGGCGACTCCTTCCCCGGCTCCGGTGGTTCCAGAACCTGAGATTCGGGAGCCTTCGGTCCCCGAATCTCAGGCAGCGGAAGTGCGGGAGCCCGCGACGCGGGAAAAGGCTGACGAAGAGGGCCTGGCCCGGGTGGCTGCCTGGGAAATGGCGTTTGGCACTACGGGCAAGCCGGCGGATAAGAAGCAGCAGCCCCCACCGCTTCCCGCGCAGCCTCCGCCGGTGCCGGCGGAGAAGAAGGAGGCCTCGGGTCCCACCTCGGTGGTGGTGGATTGGATGGGACTGGGGGAGGAGCAGGAGCCCGAGGATACCGAGGAGGTCCGATCCGAAAAGGAGCCCACCCAGGAGGAGCCGGTTACCTCCGAACCGCTTTCTGCCCCCCCGGTGTCTACGGTTGCGCTGGCGCCGGAAGTGGAAGATCCCACGCCCGTCCCCACGAACGAGATCCCCAGCCTGGTGGAGCCGGAAGAGGAAGAAAAAACCGTCGAGGAGATCTCCGCACCAGCCGGCACGATTCAGATGCATCAATCGGCGGAGCCGGGGACACCCACGGATGTGACGGTGCCTGGGAGGAAACCTCCCCAGAAGATCATGGTGATTCTGTTGGCGGTCGTCGTGGTTGCGGTTCTGGTGGTTGCGTTCTGGCCGAAAGATTGTGGCGAAGCCCAGGATGACGGGGCGGGGACCTCTTTAGTCGCTTTTTTGTCGGTTCACACCGACCAGCCCGCCCGGGTAACCCTGGACGGGGAATTGCTCGAAGGCGGCACTCCGGTCAGGGACAAGGTGCTGCGGGTGGGGGAGCACCGGGTGGTAGTGGATTCCCTGGACGGCACCCGGCTGATGGACGAGGCGATCATGCTGGTGGCCGGGGAACACAAGGACATCCGGGTGGTGATTGCCACCGCGCCGGGAGCGGTGGCACCGCCCACCGAAGTCAAAACCGAGAAGCCCACCGGCAAGAAGGTTCGGAAGAAGAAACGCGTTCGCCGGAAGCGTAGAAGAACCCGTAAATGATCCCGATGAGTGAAGTCGTCGAGCTGGTGGTGGTCGAGGATGATCCCAAGACCCTCAAGAGTCTCATGCGGCTTCTGGGATCGTACCCGGAGTTTCGGGTGGTGGGCAGCGCCCTCTCCGGCGAGAGCGCTCTAAAAACCATAGACGCGGTGACCCCCCATCTGGTTCTTCTCGATCTGGAACTGGGCGACATCGACGGCATCGAGGTTACCCGCAAGGTGAAGGCTGTTCATCCGGAAATCGAAGTTCTGATTCTCACCTCGTTCGACGATGAGGTGAAAGTTTATATGGCCATGCAGGCGGGGGCCGGCGGGTACCTGGTGAAAAGGGTGGTGCCGGAGAAGATCCGTGACGGAATTTTGGAGGTGCTGGGCGGGGGAACGGTGATCGAGCCCCGTATCGCCAGGCGTTTCTGGAACTATTTCCAGAGCGTTCAGGGCTCCGCAGAAAACCAGGAATCCATCCTCGAGCCCATCGAGGCCGATATCCTGCAGATGATCGCCCGGGGCCTGACCAACCAGGAAACCGGCAGGGTCCTCAATCTTGAGCGCCGCACCGTTCGCACTCACCTCTCGCACATCTACCGCAAGCTGGGCAGCTCCAGCCGCTCCGGGGCGGTGGTCAGCGCTTTGCGAAAAGGCTTGATCAACCTGTAGGGTTACTTGCGCCGTAACCGTTTTGGGCAGCTTGGAGGTATCGCGCCTCGATTTGTAGTGAATGGTTTACCTTGGCGCGGTTGCCGGGTTGACGAATGCGGATGCTATGAATACACTTGATCGCAAACATCAAACCCGATAGGGAGGTTTCGCCCATGCGACGCTTGTTTACAATCCTGCTGGTCCTGTTGGCCGCCGTGTCTCTGGTTTCTTCGGCCGGGTGCAAAAAGAGAACCGTCAAGGATACGGCCGAAGAGGATAATCCCACCCCGGGACCTGGCGATCCCCCTCTTCCCGGTCTCCGCTGATCCCGATTTTTTAGAGGAACCCCAATCTCCCATTGGTGCCCCTACGTTTCGACATAACATATTGACTTCCCAAAGGAACTCAATATACGCGGTGCCACTGTACTAGTGAGATAATTTACTCGTGGTCCTCTCGTAAGTGTCCCTTTTTACGCGGGAGATTGGGATCGACCGGAAATGGGGTGGGAGATCCTGGAGGAAATGCCGTGCTCGCCTGGGGATACTGGGTGAATCTCAGGAGTCCAGTTCGAAGAATTTCAAGATCGAAGGGGCGATATCGAGAACTGACCGGTTTTTCACTCGCTGTCCGGGTTGCGAGTAGATGAAGATTCCTTCCTCGGTGTGGTTGGCGTCGTCCGGGCCGGTGTCGTTGCCGCGGAAGTGGATCTTTCCGGTGCCCAGCTGGCCGATGGAGCGCCAGGCCAGATCGCCGAAGTAGACCATCAGGTCCGGGGGAATGCCGTTGAGCTCGCGGTAGGCTTCTTCCGGGAAAATCACCCGGGTGCCTAAGGGTTTTCCATTTTCGTCGGCGGTCTTTTCGAGGCGGGAGGCCAGGCCGGAGCGGTAGCCTTCTGCCTCGTTCGGATCCAGCACTCCCTGGGGTTCTCTTCCTTTGATGTTGAGGAAGATCCTCCCGTGGTAGCCGCCCTCGCCCCAGGCACGGGTTCTCGGCCAGTCGATTTCGTTCGTGTTTTCGCGCAGAGCCAGGTCGCCCTGTTGTATCAGCCATTCGTTGATCAAAAAGCCTCCGTCCAGGGCCCGGGCGCCGTGGTCCGAGACCACCAGGACCGCCGTGTCCGGGCCGGCTGCCTCGATCAGGTGCCCGACCTCCTGGTCGATATATTCGTAGTAGTCGGGGATGGCGGCTTCGAACGGGTTGCCCGGTTCGTAGAGGCGGTGGCCTTGGTCGAAGCAGCGCCAGAACCCGTGGTGTATGCGGTCGGTGCCCATCTCCACCATGATCATCAGATCCCAGTCGGGCTCTTTAGCCCAGTTGCGGGCCACCCTGAAGCGCTTTTTGGTCATGGTGCGGATCTGTTTTAGCAGCCAGTTCTTGTCCTTGGTGCGGAAACCCTCCACGTCCAGCATGTATCCGTCGGCGATGGATTCGATCTGCCGTTTCAGCCCGGGCGGGTGGGTGTACTCCGAGCCGGTGCCCGGTGCCAGGAAGGACGACACCATGCGTCCCTGGATGGGCCAGGGGGGATAGGTTCCGGGCACGCCCAGGAGGTAGGAGGTAAGCCCCGCCTGGGTGAGGCGGTCCCAGACGCGCGGGGCCGAAACCATGCGTGAGTTGAAAAACCCCAGCTCGTCATAGCCGCGATTCCGGCGGCAGCGGAAGCCGTACACGCCCAGCTGCCCGGGATCGCGTCCGGTGAACATGGACACCCAGGCGGGAATGGTACTGGGAGGGATTGTCGTTTTCAGACGTCCCCAGGAGCCTTGCCGGCGCAGGCGGGTCAGGGTAGGCAGGCGCTCCTCCAGCCGGTCGAACACCAGGGAGGGTTCGGCGGAGTCCAGCCCGATCACCAGGAGGCGTCTTTTTCTAGTCATGCGGTGCGAATTAGCGCATATGTCGCCTAACCGCAAGCGATCCATTGACACTTTCTCAGCGCCTCTTTACACTGGCGCCGGATTGATTGGGAGTCGAGATGGTGGTGCGAAAAGAAGAACGCGGGAAGGGGGGCAAGAAGAAGGCAACCGATAGAAAGCCCGGGCGCAAGGGGAAGAAGAAAGACGATCAGCTGGGGCTTTTCGAAGGCAAGTCCAAGAAGAAGGAGTCCAAGCCCAATAAAGAGAAAGCCAAGCCCAAGGAAAAAGCTCCACCCGCGAAGCCGAAACCCGTCGTTAGGGCTGCGAAGAAACCACGGCGGCCACGGAGCATGGCCGAGAAGATGGCCTTGCAGCAGCGGGATATTTCCATCAGCGAGTTTTTCACCAAGAACCGGCACCTGCTCGGTTTCGACAATCCCCAGAAAGCGCTTTTGACCACGGTGAAGGAGGCGGTGGACAACTCGCTGGATGCCTGCGAGGAAGCCCATATCCTGCCCGAGTTGGACATCCGCATCACCGACTTGAAAGACAACCGCTTCAAAGTCAGCATTACCGACAACGGGCCCGGCATCATTCACTCGCAGGTCAAGAAGATCTTCGGCAAGCTGCTGTACGGCTCCAAGTTCCACACCCTGAAGCAGTCCCGCGGGCAGCAGGGCATCGGCATCTCGGCGGCCGGGATGTACAGTCAGCTGACTACCGGAAAACCGGTGGTGGTTACCTCACGCACCCAGGAGGACCGGCCCGCTCACCGGCTGGAGATCAAGATCGACACGCGCCGGAACGAGCCGGAGGTGCTGGAAGATGTCCAGGGGGTGGAGTGGAGGGAGCCGCACGTCACCGGTACCAAGGTGGAGATGGAGATCGAGGGGCTCTACCGCGGCGGGAAACGATCGGTGGACCAGTACATCGAGCAGACCTCCATCGCCAACCCGCACACCAAGATTGTCTACCACAATCCCAAGGGCGATCGTCTGGAGTTCCCGCGGCTGAGCGAGGAGTTGCCGCGCGAGCCCGTGGAGATCAAGCCGCATCCCCACGGCGTTGAGCTGGGCATGCTCATGACCATGTTGAAGACCACTAGGGGCCGCAACCTCAGGGGGGCGCTGATGCGGGACTTCTCTCGGGTGAGCGAGCGGGTGGCCCTGGCCATCTGCGCGGCGGCCAAGCTGCCGCCCAGCAGTCGGCCCAAACGCCTGGCGCCCGAGCAGGTGGAGGCCCTCCACAAGGCCATGGGCCAGGCCAAGATCCTGAATCCGCCCACCAACTGCGTGGCGCCCATCGGCGAGGAGCTGATCTACGCCGGGCTGAAGCAGGGCGTGGAAGCCGACTTCTTCACCTCGGTGACCCGCAGCCCGTCGGTCTACCGCGGCAATCCGTTCCAGATCGAGGTAGGGCTCGCCTGGGGCGGCAGCCTGCCGGCGGAGGCCCTTTGCACCCTGTATCGATTCGCCAACCGGGTTCCCCTGCAATACCAGCAGTCGGACTGCGCCATCACCAAGGCGGTGATCGAAACCGACTGGCGCAACTACAAGGTTTCCCAGTCACGTGGCGCCCTGCCTAGCGGGCCCCTGGTGATCCTGGTGCACATGGCCTCGGTATGGGTGCCGTTCACCTCCGAGAGCAAGGAAGCCGTGGCCCGCTACCCTGATATCCTCAAGGAGATTCGCCTGGCGCTGCAACTGGCCGGCCGGCGCCTGAGCCATCATCTCAGTGCGCGCCGGCGCGAGGCCGAGGAGGGCCGTAAGCACAGCTACATCGAGACCTACATCCCGCACATCGGCATCGCCTTGCAGGATATCCTGGGGCTGAACCAGGATCAGAAGGAGCTGGTGGAGCAGAAGCTTGACAACACGCTTCGGCGCAGCCGGAAGTTCAAGTAACTCAAAAAGGGAGAGGGTCGGTGGCCAAGAAGAAAAAGCACCCCAAGATGACCAAGCAGATCCAGACGGAGGCGTCCTCCATCCACAAGCGGATCCTCTCGGGGAAGAAACCCAGCATGAAGTTCCCGATCCGTTCGCTTTCCAACGTGCGCTACCGGCCCAAGGTGGGTTTCTTCGAGCTGAAAGGCCGCAAGAAGGAGAGGACCCTGACGGTGGGGACGGTCAAGACCTTCGCCCAGGCGCTGCGGATGATGGCCCTGTCCAAGGAGCTGGTCGAGTCCGACGACATCGCCACCAAGCGAGAGGCGTACTACGTGAGCAAGAACTGGGGCAAGGCTCGCTTCAACGAGCAGCCGGAGAGCGACACGGTCATCGACGACGTGGAGGCTCTCTTCCAGGTCAACCGGGAGCAACTGGGGTTCATCCCCGAGGAGAAGGGCGGCGACGTGGCCGGCCGGTTGATTGTCATCGACGCCGATCGCGATACCGGTAAGACCCTGAGGATCGACTGCACCAAGTTCGGCTCCGGCGCCTACTCCATTCCCATCAGCGTCGAGGACCTCGGCTTCGAAACCAATGCCAAGTTTGTCCTGGCCATCGAGACGGCGGGCATGTTCCAGCGCCTGGTCAAGCACAACTACTGGAAGAAGGCCAACTGTATTTTGGTATCCATGGGGGGTGTTCCCACCCGTGCCTGCCGCCGCTTCATTCGCCGCCTTTCCGACGAGAAGAAGATCCCCGTCTACGTTTTCGTCGACTGCGATCCCTACGGTATCGGCAACATCTACCGGACGCTGAAGGTCGGCTCCGGCAACGCCGCCCACATCAACGAGTTTTTCTGCGTCCCCCGCGCGCGCTTCCTGGGCATTACCCCCGACGACATCGACAAGTACAAGCTGCCGACGCATCCTTTAAAGGAAGTGGACATCAAGCGCGCCAAGGATGCCCTGAAGAACGACCCCTTCGTACTGCATCACAAGCCCTGGCAGCGCGCCTTCAACAAGCTGGTCTCCATGGGTGTCCGCGCCGAGCAGCAGGCTTTGGCCAAGTGGGGCCTCAACTACGTAATCGACACCTACTTGCCCGAGAAGCTGAACAAACCGGAAAAGTTCCTGCCGTAACAGCTCACCACAATCTAGCCAGGACTGAGCATCGATGAGTTTGCTCTTACTGCCTGGATTATCCGTTTATTTATCCAATTATATCCAATTAGCTTGACAAATTAAATAGAAATGGATAAATATGGATAAGTTAATGGAGATATAGATGGATTCATTGTCAAAAACGCAGATTACACCCGAGCTCCTCAAGACCATCGGCGAGATCGATGAGTTCAAGGGGCGTTGGGAGGCACTGGGTAATCTTGCCCCGGAACGTCTGTCGGCACTGAAGCGCATCGCAACGATTGAATCGGTTGGATCGTCGACGAGAATCGAAGGCGTCAAACTTAGCGATGACGAAATCGAGCGGCTCCTTTCGGGATTGGATGTGAGTTCATTTCGATCCCGCGACGAGGAGGAGGTTGCGGGCTACGCCGAGCTGATGGAGCTGGTTTTCGAGTCATTTGCCAATATTCCACTCACCGAAAACACCATCCGGCAGCTTCATGGCATTCTGCTTAAATACTCACACAAAGATGAACGGCACCGTGGCAACTATAAAACGCTATCCAACAATGTGGAGGCATTCGACGCAGAAGGCCGCAGCATCGGCGTGATCTTCGAGACAGCCACGCCCTTTGATACGCCCAGGTTGATGGAGGCGCTGGTGGCCTGGAACAACGAGGCCGTTGAAAAAAAAGAGCACCATCCCTTGTTGAACATCGCTGTTTTTGTGGTGCGATTTTTGGCTATTCATCCGTTCCAGGATGGGAATGGGCGTCTGTCACGGGCGCTGACCACCTTGCTGCTTCTTCGGGCCGGGTACAATTACGTACCATATAGCTCGCTCGAAAGGATCGTGGAGGATAGCAAGGATGAATACTACCAGGCGCTTCGGAGAGCACAGGCTACCTTGGACCAGGATGAGTCTCAGCTCATCGACTGGCTTACTTTCTTCGTGCGCGCCTTGCATCGGCAAAAGGAAGTTCTCGACCGAAAAGTAAAACAAGAGAAACTCATGGCTCCGCTTGCGCCGCTTTCAGAAAAACTCTTGGGCATTGTGCGCGAGCACGGTCGGGTCACGGTGCGAGAAGCGGCTGCTGTCACGCAGGCCAACCGAAGCACGATCAAGGAACACCTCAAGCAGCTCGTCAACGCAGGGCGCTTGGCAAGGCGTGGGCAAGGCCGGGGAACTTGGTATGAGAAGGCATAGATTCATGAATAAAAATAGTTTTCACTGGCGCGCCGAGCAGGGGGTTTATCGGTCATGATAGCGCCTTTATTCCGGCTTCAGCGGAGATCTTTTTTGCGACGGTTTTGAAGTCCTTGTAAGCTTGAGTGACGGAATGGGTGTGAGCGCCGAGCGCGCCGTCGGCAGGCTTGAGGAAAAACATGGGCTTGCGCGCTTCCTGGGCCAGAGGCATGAGACTGCGGTAGTCCTTGAGCTTGGCGATACAGTTCGGGTCGTTGTCAATCGTGAGTTTGGGATCCGATTTTTTCTGGAGCATCGCTTTGGCATAGGTTGACGGCATACGTGCGATCCATCGATCGAATGCCTGGACGGGACGGTCGAGGCGGATGGAGTGGCGCAAGACCACGTAGCCCATGGGTTGAATAGACCCGGATGGAAGTTCGAGGTCCGCGACCGGGTTCTTCGCCAATCGCTCCTTCCATTCGTCGCGCCACCGGCGCAGCGTGGGGCCAAGATTTTTAAGGCCCTGAAGGGAAAACAGATCGGGCCCCAGCGGGATGACGACAAAATCGGAAGCGATCAGAGCGGCGCGGTTGATTGCACCTAGATTGGGACCGAGGTCGATCAGAATGACGTCGGCGCCATGCTGCTTGCCGGCCTCTTGGATGATTCGCCAGAAGGCGGAGATGACCCGAAAGGCGCGTTCGTCGCGGTCCAGGCATTTGGGCCAGGCTTCGGAAAGTTGATCCTCGAAGGTGGAAAGCGCCATGTCTCCGATGACCAGGCCGAGTCGATCCGAGATGATCTCGACATGGGGATCGGCGATGTCGCCGGTGCCGCGCTTGAGCGGTTCCAGCGCGCCGAATATCGTCTGCGAGTGGCCGTTACTGGGCATGACCTGTTCGAGCCGGTCTTCATCGAGGAATGCGGCGGTGAGGTTCCCCTGCGGGTCAAGATCGGAAGCGATGACACGAAGTCCGTGGTCGGAGAACATCCATGCGAGGTGATAGACCATGGATGTCTTGCCTACGCCGCCTTTATTGCTGAAGAAGGTAATGACAGAAATGCTCATGGTCGCCTCCTGAGGATAACAGCCACGTGGGTGTCCTCGACCTGAAATTCAGGCCGGGGATTGCCGTTTATTGCCATTTCCCTGCACGCAAGAATAATGCCGTAACCGAACTTTTGAACATATCCGAGTTCTTTCATTACTGCGGCCAAGTTCGGGTTGCGGTAATCGTGCGCGCCGGGTTGACCGAAGTTCTGCTTCGTGACGGAGCCGTAGGGTCCGCCGGGATTGTGTACTTCGACGCGATCGTTGAACCAGTAGAGGCTCACCGGAGCATGTGTGTTCTCATACGAGCGATGTAGAATTGCATTGCGGACGATTTGCTGAAGCGCGACGAGGGGATAATCCGCATTCTCAACCTCGACGGGACCCGAGGTGAAGTCGCGCGATGATTGAATGTTATTCTTGATCATGTCTTCAAGATCCGAAATCAAATCAGGCAGAGCCCCTCGCACCTCCCTCGCATTTCGTATCGGATCGCCCAATTCGGTGCCGTCTATTCGAAGAAATTGCACATACGTACCCGGAATCCAGTCCGTCGGAGTTTTCCCGACAGTGAGCACGCCGAGTACGGTCGGATGGATTGGAGGGCCGGGATGGGCGAACTTCGAGGCAATCAGTTGATGCTCGATCGTTCGTTGGTTGTCTTCCAGCACCTCGGAGGCGATCGCCGACGGCAGATAGGTACGGCTGAACAATAGACCATCGAGAATCTCAAGCTCTGCTGAGAATATAGGACGGATGTCCGCGGGCAGGTCGCGAGAGCGACGCTTCTCGTTGAGCCTACGTTCGTCATCCGGATTCGCGATGCCGCGGCGTGGTCCCGACCGAATCCAGACGGTGCCTTTGAACCTTACTGGCGGAGAACTGGAAGCATGTACGAAGACAACGGCGACATCCTTCCCCTTCAGGTGCCGTCTCTGAACGTCAAGAGAGGGAAACGGTACGATGTTTCCGTCTCCTCGCATCGAAGCGAGATTCTGCAGCATCTGGTCAGTGATCGCCATGCCGATGGGAGTGCCATCGTCGTTGACGCCGACGAACAACACGCCCGGCTTGTCGTGCCCAGGCAGATCGTTGGCGAACGCGCAAATCACCTGCCTGATCTTGTCACCGTCGGCCGGCGATTCCTTTCGCTCCACGCGATCGGATTCGATATCATCGAGTAACTGCTCCAGTTCGTCGTTCGTCATGCTCGGTTCCTCCATCGAAGCTTGTCTATTCTACTCCGGCAGCAAACGGCAGTCAGTAAGTAACTGATCCATGGTTCGCCGTTTCGGGCGTTTTAACTGACAGGAGGTGAAACATGTTTCAGTTTATGCGTGAGGGCGGATACGCCATGTGGTTCATTCTGGTCGTCGGGGGTGTCACTCTCGGGATTGCCGTCTCCTTCGTCGTGCGGCCCACCGAGCGGAAGCTTTCGGTTATGCGTCCCATGTCCGTGTCAACCCCCGTCCCTTGGATTTCCTACCACAATCTGGCCAGCGTGGTGGTGAAGCCGAAGTGGACCTCCCAGTCGGGGGCGCCGTCGAAGCCCTTGACGAAGGCGAAGTCCATGACCAGGCGGGGAGATAAAGACCAGGTGATGGCACCGAGCAGGTGCAAGGCGTTGTCCTGGTTGGACATGGGGATGTAGTCGGCCATCTCCATGACCACGCCGAGGGGCCCTACGATCCGCGCCGAGAGGGCCAGGATGACGGGGATGTCTGTGAGTGTATTTCTAGAGTCGATGGCGCGCATGCGAATACCGGTGTTCAGATCCCAGCTCATGGGACCAAACTGGCCGGTCATCAAGAGTAAAAATCCCAGGTCGCAAGTTTTTTCCCTCAAGTTATCGGATGCAGTAGGTAGAATGATTGCACCGAGGAATCCCATGGCCGGGGTCATTCCGCGTTGTCGTAAGAAGCGCGCCTTGACGAACAGTCCCAGGTTGCTGAACCCGAATTCTTCGGCTACTCCATTCCACCTGAAACCTTCCCCGCCCAGCTTGAACTCTACCGGGTCGGCCAGGCCGAGCTTGAGCAGGAAGGGCAGCCCGAACTGATCGTGTTTCCAGAAGTGGCCGCCCAACTCGAACTCCAGGTGCCCGGTGGCCATGGGATGGGCGTTATCCGAGAACGTGGGCCTGGTGGGATTGACCGACACACCTCCGGCCCGGACCTGGGGAATGGCAAAAACAAGCAACAGGCAGACGACTGCAATGGTTCTCATGACGACCTCCCCTCTACTTGCGCCTGAAGAGTCCCTTGAATTCTTCTGATGAAGAGAGCCATGCCTCAAGCCTTCTCTTCAAGCGAGTTGGCCACGATCTCTGTGATGTCCAGCACCTTGATCTTTTCGTCCAAGCTCTTGTCGGCCAGGCCGTCCTTGATCATCATCAGGCAGAACGGGCAGGCGGTGGCCACCAGCCCGGGGTCGACTTCCTTGATATGCTCGACGCGCATATGGTTGATGCGCGTGCCGATCTTTTCCTCCATCCATACGCGCCCGCCGCCGCCGCCGCAGCAGAAACCGTTTTGCCGGTTACGTTTCATTTCGACCAGCGACGTCCCCGGAATACTCCGGAGCACCTCCCGGGGCGGGTCGTAGATGTTGTTGTACCGGCCCAGGTAGCAGGAGTCGTGGAAGGTGATCTTCTGGTCCAGGGGGTTCTGCGGCTTGAGCCGGCCCCGGCGGATGAGGTCCGCAATCAGCTCGGTGTGGTGGATCACCTCGTAGTTGACCCCGAACTGCGGGTATTCGTTCTTGATGGTCTGGTAGCAGTGCGGGCAGGTGGTCAGGATCTTCTTGACCTTGTATTTTTCGAAGGCTTCGATGTTCTGCTGCGCCAGCATCTGGAAGAGGTACTCGTTTCCGAGGCGCAGGGCGGAGTCGCCCGTGCAGCCTTCCTCGTTGCCCAAAATGGCGTAGCTGACTCCGGCCTGGTTCAGCACCTTGACCATGGCCCTGGAGACCTTTTGGCTCCGGTCGTCGAACGCGCCGGCGCAGCCGACAAACCACAGGTACTCCACGTCCTGGTCCTCTTTCAGGGTCTTCACCCCCAGGCCGTCGCACCAGTCGGCTCTTTCCGCCGTTCCCAGTCCCCAGGGATTGCGCTTGTTCTCCAGGTTCTTCATGGTGAGGGTGAGCTCCTTGGGGAAGTTGCTCTCCATCATCATCAGGTGCCTGCGCATGTCCACGATGCGGTCCACGTACTCGATGCAGAGCGGGCAGTTCTCTTCGCAGGACCGGCAGGTGCAGCAGTGCCACAGGGCTTCCCGGCCCTGCTCCTCTTCCAGGCCGGCCTCCAGGCCTTCCCCGATGGCCGCGAACAGGGACGGGGGTTCCCCGGCGGAGCCCTTGACGATCTGGGGAATACGCTTGTACAGGTGGTGCTTCATGTCCTCGGTGAGCTTCTTGGGCTGGAGCCATTTTTCCGTCAACTTGGCCGGGCAGTTGACCAGGCAGCGGCCGCACTCGGTGCAGGTGTAGATGTCCAGGATCTGCTTCCAGGAGAAGTCTTCCAGCCGCGAGGCTCCGATGAGCGGCTCCTCTTTCTCGAACTCCGCCTCGATGTCTTGGATGATCGCGATGGGGTAGCCCTTCTTTTGGTCGGAGAAGAAGACGTTGGGCAGCGCGGTGATCACGTGGAAGTGCTTGGAGTGGGGCAGGTAGTTCATGAATAAGAACAGGATGCCGATGTGGGCCCAGTAGAAGACATGGAACAACGCCGTCTGGGTTTCCGCGGAAGCGCCCGAAAAGATGCCGGCCAGCGCCGGCCCCACGATGGCCCACTCGGCCTCGAAGGCGGCTTCCGGCGTTTTGGCGTAGGTGAGCATCCAGGCGCCGTCTAAGCAGAAGTCGGTGACCATGAGCAGAAGGATCAAGAGGAGAACGAACTCGGCGTCTCTCGACTGAGTGATCCGCCAGGGTCTAATCACCCATCGACGGAAGTAGGCGACCAAGATCATGCCGGCGACCACCAGTTCGGTGATGTCCTTCAGCAGGGTGTACCAGCCCGCCAGCGGCTCGCTGAAGAAGAAGATACTCCAGTGCATGTGCTCGGTGAAGGCCGCGCCGATAAGCGCCATGCTCCTCAGCAGAAGGATGAGGAAACCCCAGAAGATCAGCGCATGCATGAGACCGGGGAGGGGCTCCTTGAACAGCTTGAACTGGGCCAGGAATATCTTGATGAGCGCCCATATGCGTGCACCCATCCGGTCGAAGCGATTGTCCTTCTTTCTGGCCTTGAGCAGCACCTTGAACTTGATCCACAGGCTGTATGCCGCGATCCCGACGGCCAGGATTATGAGTACAATCATGATGATGGATGGTAGCGGCATGGGTAGCTCCTTGGGGATGAGGTGCCTACACTTTTCCCAAGACTTCGCTTGTAAAAAGTGTTGGCTTAACCAACAATTGTCATTGTCGTTTCAACAAGCATTATCGGTAGCATGCAGTCGATGTGACCTCATGAGGTGCCTACCTCAGGGGACTGGCGACCCGGTTGCGTCCCGAACGCTTGGCTTTGTACATGTATTCGTCGGCCGCGTGAATCAGGCTGCCGACATTATGGAAGTTGGCCTGCCGCAGGGTGGCCATACCCAGCGAGATGGTGATCCGCAGGCGGGTTTGCCCCCACATGAACTTGCTCACCTCCACGGTGCGCCGGATCCGTTCCGCCAGGACGTGGGCGCGTTTTTCGTCCACCTGGCGCAGGACGATGGCGAACTCCTCGCCGCCGATGCGGGCGAACAGGTCTTCCGAGCGCAGTGAATCGGCGACGATCTTGGCCAGTTGACGCAGAACCAGATCACCGGCCTGGTGGCCGTAGGTATCGTTGACCTTCTTGAAATGATCGATGTCGAAGATGATCAGGCTGGTGGCTTCGTTATGACGGAGTGCGTAGCTGAAGTCCTTGTTGAGCTGCTCGGAAAAGGACTTCTTGTTGTAGATGCCGGTAAGGTGGTCCTTGGTGGCCGATTCGTACTGGTGCTGATGGAAGGTCTCTTCCAGTGAATCCTGGTAGCTGAACTTCAATATGGTGGTCGAGCCGATCTGGATCTTGTCCCCGTTGCGCAGTTGGTAGCGGTCGATCCGCGTTCCGTTGAAGTAGGTGCCGTTGGTGCTTCCCAGGTCCAAAACGACGGCGTTTCCGGATTCGTCCTGCTCCACCCGGGCGTGCTGGCGGGAAATGCCCTCGTCGTCCAGATGGATGTCGCAGTCCACCGACCGGCCGATGGTGGTAAACTTGAGCTTGGACAGCTTGAACATCTTGCCTACCTGAGGGCCGGAGATGACGATCAGGTAGGCCTGCCGGTCCTCCAGGGAACCGGTCAGGTCCTTGATGCCCTGGACGACCGTGCGGTCCGAGTCGGCCTCTTCGAACTCATCGTCGCCCAGCGAGCAGATGTCTCCGTCGTCGTCCAAACTGACACCTCGTTCAGCACCCAAGAATAGCAAATCAGGGGGCCTTTTCAACTAGAAAATGGGGCTTGCTGGAGCGGGTGCAAAGCGGTATATTTTCGCCGGGTAACTCATACGTTGTAACTCGCGGACTGCTCTTGCCGAAGGGAGCGAGTTTTCCCGGATCGTAAAATGATTCAGCTGCGCACCATACTGACGGTTTTCCACACTCCCCAGAGGGCCTTCCAGGCTTTGCTGGACCGGCCCCGGCCCCGGGCCCTGGTTGCCGTGTTGTTGCTGATCGTAGTCGGCTTGGCGGTCAACGCCACCATCTCCGCAAGGATCGACCGCGAAGCCCAGGTGCGTCTGACCGCCCAGGAACTGGTTGCCGAGCCCGGTGGGAAAGTCTCCGAGACCGAAATCAAGAAAGAAGCCGTCCGGGCCCTGAATGTCCGGCGCATCGTCGGCTACGTATTCGTGGTCGTGGTCATTCCGTTCATGACTCTGGCGCTGGCGATCCTGTTCTGGTTGCCCGGTCGTTTCTCGAAGCAGAGAGTTTCCTTCAAGACCAGCTATTCCATCGCCGCCCACCTGTGGCTTCCCTATGGCCTGCGCCAGCTGATATCCATCCCGGTGATCCTGACCTATCCGAGCCTGGATCCCCTGCAGACCGAGAACCTCTTCAAGACCGATCTGGGCTCCCTGATCCCGGTCCCGGGTGCTGCTCTCATCGATCCCTTCTGGATCTGGACCGCCGTGCTCCTGGCCCTGGCCGGCCGTGCCGCCGGCTGGAAAACCTGGAAATCCGTGCTGATGGGCGTAATAGTGTGGTTGATCCTGGGCTTCGTCGGCCGGGCGTTGGTGTAACCAAAGCATTTCGGAGAAGGACCCATGCTAAAACTTCTCGTCGTTGTCATCCTGGCCCAGCAGTCACCCCAGCAGTCACCCATGAGTCTCGAAGACTGCATTCGCGCGGCGCTGCGAAAAAATGTCGACGTGGGCCTTGCCCAGAAGGATGTGGAGAGTGCCCGGGCACGGAAACTGGGCACGCGCGCCGGTTACCTGCCCCGCCTGGATATGACCTTGCAGGACGGCTACTATTTTACCGGCAGCCAGGAAGTCGTATACGGTTTTGGCGGGACACCGGTAAGGTTGACTCAACCCGCCTCCGATGACGATACCCATTATTTCGGCCTGCGCTTGTCGCAGAACATCTTCGACGGTGGTAAATGGTGGAACCAGGTCGAGCGCGCCGACAAGTCTATCAACGTGACCCGGTTGGCCCTGAAGGCTACCCGCGAATCCATTGCCCATGACACCATCGCGACATTCTATGAGCTTTTGAAAGCACAAAAGGAAGCGGAAGTTTTGCGGCAGTCGCTGGAAACCAGCCTGGATCAGCTCCGCCTGGCCGAAGAGCGCTATCGCCTGGGTGCTGCTTCCAGGGTGGACGTGGCTGTGGCCAAGGTTAACATGGGTGAGGACCGCATCGCCATCCAGCACCAGCAACGCGTGATCGGTAACGCCATGGTCAATCTGAACCGGGTAATGGGACGGTCGCCTCTGACAGCGCTGGTCATTCAAGAGCCGGGGGATACACAAGATCTAGCCGGTTCACCGAGTTACAGAGAAGTTCCCGAAACCCATTTTCTTCTTCGGATGTACGCGGCCGCCCAGGAGCGGGCCAATCTGGACGTTACCATCGCCAAGGGTGATCGTTGGCCCCAGGTGTCGGGGAGCATTTCGTACAGCCGGCAGGACCCCGAGTTTTACAAGGTCTACTCGCGTTTCGATCAGCTTTATCGGCTTGCCTTTCTGCTGAACATCTCTTTCCCCATATTCGATGGTTTCTTGACCAGTTCGAATATCGATCGGGCCGAGGTGGCGTCGGAGCGGGTCAAGCTGGAGAAATTCAAGGCCAGACAGGATCTCGAGATGGGCTTGTCCAAGGCCCTGACTGATTTCCTGAGCCTGCGGGCCATCTCCAGGATTGAGGCGGACAATATCGTTGCGGCCGAGCAGCGTCTCGAATTGGCCAAGGAGAGTTACGAAGTTGGTCAGGGCACGGCATTGGAGCTTCGGGAAGCCCAGCTGGCGCTGAACCGGGCAAAGCTGACCGCGGTTCAAACTCGATATGAGCTCAGGATTGCCTTTTCGGTGTACCATCAAGCCCGGGGCGATTTGCTGAAGACCTATCTTCCCAAGGAGAACCCATGAGTGTGAAACGCATCGTCATCATTGTCGTGGTGGTGGGGATTATAGCCGCCGTTCTGGTGATGAATCTGGGGCCCAAGGAGAAGATCAAGGCTTTGGTGGAGACGGAAGCGGCGCGGGTGGAGCCGATTACGCAGGTGGTGACCGCTTCGGGAAAGATCCGGCCGGAGACGCAGGTGAAGGTGTCGGCGGACGTGGGCGGGTATATCCGCAAGCTGACCGTGAAGGCCGGTGAGCGGGTCGAAAAGGGAAAGCTGCTGGTGGAGGTGGATCCGGAGATTTACCGGGCGCGGGTGCTCGAGGCCCAGGCGGCGGAGAAGACCGCCCAGGCGCGGGTGAAGCTGGCCGAGGCGTCGCTTACTCGCGCGCAGGGGGAGGCGCGGCGGGTGCGGGGGTTGTACAAGAAGGATCTGACCTCGGCGGCCAACCTGGAGAGGGCCCAGGCGGATCTGCAGATCGCCCAGGCGGAGGTGGACGCCACCGGAGGGCAGCTGCTGCAGGCTCAGGCTTCCTTGTTCCGGGCGCACAAGGACCTGCAGAAGTGCACCATCTCGGCGCCGATGTCCGGGACGGTGATCGAGCTGCAGAAGGAGTTGGGCGAGCGGGTGTCCGGCGGAGATTTCCGCGAGGACATCATCATGACCGTGGCGGATCTCTCCCGCATGGAGGTAGAGGTGGAGGTGGGGGAGCGGGACGTGGTGCTAATCCATGAGAACGACTCGGCGGAGATCGAAGTGGACGCCTATCCCGGGGAGAAGGTTCCCGGCACGGTCAAGGAGATCGCCAACGCCGGCGTGACCCGCAACCAGTGGACCGAGTCGGAGGTGACCAACTTTCGCGTGGTGGTGCTGGTGGGCGATACCGATAAGGTCCTGCGCCCGCAGATGTCCGCCACGGTGAGTATCAAGACCGCTCACGAGGAAAAGGCCCTGACCGTGCCCATCCAGAGCGTGACCCTGAGACGGCCCGCGGAAATCCAAGACGGCGATAAAGAGCCCGAGACGCCCCGCCCACCCGCCGCCGTAAAAAAAGCCGGTGCCGGTCCCGGTCAACCCATGGGCAGACAACCGGTGGAGGTGGTTTTCGTGGTAGAGGACGGCCGGGCCCTGGCGCGCGAGGTCAAGACCGGCCTGTCGTCGGACACGCGCATCGAGATTCTTTCGGGCATCGCGGCGGGCGTCTCGGTGGTATCGGGCCCCTTCCGCGTCCTTTCCAAGGAGCTGAAGCACCAAGACGAGGTGCGTACGGATGGCCCCCGCCCCGACCAGAAGACGTCGCGTCGGCGCGGGCGTCCCCACAAACATTGAGGATGTCGTGGCTAGTTGGGTGAGAGACGGTTCGGGCAGGAGTAGGCCCGGGTGGCTGGCGTCGCACTGGTACGCCGGCGCCTCCGGCGTAGGCGTGGCCCTGAGCGCGCTGTGGTCGAACAAGTTCCGGGCGGTCATGACCTCGCTGGGGATCGTCATCGGCGTCATGACCGTCACCGGGATCCTGTCCATCATCCACGGACTGAAACAGGGGTTCAAGAGCCAGATGGACCTGATGGGGGTGCACAGCCTGTATGTTTCCCAGCATCCCTGGGCGTCGCACCGCGAATGGTACAAGTACCGCAACCGGCCGCGGATCAGCGCGGGGCAGTACCGCCGCCTGGCCGAGTTGGTGCCGTTCGCCGAGGCCATGGCTCCCCAGGAGCGTGGCCGGGCCCGGGTGGAGCGGGGTAGCGAGAAGATCAACGACGTCGAATTGATCGGCACCAACAGCCAGTTCGCGCGGATCACCGGCTACACCATCCGCCAGGGCCGATTTTTATCACCCGCCGACATCGAGTTTGAGCGTCCTTTCGTGGTGCTGGGCTCCGAGGTGGCCGAGAAGCTCTTCAGCCACACCGACCCGCTGGGAAAGCCGGTGCTAATCCAGGGGATGCGCTACCGGGTCATCGGGATCTTGAAGCAGCAGGGCAGCTTCCTGGGCCGTAGCCGTGACGTGATGGCCCTCATTCCCCTCGGGCGTTTCCGCGGGACCTTCGGGTCCCGGCGCGGGATGAATATCGCCATCAAGGTGATCCCGGAGGTTAGCCTGGAGGAGGCCGAGGCGGAGCTGCAGGGCATCATGCGCAGAGTGCGTGGATTGCGCCCCAAGGACCCCGACAACTTTTCCATCAACCAGCAGAAGGTGTTGACCGAGATGTACGACAAGCTCACCGGGACGCTGTCCATGGTCATCATCATCGTGGGAATGATCTCGTTGCTCGTCGGCGGCATCGGCATCATGAACATCATGTTGGTTTCGGTCACCGAGCGCACCCGGGAGATCGGCATCCGCAAGGCCCTGGGCGCGCGCCGGAAGGCGGTGCTGTTTCAGTTTCTGATCGAGTGCCTGATGCTGAGCGGGATCGGCGGGTTGATCGGGCTGGGCGTCGGGTTCGGGGTCGCCTACGTCGTGGATGCCGTCTCGCCGCTGCCGGCCAAGGTCTCGCTGTTTGCGATATTCGCCGGCATCGGTTTTTCGGCCGCGGTGGGGATATTCTTCGGCATCTATCCGGCCTGGCGGGCCTCCCGGCTGGATCCCATCGAGGCCCTGAGGTACGAGTGATGCGCGTGGGCGATCTGGTTACCGGTGCGCTGGGGGCCTTCTGGATCAACAAGCTCCGCTCCGGCCTGACCGTCCTGGGCATCGTGATCGGCGTGGGCGCGGTGGTGGCCATGCTGGCCATGACCAGCGGTTTCGAGGAATACGTCAACGAGCGGTTCAGCAGCCTGGGCGGCAACACCTTTCAGATCCAGAAGTGGCCGGCCATGCGCATGGGCGGCAGCCGGCACATGGCCAAGTACCGCAAGCGCAAGGACATCACCATGGCCAACGCCGAGGCGGTGCGCGAGCGGGACGAGGCGGCGCGCTTCGTGGGCGCGGAACTGTGGGCCTGGGGCGGTCTGGTTCGTTCCCGCTACGGAACCACTCCGCCCAACGTGCCCGTGGTGGGAGGCACCCCCGCGTACGTTTCCAATAACGGGTGCGATTTCTCCCAGGGGCGGAACATGAACGCGTTCGACATGTTGCACGAGCGCAACGTGGCGATCCTGGGAGCGGACGTGGCCACCACCCTCTTCCCACACTCCTCGCCGGTGGAACAGAACGTGGTTTTCAGCGGCCGGCGGTTCCAGGTGATCGGGGTGCTGGCCGCCAGGGGCAGCTTTTTCGGGATGGGCAGCCGCGACAACTTCGTGGTGATTCCCATTACCGCCTTCATTCGCATCTACGGCAAGAACCGCTCGGTCAACATAACCGTCCAGGCGCTGGGCCCGCAGGTGTTCGATTGGGCCAAGGATCGGGCCATCCAGATCATGCGCCAGGAACGCCGGCTCAAGCCGGGTCAGGATAACGACTTCGACATTTTCTCCAACGAATCGATCATCGACACCGTTTCGGGAATCACCAGGTACATCACCCTGGCGGCCATCGGCATTGCCATCCTGTCGCTGGTCGTGGGCGGGATCGGCATCATGAACATCATGATGGTCTCCGTCACCGAGCGCACCCGGGAGATAGGGGTACGCCGGGCGTTGGGGGCTCGCAAGGCCGACATCCTGTGGCAGTTCACCGTCGAGGCGGTCATCCTTTCCGCGCTGGGCGGGCTGATCGGGTTGGGAGCCGGGTACGGTGCGGCCTATCTGGCCAAGGCCATGGCCGATCTGCCCGCCGCCGCGCCGCCCTGGGCGGTGGCGGTGGCCCTGGGCATGTCCTCGCTGGTGGGCCTGGTCTTCGGCATCTACCCCGCCTGGCGGGCCTCGCAACTGGATCCCATCGTGGCGCTGCGCTACGAGTAAGGGGTGAATGGGGGGTGAATTGGGTGGGATTGGGACCCCCGGCCCCCTTCGCTTCCTTTACAGGTGTTGTGGGCCTGTTCTATGATGCCGGGTGATCGCTCAATTGTTCAGGAGGTGCCATGCGGGTCTTGACTGTTGTGGTTGCCCTTTTGGGGTTGCCTGCTTTCATGGCTGGCGGAGCCGATAAGGCTGAAACCGGCGCAAAGGTTTCGGCGCAGCCGTCACCGCCGCCGAAGCCGGAGATCCGGAACCTCCAGGTGAAGAGCGGGGCGGTGCTTTTTGGGATCCGGCTGGAGCCCGGCGTGCCCGATCCGGAGGAGGTGGTGGAGGTGGCCATCGAGATGGCCGAGATCCCGCCCATTCCCGATCCCATTTATGGAGAGCGCATACCGGTGAAGGGAGCGGAGATCGTGGCCGAGGTGGCGGACGCGGCTGGGTACACGGTGAGATACCGGGTGCATCCGCTCCAGGATGCGGGTTCGTACGGATTTCACTTTACCCCCCAAAGGCAGGACAACTACCGGGTTACGCTGAAGGGGGTTTACAAGACCAAAAAGTTCGATCCCCATTTTCGCGTTCCCGTCGGTATTTGGCCTTTTGCCAAGGTGGACGAGCCGGGCTCGACTTCACCGGTGTCGGCCCAACCGGTTTCCAGCCGTATGCCCGCGGTGCCCGGTGGGGTGAAAGTCCCGGCCGTGCCAGGAGGTGCTGCACCCAAGGGGACCGCACCCGGACTGCGGCGGTCCCCGCTTCGCAGCGGCATGCAGACGCTGGGGGAGTCCTGGGCCCGGGCCGGGGAAGCCCTGCACATGGGTCGGCGCCCGGACCTGAAAGCTGCCCGGGTGGCGTCTAGCCGGATGCAGGCGGCGGTCACGGAGGCCGCGGAGATCAACCCGTCGGATTCCGAGTTCAAGTCGTTGATGGCGGAGCTGAACCTGGCCCTGGATCGGTTCGAGAAAGTCGCCGGGTCCGCTAAAGCCCCGGCGACCATAAAGGCCTTCTGGCGAATCGGCAGCCACCACTGCAACCGCTGCCACTTCAAGATGCGCTGGAAGATGATCGACGATCTGAATGCTTTTCCGGCCGTGCTTCAGTAAGCCCAGGAGGAAGATATGCTCAAGATCTGCAAGCTTGCTCTGCCGGTCGCATTGTTGGTTGCGCTTGCGGTTTTTCCCGCGGCGGCCGATGAGTCGCTGCCGTTCATCGGAGACGTTACCAGCGGGACGAAACTGTATCGGATGAACTGCGCCGTCTGCCACGGTTTTGACGGCTCGGGGGTCGATCCGACAGCGTTTATGCTGAAGATCAAACCGGCCGATCATCGCGACGGGTCCCTGATGAACGCCCGCGACAACCAAATGATCTACCGGGTTATCCAACTCGGTTGCAAAGGGGCCGGCTGCAAGGGGGCCATGCCTCCATTTTCCGACAGCCTGGATAAACTGGACACCTGGGATTTGGTGGCCTACTTGCGTTCCCTGCACTTGCCCATCACCGCCTTCTTTCCTGAAGTGGACCAGTATCTGGTCAAGCGGTACACCATCGGGAAGATGGGCAACCGGGATTTCAAGGCAGGCCAGATGGAGCGTCTCCGGGAGGTGCTGACGAATGTCGATCCGGCGGACCTTCCCCAGACCGTGTTTGCCCTGTTCCGCTCTCATCGGCGCAGGCCCAGCCCGGAGTTGGTTTCCCAAGAGCCGCGCCGCCTGGCCCAACTGCAAAAAGGCAACAAGATTGGCTACGTGTTCTTCCTGACGCTGATCGGGCCGCGGGGGAAAAAAATTCCCGTGGGGCTGTCCCTGGATACCAACTACACCATCACCAAGCTGGTCACTGCCATGGCCGATCCTGGCGTGGCCGGGGAGTACAACCTGCGTTTGGAGAAGTACGCGGGCATGGGCAAGCGCGGAGACCTCCCTGAGTTTGCCATCTCCCGGGACAAGCTGGGCAAGATCTTCGACCAGGCAGCGACCCGTGTCTATATGCTTGCCGTCGAGGCCGCCAACTCATACGAATTGGAAGAAAGAGAACGATCCTGGGCGGACGGGACGTTTTAATCTCTACCTTACCCATCCCGGCGGGACGCCGCTCTTGCGGGCCTGTTCGGGCAACTCCACTTCCAGATAGCGACGGGCTTTTTTGAGGTTTTCCTGGCACCGCTCGTAGGCGGCCAGGGTCTTCTGGTACCTCTGGTTGGCGCCGGGGCGGGCATGGGTGAGGCGATCCCGGCTGTTCAGATCCCGCTTGGTTCTCAGCTCTTCGCACTTTTTTTCGAGTTCAGTCACGCGATCGCGCGCCTTTTGACTCAGCGCCTGCCATTTTTCCCTCGATTTCTGCCGTCGCTCCAGCCGGTCCTTGGCGGGGTGGGAGCGCGTTACCGGCGGTCGGGGAGGAGGTGGGGGCGGGAGCCTTTCGGTGGGCACGTGGATACCTTGCTGCCTCAGCTGTTTGCGCCGCTCACGCTCTTTTTGCAGCTTCTCCTCCAGTTCCCGCAGCACCTGACTGCGTCGGGGTTCGGGAAGTTGATCGGGATCGTCGGTGTAGTGAACCGTTCCCTTTCGGTCGACCCACTTGTAAACCTCCGCGCGGGCCGGGGATAGCGACAGAAATAAAAGGGTGACCCCAACGATCGGGAATGCATGGTGGGTTTTCAAATCGTTGCCGGCCTGGCCAGGTATTCCGCCAACTGGTGCAACTTGACGTTCGACTGCAATTTGGCCGATTTGGGGATCGTGATTTCAAACCTGGGCATGGCTCTAATTCCCTTTCAATCCTGTTGAAATGATTCTAGAAAGCCAGGCATTTTATATCAAGTGTGGTCGGTTGACAAGGCTGGGGGGGTGGCGATAGGCTAATTAATGATACAAGGGGAACAGGATGGGCAAGTGGAAGGTTTTGTTGGGGTTGGTGGTTTTTCCGTTTCTTCTGGCTGGTTGGCCCGCGGCGGGTCAGGAGACCGGTTCGAAGAAGATACTGGTATTAAACCCGGAGAGCCGCGTTCTCAACCCCAATAAATTGCGCAACCTGGGGAAGCACCTACGTTTTTTGATCAGGAGATATCCGTCCCTGGAGGTTTTGGAAATCCCATCACTTCAGTTCAAGGTGATGAAGCGCAAGGCCAAATGCCGGGGATCGGAGACGGAATGTCTGGTGAGCATCGGCCGGCAGGTCGGGGTGAACCGGTTCCTGCATTCCGAGGTTCAGAAGCTTCCGGGCCGGTACCTGGTGGTGATGAAGCTGGTGGACGTGGACGTGGGACGGCTTATCGAGACGTCACGGCAACGTGCCCGCAGGCGTATCGGCTCGCTGCGCGGCGCCCTGCTGAAGGGATGGGTGGATCTGTTTGGTTCCCTCATTCGCAGCCAGTTGCAGGTGTCGGCCAATGTCGTCGGGGCCGATGTTTTCCTGGACGGACGCAACATCGGCAAGACGCCGCTCATCCTCACCAAGGATCTGGGTAAGGGCACCCACATCATAGAGGTGACCCACCTGGACTGTCTCCCCGCCCGGCAGGAGATCCAGATCGCCAAGGGTCGCAAGCTGAAGGTGTCGGTGATGCTGGAGGAGAAACCCACCGAGGTTGCCGTGGCACCGCAGCCTCCGCCGGCACCTGCCGAGGGCAAGAAGATCGGCGGCAAAGAGGAGCAAGACCCGGCGGAGTTGCTTCCGCCACCACCACCATCTCCACCATCTCCTACTCCCGTGGTTGAAGAAAAGGTGGAGACGCCGCCCGGTTCGAAGTCATTGCCGAGCAAGCAGCCGGATCCGCGGCCTTTTCTACCGTCATTCGAAACCATCGGGGGCGTCGAGAAGAAGAAGCCGGGCGAGAAGCTGCGCATCTCGGAGAGCGGGCCCATCTACAAGCAGTGGTGGTTCTGGACGGCCGTGGGAGTGGTAGTGGTGGGCGGGGTAACCGGTCTGGTGGTTGGGCTGACCGATGAAGACGAAGGCATACCGGCCGGTCGGGGCCGGGTGGTGATCGAGTTTTAACCAGAGGAAGGAATCGTGTTACCCAGACACTTTATTTGCTTGTTGGTGATTGTAGCCGGCTTGGTGGTGTTGTCCGGGTGCGGTCCCGCGCCCAGCGGGGGTCTTGCTCTGGAGGTTCGATTCGCGCAGATGGAGCAGGCCCAGACGGATGCGGGGGGATTGCCCCTGGGGGTTCACAGCTACATCGTCCAGGCGCGAACCGGGGGACTTGACGGAAATCTGGTGGGGGGCACCGATTGCATTGGTATCGATGCCGTTGACAAGAAACGCATGTCCGTCAAGCTGGATCTTCCCGCCCATCAAGGGGTGTCCCTGGTGGTATCCGCGTACGGCGGTGCGGGTTGTAGCGGCAGCCCGGATTGGCAGGGCCTGGCTTACAATGTGGTCATCCAGGCAGGCCGGCAGATCCGGGTTCCCATCTACGTGACCCGCAGGGGCATGCAGCTCAATCCGACGCGGGCCCACTTCAGTGAGCCCCGCGTATTCGCCACCGCCACCGCCCTGGACGACGGCCGGGTTTTGCTGGCCGGCGGTTTCGAGAATCCGATTTTGCAAGGTGGTCTGATTCGGCTCCAGGCGTCTTGCGACGCGGTCATATACGATCCGGGCACGGCCAGGTTCTCGAGTCCCATTCCCCTGGCTGCCGGCTGTCGCGGGCTTCACCGGGCTTTGAAGCTGTCCGACGGACGCGTGCTGGTGGTGGGCGGAACCCGGCGGGTAATGGTCGACTTCAACAACACCGTGACGGTTCGCCCGAGCGGGGACCACCTGGTAACGACCGCCGAGATCTTCGATCCCGGGACAAACCAATTTTCCCCGGTGGGTTCGTCGGCCGACATCGGCCGGGCCGATGCGGCTGCCGTGGCCATGATCGACGATAAGGTGGTGCTGATAGGGGGGCGTACCGTCAGTCTAAAAAGCGACACCATCGTGGCCGGCCCGTTGGGCGGTGACACCTGGAACTTCTCCGCGATGGGTACTCCCCTGCTGACGCCGAGAAGCGGGGCCCGGGCAACGCGCCTGACCGCGGGGATACTGGTGGTCGGCGGCAACGTTTCGGGGACCGATCCGGTAGAGCTTTTGGATCCGGTTTCTCTCACGTCGGCTATAGTTTCGCTTTCCACTACGGCGTCACTTTCGGTGTTCGGGCACTCGTTGACCCAGTTGAGCGGCATCGAGGCGCTGATCGTCGGAGGTGTCCCCGACGAGGCCGGGGCGCTTCCGGGCAACGGAGCAGTGAGCATTTCCCTGGGTGGCAATCCTCCCACGGTTTGGGAAGGAACCCTGCAGCATCCCCGGGCCTTCCACGCGGCCAGCCTGTTGGAGGACGGGCGCGTCCTGTTGGCCGGTGGCCTGGACGACACACTCTCGGCGCGCAAGGATCTGGAAGTGCTGGTACCGGGTGGGAGCAGTCAGGTGCTTACCGAGGCCACGCTGGGGACCGAGTCCATTGGCATGGCCGCGGCCCGGCTTCCCGACGGCTCCGTCCTTCTGGCCGGAGGACTGGGTCTGGAAACGGGTGGGACGGTAAAGCTCTCGTCTACTGTTTTGCTACTGTCGCCATAGGAAGGGTGGGCACGGAGGCTCGTCCCTACCTTGGATGTCATTTCCAGTTCTCCTTTATTGATGTCGATCGCACAAAGGCAGCTGGTTTCTTGATGGATCGAGCGGTATTGTGTCATGCTCGAAACAGGCATGGAAGACGAGTTTGTAGAGCGCAGGCTTTATTCCCGGATTCCGGTTTCGGTGCGCGTCCGGGTGCGGTACCCCGACTTGGAGTTCGTGGTGCCCTCGGTCGACTTGTCGGCCGGCGGCGTGTTTCTGGACACGGACCGCCGGCTCCCGGTGGGCACCCGCGTGTGCCTGGTGTTTAGCGTACCCATTATCGCCAAGTATCCCATTCGCGCGGAAGGGGAGGTGGTCAGGCTGGAGTCTTCGGGAAAGGTCGGTTTGGCTGTCCGCTTCGTGGACATCTCCGACGACGATCGCGCCCTGCTGGGGGAACTCGCAGAAAAAGCGGATAGTTTGCGCCAGCAATAGGGTTGACGCGCGGCAGCGCTTGGCCTACATTGCTTATGCGGGGTTTCCGGCCACGAGGCCGGAGGCCTCGCACCCGTACTTAACTCGGGAGGGTGGTATGGATACGGGATCGTACAGTGTGGACATAGACGCCCAGAAGGTTAACTTTGGGGGCGAGTGGTTGGCCAAGGACGAATTGGCGGAGAAGATCCGCAAAATGATCGAGAGCCAGGACTTCAAAATCGGCGCGGCGGGAAACGCGTTGGAGTTCCTGCAAAAAACGATGACTAGCATCCAGGAGTTCTCGGTAAAGATCGGACCTTCCGACGCCGACTGCCTTGAAAAGCATGCCCAGCGGGCCGGGCTGGAGACGGGGGTTTTTATCCGGCAGGCCATTTTGGCTTACCTGGCGGCCCAGCTGCCCCTGGACACCGCCATAATCACCGAGCCGGCCAAGCCGGGGGAAGAACCCCAGGCCGTGGAACTGACCGAAAAGAAAAACCAGGCACCTAACACGAAAGTGCTCGTGGATCCTTCCTTGCAGACGGAAAAAAACCCTTCCGACATTGCCTCCGAGGATACCTGGTTTAGAAAATAATGAGCCCGCCCGCGTTCTTCCATTACACGCCATGAACCCCAATCTCGCGGTACTAGCGGTAGTTATAGGAATAGCGCGGGATTGGGACCGCCGCCAAGTATGCTCGTGGGGTTTTGGATGAGGGTCACTGGTATCGTCTTTCTGATTCTGCTGATATTTCCGGTCGACAGTGGCCGGGGGCAGGAGCAGGCTTCATCCAGCCAGCGGGTGATCATGGGGCGCCTGCCCTGCGCAAGCCCGACCGATCCGCGGGCTCATGGCGTCCGGCAGCTTATGTGGGAGCTGATGAAACGGACCAGCATCGAGGGGCAGATGGAACCGGTGAGTACCGATCCGGCCAGCCCGGATCTCTTCAATACCCCCTTCTTGCTCTGGTCCTGCGAGGGCTCGGTGTCACCTCTCTCGGATGCGCAGCTGAAGAACCTGCGCCGTTTTCTCTCCCTGGGCGGCTTTGTGTTTATTGACGATCCCGCGGCCTCCCCCGGCGGACCCTTCGACCGGAGCGTGCGTGAGGCCCTGCAAGCGTTGTTTCCCGAGAAAAAGCTTGTTCCGGTACCCGGGGATCACGTGTTGTTCAAGACGTTTTTCCTGGCCAATCCAAAGGCGGGCCGCGTGTTGACCGGTCCTCTGGAGGCGGTGCGGATCGGAGGCCGGCTGGCGGTGGTGTATTCCTCCAATGACCTGTTGGGGGCGGTGAGCAAGGACTTGTACGGGAATTGGGAATTGGCCTGTGAGCCCGGTGGAGAGATGCAAAGGGAAACCGCCTACCGCATGGGCATCAACATTATTTTCTACGCCATGTGCTTAGACTACAAGAGCGATCGTGTGCACCTGCCGTTCATTCTCCGGCGAAGGAAGCTGTAGGGAAGGAATATGAGCGACACGATCCTAGTCTTCGAGTCCACGGGTTCCTGGCCGATCGTGGGTGTCGTCGCGGCGATGGGGGTGGCGGGGTTCCTCGCCTGGTTGGGGCTTTTGGGGACTATGTCCCGGCGCCGCCGGATGTTTTTGATGACGCTGCGCGGGTTGGCGCTTCTGCTGGTCGGCATGTTGCTGCTCGAGCCGGCCTTGCAGCAGCGCAAGTTGGAGCCGTTGCAGCGCCGGATGGCCCTGCTGGTGGACGCCTCGGAAAGCATGGGAATTTCAGAGGGTGGCGGCAGCCGGATCGACAAGGTTGCCGAGTTTCTTCAACAAGAGGAGCGGGCGCTGCAGCAGTTGCGGGACGAGTATTCGGTGGAGACCTACAGCTTCGCTACGCAATTGAATCCCGTGTCGTCTGAAGAGTTGGGCCGGAGGGCGGACGGGAGTTTTACCGATATTCTCTCGGCCCTGTCCGCCCTGGGAGGGGAATCGGCCGCCCGGCAGAAGGACCTCGCGGCGATCATCCTGGTGAGCGATGGAGCCGATACCGAGCAACTGAGTCACATTTCTCCCGGCTCGGCCCTACCCGAAGCGGTGCTGGAAACCGTCGAATCCCTGCAGAGCCCGATCAACACCTTTTCGGTGGGTGGCCGAGACGATTTCGTCGATCTGGCCATATCCGACGTTGCCTTCGACGATTTTGCGTTCATTCGCAACGCCGTGGAGGTTGAAGTCACCCTGCAGTCGACCGGGATGGCCGCTGTTTCCGTTCCCGTAGTGCTGGAACAAGGGGGGCGGAACCTGGTCAGCCGGGTGGTGACGGTGCCGGCGGAGGGAGCCGAGAAGGTGACTCTGCGTTTCGTGCCCGATCGTGTGGGCAAGTTCACCTACCGGGTCGTGGCGCCGGTGATGAACGGGGAGTCGATCTCGGAAAACAACACGCGCAGCTACGTGGCTCGCGTCATCCGGGACAAGATCCGGGTGCTGCACGTGGTGGGACGGCCGTCCTGGGACCAGCGTTTCCTCCGGGAGGTGCTGAAGCGGAATCCCAACATCGATCTGGTGAGCTTCTACATCTTGCGTATGCACCTGGATGCACCCGGGGTGAGCGAACAGGAGCTCAGCTTGATTCCTTTCCCGGTGGCGCAGCTGTTCGCAACGGAGATAGACACGTTCGACGTGGTTATTTTCCAGAACTTCAACCATGCTCCCTATCAGGTGAGTTTTTACCTGAACCAAGTGGTTCAATACGTTCGCGGCGGCGGGGCGTTTTTCATGATCGGCGGAGACTTGTCTTTCGGAGCCGGCGGCTACGGACTGACTCCACTCGATGAAATCTTGCCGGTTCGTCTGCGGGCCGGTTTGGATTTCCGCGTTGACCGGTTCAAAGCCGTCCTCAGCCCCGAAGGCTCCGGCCATCCGGTCCTCGACCTGGGCCAACCTGGGTTGTGGGAGCGCCTTCCCGAGTTGGAGGGACTCAATCTGGCTTCCGCTCCGGTACCCGATGCTCTGGTCTTGTTGGTTCACCCGTTTGAGCGCTCCGGTTCAGAGCGTGCGCCCGTCCTGGCCTTGCGGGAGGTGGGCCGCGGCAGGGTCGCCGCGCTGCTGACGGATGGATCCTGGCGGTGGAATTTTCTTCACGCGGGCCGGGGTGGCGGCACGCGCCCGTATCACCGTTTCTACAACAACCTGCTGCGCTGGCTCATTCGGGATCCGGCGCTGGATCCGGTGTTTTTACGTTCCCGCAAGGCCCGCTACGTTCCCGACGAGCCGGTGCAGCTGAAGATCCAGGCTCACGGTGCTTCACCCGCTTCGAAGGCGGTGGTCAGGTTATACCCGGGCCGGGGAAAGGCAGAGATCGAGCGGCATTCGGTAGAGCTGGACGACCAGGGGAAGGGAGAGATCGAGTTTAAGTCCCCGGGTACCGGCGCTTTCATTGCGCGCGTCGAGGTGGGTAACCACCAGGCCGAAGAAGCCTTCGTGGTGGAGGGCACCAGCAAGGAACGTTCCAATCCCGCGCCTCGACCCGACCTCTTGGAGAAGATTGCCAAGGCCACCGGCGGCCGTTTTGGTAGCGTGGAAAAAGGCTCTTTGGCCGGGTTGAGTATCGACTCCGAAAGGCGTTACCGTGTGGAAGCCAGCACCACCCGGCCCCTGCTTTCCCGTTGGTGGGTGCTGGCCGGCTTGATCGCGTTGCTGGTGGCGGAATGGTGGATTCGGAGGTACTGGGGGTTTTGCTAATGCGTGCCCTGGAAATACCGGCACTGGGTGTCTGCATACTCCTTCTGTGCGCGTCGGCGGCCCCAGACGGCGCCGCGGCGCGGGACGATATCTTTTGCACCGGCCGTCCCATAACTGCCCGGGACGGTACCGCCGCGGGGCTGACCGATTGCGATCTGGAGGTTGCCTGGAAGCGGGCCGGGTTACGCGCGCGCATGCAAAGATGTGTGCAGGCCGGGCAGGCGGATTCCGATATCTCGTTCGGGTTTGTGCTCTACCCCGGCGGGGGAATCGAAGACCTGGTGTTCGAACCCGAAAATCCCTGCCTGGAGGCGGTCGTAAAGACACATCTGGCCGGCCCGTCGGAAGGCACGCCCGGATTCGTCGAGGGCCGCCTGGTTGTTACCGGGGAGAAGCCGGGGAACATTACCCTTACTCTTACCGGCTGGCTGTATCCAAGGAGATCGCCCGTGGTGGTCTTGCCGGGGTGTCTGGTCCCGGAGGGCGACGGCTACACGTCCACCTGCCCGCTGGGTTCGGCCCATCTGGCGCTGCGCCTGGGTTCCCCGTCGGGTTCGGCCGGGGTCAATACCTCCTTCGACCAGGCAGCGGAGGATCTGGTCGATCGGTGCGAGCAGAACATTCAGGCGGGCGGCTGGGAGACGTGGACCCGTGCGGACTGGAAACGGGAGAGGGAAAAGTCCTGCAAATGCTTGATCGGGCGGTTGGGTCACGAAAAGCTCGAGGTCCGGGGGCGGGCGGCCGAGAGACTGGCGCAGGGACGCTACTGGAAGGGGCGCCGGGCGCTTACGGCGGTCGTGAAAGAAATGATGAAGCCGCCGGGATGCCGAAACGGTGCGGAATGCCGGCCGGTCGGGCCGAAGGATACCGAGGCGGGGCTGGTGCTGGTGCGCATGGTTCGGGCACATTTGCGATTGCGGCGTTGGGTAAAGGACGAGTACCTGGAGGCCCTGGCTCGGCATCCCGCCAGGCAGGTTCGCCTGCACCTGGTCCGCGACATTTTAAAAAACTGGCGGAGTGGCCTGCCCCCCGCCCTCGGGATTCTGTACCACGATCCCGATCCCGTCGTCCGCGCGCGGGCATGTGACATCGGGTGCCAGCGGGAGGACCGCGCCGGCCGCGAGGAGTTCCTAAAGAGGCTGATGCATCCCCGGGCGGAGATCCGAGCCGCGACCATCATGTATGCGGGTAGCTGTGTGGAGAAATCCAGCCGGCAGGTCCGTGAACATGTTCGCCAAGAAGCGGATTTGGCCGTGGTCCTGCTGATGTTGCAGGCGCTGCCCGTCGCGCCCGAGCCCTTGGTTGCCCAACGGGTCGTAAAGGCTCTTTTCGATCCCTGCCCGATCGTGCGGTTCCTGGCGGGAAGGCTGTTGAGAAACGCAAAATCGCTGCCCACCGAGGCGGTCAAGCAGGCACTCGCCCGCGAGCCCAATGTCGCCCTGAAAGAACAGCTCGTGGATCTCCTCGGGCGCGGGGGTCTGCCCCCCAGTGCCCGCCACCGCCTGCAGATCTGGCTTCAGTTCGACAGGGGAGAGAACTCCTCCGAACCGAAGAGTTCCAGATAGTCCCTTGAAGCCCCTACTACTTGAAGCCGCAAAATGTAGTTTTCCTCTGGGGAATAGTGTTATGCTAGCTTGACACTTTTGAGGTTTCGATCACACGATGGCGATCAGTCTGAGCGGAATTTATTCCAAACAAATTAGTTAGTTAATAAAAAACGACCACCGTACGCACCGGTTGGCACGGAAATTGCGAATCACAAGGGCGAAATGAAGATATCCACAACCCATGCAAGTAGACTCTTCGTTCGTAACTTTTTAGCATCTTGCGAAGATCTTCGGAGGGTGCAAATGGTACTTCAAGTCCTGCGCGGGTCATTCCAACCAGATCCTGACGCCGTAGACTTTTCTTGTAGTACCCCAAAACATGTTGACCCGGGTCCGTACGGGTTGCGGGTTTCAGCCCCGGGCTCAGGAGGCCGTCATGGTTCGTTCGCCTGACTCTTTGTTGCGTCCCTTTGCGCTGATTGTCGCCATGCTGTTGCTCGCCGGTTGCGGATCCGACTCCGGAGGGTCGGGTGGGGGCGATGGGGGGCTGGACGGAGGCGACGGACAGACCGGAGACGGGGACTGCCCCACTGGGATCCTGTGCGGGCCGTTTGAAGAGTGCTGTGCCGAGGGAACCGAATGCGTCAACAACAAGGTCTGTCTTCCCATCTGTGAGAATGTCCGTTGCGGAGGGGACTTGACGGTGTGCTGTGCCGTGGGAACCGAATGCGTCAACGACATGGCCTGCCTTCCCATCTGTGAGAATGTCCGTTGCGGGGAGAACTT
Organism: Deltaproteobacteria bacterium; assembly: GCA_030622135.1. GTDB lineage: Bacteria > Myxococcota > B64-G9 > B64-G9 > B64-G9 > JAUXGL01. The sequence goes on from JAUXGL010000012.1 coordinate 35,459, forward strand.
GACGGTGTGCTGCGAAGCCGGTGAGATCTGTCTGGACGGGGTATGGTGCGCCGTGGACTGTGGTCCGACCGAGGTTCTCTGCGGCGCCGGTTTGGATATCTGCTGCAATGCGGGAGACGTGTGCCTTTACGACGCGTGCGTGACTCCCGGGGACACCTGCGATAACAACTTCGATTGCCTGGACGACGGTTGGTACTGCGAGTCGACCATCGGGCGGTGTCTGCCGCTGCCGATCGGGCCCCTGTGCGAGGGGGAACCGCAGTTCAGCGACATCGAACCGGTTCTGGAATGGTACTGGCCGGGCATTTCCTACGGCGGGTTCTACTATCAGAACATTATGGTCTCCCCGGCCGTGGGCGACGTGAACGGCGACGGAGTGCCGGACGTGGTGGTCGTGGTCTATCATGACTCTTCTTACGCTACCAATAATCTGATCGTGGTTCTGAACGGGGAGGGGGACGGGCAGGGCAACGGGCAGGTGCTGTTCACCATTCCGTCCGCGGCCGATCCGGCTGCGCCCATGGCCTGCGGCTCTTCGTCCGTGGCGTTGGGCAACTTTGACGCCGATCCCGGGCTGGAGATCGTTTACAACATGGTCGGCGGGGGGATACGGATCGCGGACAACGACGGCGTCGGCGATGTCTGCGGCGCCACCAACTACCCGGGCTGCTCCGGTGTGCGTATCACCGGAAGTGGGGCTGCCACCGTCATCGTAGGTGGTCCGTCAGTGGCCGACCTTGACCACGACTCGATGCCCGATATTGTGATCCGCTGTCAGGCCCTGAACGGGCACGACATCAGCGACCCCGCAATGGATTTCATGGATGTGGCGGGTTGCGAGTACAACACCGTGGTGGCGGACCTGGACCAGGACCTGCGACCGGAAATAATCGATGCCTCCCATGCCGTGACGGCCGATCCCAACATCCCCGGCGGCCAGCCCCTGTGGACCACTGCCAATGGGCAGACGTCTGGTTTTGTGGCAGTGGCCGACATTCTTCCGGACAACCCCGGACCCGAGGTGATCAATATCTGTTTTGGCTTCTTCCTGCTGGACGGGCAGACGGGTGCCGTGCTCGTCGGTCCAGGCGGCACGGTACTAGACGCGTCCATTCCCATTCCGGGCGGGGGTACGGGGGGCGCACCCACGGTGGCGGATTTCGACGGGGACGGATTTCCGGAGGTTTCCACCGCGGGTACGGCCGCTTACGTGGTCTATGACCCGGACTGCACCGATCCGCCCATCCGGGGCGGTCAGTGCGATAGCGGCACGACGGATTTCATGTTGTGGACGACCTCCACCCAGGACTTCAGCAGCAGCTGCACGGGCTCAAGCGTTTTCGATTTTCAGGGAGACGGTCCGGCGGAGGTGCTCTACAACGACGAGTGCTTTTTACATATCTACGACGGGCTGACCGGAGCCGAGTTGGTGAACCCGGTTATCCCGAACTCGTCCCGTACCTGGGCCGAGTACCCCCTGGTGGCGGACGTTGACGGTGACGGGAACGCGGAAATGATCGTCATTTCCAACGAGGACAAGGCCATAAGCCGAGACAACTGCCACATCTCCTGGAAGGACGCTAACGTGCCCATTGATTGGCTGTGCCAGTACACCGTTTGTACGATCGGTCCGGCCTGCACCGGCGGCATCGGCGGAACCTGCAGTGGTGTAGGGTATCAGTGCGACGCCGCCGGCATCTGTCATCGGCCCGGCGGAACCCACGGGGTACGCATCTACGGCGACCTGAACGATCGATGGGTCAAAACCAGGCCCGTGTGGAACCAGTTTTCCTATCACGTCACCAACATCGAGTTCGCGGGGGGTTGGTGGAACGTGCCGGACGTGGAAGTGGACAACTGGACCGTGTACAATAACTATCGACAGAATGTGCAGGGCGGAGCGTTGTTCCCGGTGCCCGACCTTCAGGTGGAGTTGACCGCCACGCCCATCTGTCCCTCCGAGGTGCGGTTGGCCGCCGTGGTGCGCAACGAGGGAAGCGCCGGCGCCCTTCCCGTTTTCGAGGTAAGGTTTTACCGCACGGACACCGGGGTTCCGAACCCGCCGGAGTTGCTGGGCACGGTGTTCCCGTCCGGTCCGCTTCTTCCGGGCGGTTGGGACCGGCTTACGCTGGTGTACAACATTCCGGCCACGGATGTGGACATGACCTTTTCGGTCGTCCTGGATGAGGATGGGGTGATGGAGGAGTGCGAAGAGGGCAACAACGGTGCAGACAGCGCCACGGTGTACTGCCCCGGCCCAGTCCTATAGCGAGGAATGGGGTCGGGTCTGGTCACTTGCCCCTTATCCTGTGCAAGAAAGTGCTCGATCCAACCCTTCACCTTCCGACCCCATTCCCGCCACCGCCTGCAGATCTGGCTTCAGCTCGAAAGGGGAGAGAACTCCTCCGGACCGAAGAGATCCAGATAGTCCTTGCGCGGGCCCAGGCAGTTCGATCTCATACCGCAGCCGCTACAGGTTTTTAGATATGCTCCGCCTTCGATTGGGGATTCTTCGGCCGAGAAAGGTTCCGATCCGGGCGTGATTACCGAGAGTTTCCAGGTTCCCGCGTGCACGTAGCGCCGGCGGTACTCCGGCTTCAGCACGCATGGGGGCGTATGCAACGTGGTTGCCGCCGCCCCGTTCCGGTCGGCGGTTTGGAAGGCCGACTCCAGGAAAGGCATCAGATCGGCCATCCGGGGCACCAGGGGCTCGAGGCCTTTTGCCTGTGTGCCGAACAGGGAGGTCAACCAGAAGGTGAACCGGCCCACGCCCAGCCCGGCGAAGCGCAGGACCGCGTCGGCCAGTCGGGTCATGGAGTGAGAGGTGATCAGGATGTCCCCCTCCACCCGGGCGTCCGTGGCCACCAGGTTTTGGGTTCCCTGGATCAACCGGTCGAAGGAGCCGGGGTTCTGGGTGGCCTGGTCATGGCTTGCGGCGTCCGCGCCCTTGATGGAGAGGGAGAACTCGTTGGCACCCGCGTCCAGGCAGCGTCGGGTGAAGGGCAGATAGGCGCAGCGGATCCCGTTGGTCTGGATGCGGATCCGGTGGTAGCCGAGCTCGCGGGCGCGCTCGATGGACCGGATCAGGTCGGGGTGCAGGGTGGGCTCTCCGCCTCCGAACCACACGTGCTTCGCGCCGCGCTCCCGGCCCTCCTCCAGCCAGTGGGCGATCTCTTTGGCGCTCATGCCGGGCACATGCGACTGGGAGGCCGCGGGGCAGACCCGGCACCGGCAGTTACACCCGAAGCCGACGACGATCTCGATCCAGTCCATGAATTTCCTAGAAGAGGAGCACCAATCCCCCGGTAATGTACCAGTCTCCAATTGGATCTTCACCGGGGAAGAAGAACCACATGTAGGTTCCCTGCAGATCGATTCCGTACCAGGGACCGAACATGTAGAGCAATCCGCCCCCGGCCGAAACGGTCCAGGCGTCATCGCCCTCGACGAACAGCCTTCCCCCGGCGGCCTTGATGTAGGGGGTGAGCATAAGGTCGGGCAGGGGGATGAAGCGAACGCCTCCGGTGCACAAAAACTGGGTGGGAATGTCGCCGCCGGTCTGGAAGACGGTGCTGATGCCCACATCCAGCCCCTTTAGCACGAAGACTCCGCCGGAGGCCCCCAGGGAGAAGATGACTCCCTCCGGGGAACCCTGGAACCCCAGCCCGGCCCCGAAGCGAAAGGTGCCCGCCTCGAAACGCGCCTGGGCCGGTGCCGTCAGCAGCGCCAGTACGAGGATCGTGAGGAACATGGGTGGCTTATTGCCGCGCATCTCTTGTGGATTCTACCGTATTGCCGTTTTACGTGCAAAGCGCTAAGATCTACGGATCTACGGGATTGTAGGGGAGCAAAGGAGAAGCTATGTGGTGGGTTGCTGTCGTCGGCGCCGTCTTCCTGACCGCTTCGTCCAGCCTGGCCGGACCCTTCTACATCCACAGCGATGGTCACCGGTCTGAATCTGACTAGGATGATGGACCAATATCCAATCCTGGAATGCAGGGGTGCGCAGACTGCGCTGTTGATGATGTCTCATGGCTGGGACAAGAGCTTCGAGGAGTACCACGAATCGATCAAGAAGGAGGGTGAGTAGAATGGTACGCAGGAGGCCTCTGGTCACTCAGCACCTTGAAAACATCTCACGTGAAGCCTTGGAGAAGTACCAAGACATCATCAAGGAATACATTCGCAAGCGACAGGGCATTTATGCGTTGTACCGCCGTGGAAAGCTCTACTATGTCGGACTGGCCAGCAATCTCCGGGCACGGCTGAAAACCCACCTTCGTGACCGCCATGGCGAATTATGGGATCGTTTCAGCGTCTACCTCACCATTGGTGATGAGCACATGCGGGAACTTGAGGCCATGATCCTCCGGATCGTCAATCCCGCAGGCAACAAGGTGAAGGGCAAGTTCATCAAGTCTGAGAATTTGAGGAACCGTGTGCGGCGCGATTTCCGTCTGCGGTTACGGGAGGAAGAAGCCCAACTGTGGGGTGGTAGAGGCTACCAACCCAAGAAGAAGAGGAAAACGAAGAAGGAAGAGTTGAAGAAGTCGAAGGCGACTGGTCGAAGGCCAATCCTCGCCAAGTATGGCAAGACCGGTATGCGGTTGAAGGGGGTACACAAGGGCAAGAACTTGAAGGCGTGGGTGCGGAAAGATGGTGCGATCCGATATGATGGCGATGTCTACAACTCTCCATCGCTTGCAGCCAGGGCTGCCATCGGGCACAAGGCCAATGGATGGCGTTTCTGGAAGTACGAAAGGTCACCAGGTGATTGGGTGTCTCTTGATCACCTGCGGCGTTGAGGCAAGAGGATTGAGTCATGAGCGAAAGCGGCAGAATAGTCCAGAAACTATGGTCCTACTGCAATGTCCTCCGGGATGACGGGTTGTCCTACCAGGACTACCTTGATTGCTTAGGAATTTGTATTTGACCGGCGATGATGGCCGCGAGCGGTGTGTGTGGCGATTTTAGTTGGGGCAAAGGCGAAGAAAAGGTCAAGTTGGGTGGTCAAAAGACAGTTGTTGAGGCTTCGACGGGTCCAAGACGAACTCACCACCGCATTCTGGGTAGCAGAGGACAGGCCCTCCCCCGGGCTTGGCGTGGGGGGGAGGCGAAAAAGACGATGTCCTCGACCCAGTCGGTGTGGTCACAGGAACGGCATCGGTAGAAGTACCAGTTGCTCGGTTCGTTCCAGGGGTCCTCGCGCTCGGGTGGAGGGGGATTGTGATGGTGGTTCATTAGGCGACTCCCATCCGGAGGTCATGAAGTCACAGCGCGGCTCCGCCGCACCAAAACCGTTCGCTGCGCTCACTGGCACTGCTCCGCTTCCGCGATTTGTGCGGTGCCCTTGGGTGCGCTACGCTGCAACCCAATGACCCACGCAGTACTCAGAAAATCTTCGCGGGCCGCGGAGATTCTCGGGGTCAGTAGTATAGATGGTGCCGTAGTCGGGATGGTGGATCAGCTCCAGTTCCATTTTATTGCCACAGTTGGGGCAGCGCAGGGGATCGGCCCCGAATGAATCGAAGAATAGTTGGCAAAACGGCTTGCGAGGGGCCACACGATAGCCGAGGGGATCGACGGGAGCATTGGTCGGAAGGATGGCTGCGAGTTGGCTTCTCATTTTTTCGTAGCGGACGTTGCCGTGCAGGCCGTAGTAGCGAATCCGCTGGAATCTTTTGGGGAGGATGTGCTGAACCATGCGTCCGATGAAGCGGAGCGCCGGCAGGTTCTCGTGTTGAAGGTGGGCTGTTAGGTCAGGTGCGCCTCCTGATCATGCGCGCCATATGTACCATCCGGAAACGTTGGAAAAGCAGCAATACCAGTCACCTACGTGGTGTCCTGTCCGGTCCCCGTGTTTCCCGAGCGAAACTAAACCCTGGGTTAATATTTGTGCAGGATGAGCAAGAATGTCCAGGTTACGTCTGGTCCCGATTGGGATCGTCTCTATGAGATCGCTCTGGCCCAGGAAGGCCATTTCACGACTGCCCAGGCGACTGAGGCCGGGTATTACCCTCAGCTTCTCGCAAAATACCTCAGAAACGGGAAGATCGTCCGAATTAGGCGTGGCATCTATCGACTGGCACATTTCCCAGCCAGTGAACACGAGGATCTCGCCGTCGTGTGGCTCTGGACTGAACGTGTCGGCGTGTTTTCCCACGAAACGGCACTCGCCCTCCATGGGCTGTCTGACGTGCTACCCGCTCGTGTGCATGTTAGCCTCCCATCATCATGGAGCAAGCGGCGGCTCCGCGTTCCAAGGGGCGTCATGCTGCACTTTGCCGATGTGGA
>JAUXGL010000206.1 GCA_030622135.1 Deltaproteobacteria bacterium
CCCCGGTCGATGTTCTTGCGCGTCCCGGAAACCGCCCCGGATCTCACCAGATCGAGCACGGTGTCGGTGAACATCTCCGTGTGCACGCCCAGATCCTTTTTGTCCCCGAGGAACCCCGCCACCGCGTTGGGAATGTCCCCGACGCCCAGCTCGATGACCGAACCGTCCCCGATCAGCGCGGCCACCTGCTCACCGATGCTCCGGGCCTCCTCGGTCGGCTTGGCCGGCTGTACCTCCAGAAGCGGCACATCCACGGGTACCAGTATGTCCAGGTCGTGCACGTTCAACGCGCTGTCGCCCCGGGTGCGCGGCATCTGCGGGTTGACCTGGGCGATGACCAGGGCGGCGTTCTCGGCCGCGCTCTTGACGATGTCCACCGAGATACCCAGGCTGCACATCTCGTTCTGGTCCGGGGGAGCCACCTGGATCAAGGCGACGTCCAGGGGAAGCCTTCCCGAGCGGAACATCTTGGGGATATTGGAGAGGAAAACCGGAGTGTAGTCACCCAGACCCTCCTGGATCACGCCCCGGACGTTTTCGGCCACGTAGAAGCTGTTCACCCGGAAACTCCGGCCCAGCTCCCGCTCCGCGTACGGAGCCTCCCCCATGGTCATAAGATGCACGATCTCGATATCGACGAGCTCGTCCTTGCGCTGCACCAGGGCGCGCACCAGGTCCACCGGCTGCGCGCACCCGGTGCCCACGAAGACGCGTTGGCCCGGACGTATGCCGGTTACCGCTTCCCCGGCCGGCGCAATCATCTCGGCGTAGCGCTCCTGCCACGCCGGGTCGTACAGGTTTCTCTTCTTCTCTTTCATCGATCCGCACCCGAGAGAACCATCCGGGCATCCACCACGATTGGCTCCCCCCCTCCGGTCGTGATGGTGAAAGGATTGATCTCCAGCTCGGCGATCTCGGGCAAGTCGGTGGCCAGCTGGCTGATGCGTTGCAGCCCCCGGGCGATGGCGGAGGTGTCGACACCCGGCTGGCCGCGGGCGCCGGACAGAAGCTCATAGGAACGCGTGCCCATTAGCATCTGCATGCCTTCCTCGGCGGTGATGGGCGCGAGATAGCCGGCCTCGTCCTTCAACGCCTCCACGAAGATCCCGCCCAGCCCGAACAAAAGAATCGGCCCGAACTGGGAATCGCGGCGCATGCCGATAACCATTTCCAGGCCCCGCGGGCACATCTTCTCCACGTAGATTCCCTCCAGGCGGGCCTCGGGGGCATGGCGAGCAAATCGCAGGGTCAGCAGGTCGTAGGCGTCCAGGACCTGCTCGGCGTCCGAAAGGTGCAGCTTGACGCCCCCGGCATCCGACTTGTGGATGATATCCGGAGAAACGATCTTCATGGCCACCGGGTATCCGATTTTTTCGGCCGCATCCGCGGCCGCGTCCGAATCCAGAGCCAACAGGCCCTCCGGAACCGAAAAGTTATAGGCCCGCAGGATCTCCTTGGCCCGCACCTCCCCCACCTCCAGCCGGCCGGTGCGCCGTTGCCTACCGATAAGTCGCTCCACCCGCCGGCGGTTTACCGGAAAGCGGGTTACCACCCGCGGCGGCCGGGCTTTCCAGGCGGCGTACTCCCGCATGGCCCGAAGCGACTTGACCGCCCGTTCGGGCGAGGGGTAGTCGGGCAGGCCCGAGGCCACCATGTCCTCGCGGCCCGGCATGGCGTCCGCGCTGCCTAGAAACACCGCCAGCATGGGCTTCTCTCCGCGGATGCTCTGGGCGGCCGCCCTGGCGGTCTCCGCCGGCCGAGTCATGGCATGGGGAGTCATGATCATGAGTATGGCGTCGACCGCCGCGTCCTCCTGCACCGCTTGCACCGCATGGGCGTAGCGGTCCGGATCGGCGTCGCCGAGCACATCGATGGGATTCTGAATACACGCGGGGAGGGGCAACTTTTTCCGCAGGGCCACGGTGGTCGCGTCGCTAAGATTCGCCACCCGCAGGCCCGCATGCTCCAGCGCGTCGGCGGCCACCACGCAGGGCCCCCCCGCGTTGGAAACGATGGCCACCCGGTCGCCCCGGGGAAGCGGCTGCATGGCCAACGCCGCGGCGCAGTCGAACAGCGCCTCGATGCTCTCGGCCTGGACCACGCCCGCGCGCTTGAACGCGGCGGAATAGGCGATTTCCTCGCCGGGCACGCTTCCGGTGTGTGAACGAGCCGCCCGGGCGCCGGCCCCGGTGGTCCCCGCCCGGAGGATCACCACCGGCTTCGCCGTCGCCAGCTGCTCCGCCGCCTTGATGAACTCGTCCCCCGAGCTGATACTCTCCAGGTAGACGACCACTACCTGGGTGTCCTCGTCCCCGGCCAGGAGTCGAAAAAAATCGATCTCGTTCAGGTCCGCCTTGTTGCCAATGGCCACAACCTTCGACAGCCCCAGTTGCTTGGCCGCGGCCAGGTCGAGGATGGCGGTGCACACCGCCCCGGACTCGGACAGGACCGAGATACCACCGACTTTCGGCATGTATTTGGCAAAGGAGGCGTTCATGCGATGGCGGGTGTTGATCACGCCCAGGGACCTGGGGCCCAGGAGGCGGACCCCACCATCATTGCACATCTTCCTCAGCCGCTCTTCCAACTCGGCCCCCTCCGGCCCGATCTCCTTGAACCCCGCGGAAACCACCACCACCGCCTTGGCCCCGGCGTCGATGGACCCCGCCACCGCGGCCTCCACCTTTGCCGCCGGCACGGTGACCAGGGCGAGATCCACCGAGCCCCGGTGATCCTTCAAGCTCCGGCAAGAATCGAACCCCTGGACCCGATCGGCCGAGGCGTTCACCGGCACGATGGTGCCCTGAAATCCTCCGCGGATCAGGTTGCCCAGAATGGCGTGGCCGATTTTCGCGGGGTTGCGCGACGCGCCGATGACCGCCACCGCCCCCGGGCTCAGCAAAGCTTCCAGCATGAGCCGAATAATACCTCACCGCCGTTTAGCTGTCAGCAGTTTCTTCCAACTCATCGAACCGCATGGATATGCTATAGACGCCGTACTCCAGGTGACTGTTTACGCTCGGCCCGCCCTTGCTCAGCACGTTGAGCATCTTCCGGTTGGTGGACAGCACCTCGGCGGTGAACCCGGAGATCCCCTTCTCCCGGGCCACACCCAACAGAGTCTTGAGCATGAAGGTGCCCACGCCCTGGTTCTGCCAGTCGGGAGTCACGGTAAACGCCACCTCGGCCAGGTTGGTGACCCGATCCAAAAACCACCGGCCCACCGCCACGAACTCCTCGTTGGGCTCATCTCCCACGTAACCCACCAGGGCGAACTTCTCCTCGTAGTCCAGGACCACCAGGGGCTGGGCCTGCTTGTGCGGGAGGGTGCGCACGGCTCCCATGAAGCGGTAGTAGATATCGTCGGCGGACAGCTTGTAGAAGAGCCGGCGCAGCTTGTCCTCGTCCACCGCCCGGATGGGCCGGAACTGGATTTCCCGGCCGTCTTTCGTGCCGAAAGTCCAGCGGTAGTGCTCCGGGTAAAGGGCGCCGTCCGCCGGCGGCAGCTCCTGGTCGGAGTAGACATAGTTGAGCTGCTTGGCCTCTTTCAGCAAGCCCTCGCGGAACTTCGGGTGAGCGATGTTGACCAGCGCCAGCGCGCGCGCACGTATGCTCTTGCCGTGCAGATAGGCGATCCCGTACTCGGTGACCACGTAGTGCACGTCGCCCCGGGTGGTGACCACGCCGGCGCCGCTGGAGAGCACCGGGACGATCCGCGAGACCTCCCCGTCTTTGGCTGTGGATGGCAGCGCGATGATGGGCCGCCCGTTCCTGGCCAGGGCCGCGCCCCGGATGAAATCGGCCTGGCCGCCGATCCCCGAGTAGAACTTGTGCCCCAGGGAGTCGGCGCACACCTGCCCGGTCAGGTCGATCTCCAGCGCCGAGTTGATGGCCACCATGTCGTCGTTGCGGGAGATGTTACGCGGATCGGATACGTAGTCGGTGGGGTAGAACTCGAAGACCGGGTTGTCGTCGATGGTGTCGTACAACCGCCGGGTGCCCATGCAGAAGGCGGCGATGATCTTGCCGGGGTGGAAGGTCTTCTTGGCGTTGGTGATCACCCCGGCCTCGAACAGATCGATCAGCCCGTCGGAAAACATCTCCGTGTGCACCCCCAGGTCGCGCTTGTCCTTCAGGTGCCGCAGCACCGCGTTGGGAATGGCGCCGATGCCCGCCTGGATGGTGGCGCCGTGGGGCACCAGCCGGGAGACGTAGAAGCCAATCTTCTCGGCCACCTCGTCGGGTTCTTCGGATATGAACTCGATGACCGGCTCCTCGTGCTCGACTATGGCATCCAACTGCTCGACGCCGACGAAGCTGTCCCCCATGGTCCGCGGCATTTGCGGGTTCACCTGGGCCACCACGTAAGACGCGTGCTCGATGGCCGCCTTGACCGTCTCCACGGACATGCCCAGGGAGCAGTTGCCGTAGGCGTCCGGCGGGGTGACCTGCACCAGGGCCACGTCGATGTGCAGCCGCCCGGTCTTGATGATCTTGGGGATCTCCGAGAGAAAGATGGGACTGTAGTCGGCCTCCCCGTGCCCGACCGCATCCCGGGCGGCCCGCCCGATGAAGAACGTGTTCAGCCGAAACATGTCGCGAAACTTCGTGTCGGTATAGGGCGAGACGTTCAGGGAAATCAGGTGCAGGATCTCGGTGTCGGCGATGTTGCCGGGAAAGCGCGAGAGGTTTTGCACCAGGAACTGCGGCTCGGCACACCCGGTGCTGATGAAGATACGGTTGCCCGGCTTGATCCTCGACAGCGCCGCGTCGACGCTGCAGCGGCGTTTCTCGTAGAGATCCTCTATCCTTTTCAGCTTCCACTCCATAACCGCAATCATGCCCCAATTCCGAAAAGCCGGCAAGTCGACCCACGGCACGCCTGCGGATGCTGGGCCCACCGACAATCGTCATTTGGGGTCCACCGGGACTTCGGCCGGATGGGGGCTGAAAGTTTTGCGCAACCATTCCTCGACAATGAGGCGGACGATGAAGTTACCGGAAAGAAGCCGGTCGGCATCTTGCATGAGCTCGTCGAAACTCGCTCCTTTTTCCCGTGCTTCCAGGATGTCCGAGACTTCGAGTGGGGCTGCTTTGCCGGTCTTTCTCTGAATCCGTGCAAGTAGGTCCAGGTCATCGACCGAGTATTTTTTCATCAGCTCGGTGGCTTGGGTCTCTCTGACTTGCTTTAGCCCAAGAGCGTCGGCAAGTTTCTTTTCTGGGGATTTTTCTTCGGCAAGAGCGTCCCGGGGACCTTCCTTTGCGCCAATCAGGTCTTCTCCGGTCGAGACCTCAGCGGTTTCTTGGCTGATGTGACCGGTAGTGCGAATATCCGGTTTGGTCACGGCCTGGTTCTCGCCCGGACACGCGAAAACGACGACAATAGCTCCACCTAAAAAGATTGCGGTGCCTGTAATCCCAATCAACAATCTTCTGTTTGACATGTTATTCTCCATCACTAGAAATCGATTAAATAATCTTCGGCGCTGCCTGTGTTCCCCCACACATCCGTGATCTTGGTCACAATGCAATAATCCCCAAAAGGCGCCTCTTCGGTGGTGAAAGAAAGGGTTGGAGATGCGCTATTGGGAATAGTCAGATTAGTGGTAGGCACCCACTCCTGGTTGGTCCCATCGAAAAGCAGGGGGGTGAAGCTTGCGCCTTTAATTGCATTCAGAGGCACGGTTACCTTTTGTCCCTTGTTATCTATTATGATCATTTGAGAGACGGTTGCCTCTTCATCCTGCAAAAGAGCGTAGGCGTTCATACTCTCGTTTTCTTCGGCCAGGATGCCGGGAACAGCGTATATGCCCATGAGCGGAGTACCGCTGGAATCGGCTCCTCCCGAGATCCAGCGGTACAAAAAAACCCGCGCTTTTTTATTGCCGTCGGAGAGCGCAAAAAGCTCTCCATCCCACTCGAATTGATAGGTTTCACCCGGCTCCACATAGCCCGCCCCAATCAGACCATGCATGGTGACGTTGTCGCCCGAAAGAGATGCAATGTGCACCTGGGCCTCGGCGATGTCCTCATCATCGGAATAAAACTGAATGACCGGCGGAAAAAACTGGTCAGAGAGCAAGGTGTGTATAACCGGCTCCTGCTGGTCGGCATAAGCACTCAACTCATCGAGCACCTCGCTCCAGTTGGTCTGCTTATCCCAATTGAGATTCATGTAGGAAGTGCGGCGGTCTCCGTTTTCCAGGTCCTTCCAATTTTTCGAAAGCGGCATCTCACAATGCAAGCCGACCTGCTCGGAGGCTTCGCGTAGGCTACCCAACGAGTTGTTGATAATCAGGTTCTCCATCGTCTGCTTGAGACTGATGGCCGCGTCGACCACCGACGCATCCGAGCCGATAAGTGTCAACTGGTCCAAAATCTGCCCGGCATCTCTATAAGTAGGATAGCCGACGGGCTCATCGATGGATATAGAATAGCCTGGAACCGAAACGAACTGCTTTCTGGCCACCTCCATCAGGTTCAAGCTCTCACTTTGAACCATGGCATCCACCAGGTTACCCCAGCCAGTTGCGTACTCATCCATCCGGCTCAAGTCCAGGGCAACGTGCGCTCGAACCAATTTGTCCGAAGCCCCGGCCTGGGCATGGTGGGAGTTCCAATGTTTGACTTCCTCGCGCGCAATGATTTTGGCTTCCGCCTTGGGGTTGTTGCTTATATAAGAAAAGGTGTTCTTGTAATCCCAGCCGTCACCGAAATCCATTTCAGCACAAGCCAAATAAGTCTTTGCCAATGAGCGAAATTCATAGGCCACTTCGTTTCCGGCCAGTAGGCAAGTGTCGAAAGCCAGGAACTCCAAACCTGGCCGGCCGGGAAGCCCCGCGTTGTCAAGAGCAGTGGCAAGCGATTGGGCAACTTGGGCCGGGGTCATCCCGTGGCTGTCATCCGTTCGATCTTTGGGGGTATCTTGCTCGTCATGGCCGAACCCCCCATCCCAAGAACCGCCGTGATCCCACATGATCACGGCATATCGGTCGGCTGGATATTGTTGAAAAACGTTGCTTAACGCCCTGACCAGGTTGGCAGGATCGTCGCTGTTCACTTCCGGGTCGGTTCCGATAAGCTCAGGTTCCTGCCCCGAGCCTTTGATCCGATACCATTCCACGCCGCTCGGAAAAGGCTTTCCGGTATCGTCCTTGCGTCCCGAAGAATAATCGGCCATTACGATGACGTTCAGATGAGAACCGATCGTCGCACCGTTCATCTCCTGGACATCCTTCACCAGCGAAATGGATAGGTTGTTATCGGCATGACCGTATACAAAGATGGTCCACGATGCCTCACCGCCCCCCTCGCAGATACCCCACTGGCAGTTTTGGCTGCAGGTTTGCAAACCCCCGTCCCCGCAAGCGCGAGTGTCATTTGGAGTGCACTCTCCTTGACCGCTGCATTCACCCCACACCCCCCATGTTCCGGACTGGGAACAGGTTCTGGACTGGGTTCCGCAGTTTCCACAGTCTCGCGTGTCTGTCTCGCCAGCCGTGCAACTTCCACCGCCGCAGCTTCCAGACTCGCAGGTCTCCCCACTTTCGCAACTATCGCACGAGTTCCCTTCCTTGCCACAGGCCGCCGCCTGAACGCCGGGTTGGCATTTGCCGTCTTGGTCACAACAACCGTTGCAATTGGACGGACCGCACTGGCCGTTGTTGGAACCACTGGATCCGCAGCCGTAAGTGAACACCAAAATCATTAGAGTGCACAATCTCATTTTCATGAGTTTCTCCCTTCTAACTGCCACGATTTTCCTTGACACTCTCACCAAAATCCTCCTTCTCTATGATCCCTCACCCAACCGTAGCCTGGAAAAATCACAAGCATGCCAATCATAATTGCCATCATTTCCATCAAACGTCTCATGGTCTACCTCCTCGGTTGTAGCCTGTAGCGGCCAAAGGTTTGCTAATCTCGCACTTCGAAACAGGCGTCTTACCTGGCGATTTTCAATTCTCAGGCGCCGGCCGGCAATCCATACGGCTTGCGCTTATACCCAAGACACAGATCGTGGTCGTTCGTTGCAATAAAAAATACGGACTGTACACACGAATCGGAGGATCAGTACCCAGTCGCCATCGTAGAGCCCTCGGTAGGTTGGGCCGGGCCGGTCTTTCTCTGAATCCGTGCAAGTAGGTCCAGGCCATCGACTGAGTATTAAAATGCGTGTACAATGGGTTCGGATGTGCTATCCTTCTCCTGATTGGATAAAAACGGGGTACATGAAGAAGAGCCTACGCTTTTTCCAAGACTTCGCCTGGAAAAAGTGTTGGTCTAATCAACGTGGGTAGTGCCATCGCCAACCTGCCTTACAACATGTTGTCGCGTTTACATCAACAAGTGCCCAAGCAGAGCCGGTAGTCTCATGAGTTGCCCGGACGAACAGACCTTCCTGGCCTTTCTTGATGGAAATCAATCCGCCGAAGACAG
>JAUXGL010000208.1 GCA_030622135.1 Deltaproteobacteria bacterium
CAATCCCAATCTCCCGCGTAAAAAGGGACACTTACGAAGAGGACCACGAGTAAATTATCTCACCAGTATAGTGGCACCGCGTATATTGAGTTCCTTTGGGTAGTCAATATGTTATATTGAAACGCAGGGGCACCAGTGGGAGATTGGGGTCACCTTGGGTGGAAAATCAGGGAAGATCCCGACCGGGGATCGTGCTAGACTCTCGCCGATGTCGCCGCCCTACCGCCGCCGCCGGAGGAAATGCGCCAAGCCCTACCGGCTATCCGATCTGGTCAGCTCCCACACCCGGCGCTGGAAACTGACCGCCCTGCACCGGCTGGAGGTCATCCGCCGCAAGTGGGCCCAGGCCGCGGGTGAGTATGTGGCCCAGCACACGATCCCCGTCCGCTTGGTGCGCAAAACCCTGCGGGTGGCGGTCCCCGACTCCAGCTGGTCCTCCGAGATGACCTACCTGGCCGGGCCGATCCTCGAGCGCCTGCAAAAACTCTTGAAGGGCAACTGGGTAGAGGAGATCAAACCGGTGCTGGTAGAATCCATCCCCGGCTCCCCGGCCCCGGTCCCCGGCTTGACCCTCCCGGAACTCACCGCGGAGATGCACAACCACGCGGACCGGGCGGTCAAGGACATAACCGACGAAAAGCTCCGGGCCAGCATGCGCCGGGCAGTGCTGGCTTACCTGCGCCGGCATGACGCCGAGCGTCCGACATCGTAAAAGTTGACGAAACATCTATCCCGCGGGGTAAAGCATCCCTTTAACTTCTCCAGTGTACTCACCTGATTTATCGTACACAATCAGAGGAGGCTCCACCACCATGCGCCCACTCCCCCCCCTCACCGCCTCCACCAGACAATTCTTGGACGCAAGCTCCACCCGCCCGTGCACCATGCGCAGCCGCGCCGGCCTCAGCCCGTGCCCAAAAAGCAGGGCCAGCAGCTCAAAGAGCCTCTCGGAGGAAAACACCAGGCAGAACCTTCCTTGGGGCTTGAGCAGCCGGGCAGCGGCCGCCACCACGTCGGAGGCGCTGCAGGCGATCTCGTGCTTACCTAGCGCCTTCTCCTCTTCCCGGCTCACCTGTCCGATTTGAGCCGGCCAGTAGGGCGGGTTGGAAACCACCAGCTCGAATTTACCCGCCGGCAAGACCCCATCCAAGGCCTTAAGGTCCGCTTTTACGATCTCGATGCTTTTAGAAAACCCGTTATGTTCCACCGATCTCCGAGCCCGATCGGCCAGGCCCGCCTGGATCTCGACGCCCCAGGCCTTTTCGATGCCGCAGAACCGCACCATCACCAGGGAAATCACCCCGCTCCCACATCCCAGATCCACCATCTCCGCGGCCTCCGGATTGACGAATCCGGGCAACAACAGCGACTCCACTCCAAAGCGGTACCCCCGCTTGGCCTGGATCACCTCCAGAACACCGCAGATCGTGTCGAGGGACTCTTCGGAATGTACCAAGGAATTAATAGCCACGGCTGAACAAAACCGTCGCGATGGTCTTGAAAAAGATGCGCACGTCCAGACCCACCGACCAGTTCTCGATGTAGTGGATGTCCAGCTCCACCATCTCCTCGAAGCTCAGCCGGTTGCGCCCGGAGACCTGCCAGAGCCCGGTGATGCCGGGAAGCGCCTGCAGCCGCCGGCGGTGGTGCTCCGCGTACATCCCAACCTCGTAGGGAACCGCCGGCCGGGGCCCAATCAGGCTCATGTCCCCTTTTATCACGTTGAACAACTGGGGCAGCTCGTCGATTGAGAACCGGCGGATGAAGCGGCCCACCGGGGTGATCCGGGGGTCCTTCTCCATCTTGTACACCTGCCCGCTGCCGTTCTTCTTGGGCTCGCCGTTGCCGTTCTTGATCACCTGCTTCATGAAGTCACGGTGGGTCTTGTCCCGGCTTTTTTGGTACATGGAGCGGAACATGAAGAAAGAGAACGACTTCCCCGCCCGCCCCACCCGCTTCTGGATAAACAGCACCGGCCCCGCGGAAGTGAGCTTGACCAGCAGAGCCACCAGCAGCATCAGCGGCGAGAGAACCAGAAGCAGGAGGGCGGCCACCACGAAGTCCACCGCCCGCTTGATGGCCAGGTTCATCCCCACCAGGTTGATGCCCGCCGGACCCATGATGGGAACCCCGGAGATCTCCTCCACGTTGAGCCGGTCGACCAGCAAATCGTAAAGGTCGGGAACCACGCCCCAGTGCACCCGGTGCCGCAGGCAGGCGTTCATGGCCCCGGTCAACTCCGGGTGGCTCAGATCCCCCGAAATCAACAGCACCCGATCGATGTCCTTCCGAGTCAGGATCTTGCCCAGTTCCCGGGGAGTGCCCAACCGCGCGATCCCCTCGGGGATTTCCTGCTTCTCCTCGACCAGCGCCCCCACCAACTCGAAGGAGTTATCCGGCCTCAAGAGCCTCCGAAACAGCCGGTCGGTCTGTTCCGACCGCCCCACCACCACCACCCGCTCCCGGACGTTTTGCATCTTGAGCAGCTGCTCCTTGGCCAATCGAAAGAAGTAGCGGAAAGCCAGGGTGAGCAGGAAGGCGATCGGCACCATGAACACCGCCGCCATCCGCGAATACTCGAACCCGCGGTAGAAGAAGGCCGTGGCGAACATGACCACGAACGCCACCGCCTGGGCCTTGATCAGCCGGGAAACCTCCCCCCGCCAGCGCTGCCCGGGCCGGTAGAGCCCGAAGATGGCGAAAATGACGAACCATCCCAGGAGCATATAGGGAATCGCCTGGTACAGCTCACCCCAAGGAGCCGGCCCATCCTTGAGCACCTCCCCGAAAATCCCCCGCCAATCAACTCCATAGCGAACGTCGAAAGCCAGATTTGAAGCGAGAAACAGCGCCGTCAGATCTAAAAAGACCAGGAGTACCCGCTCAACCGATGTATCCTTCTGGCGTGACACTGTGTGGGTATCCTAAATAAAAAACCTCAATAATCAAGTCAAAACGCTAACGCATTAACGACGCGAAGCAAGTGCCGTGCCAATCCCTAACCACCCGTAATCTAAAAACTCTGTAAATCATAGATCTCAGAAATCCGGACAATCCAACCATACCCTGCGAAAACTGTTTATCATTATCTTGCTTGATCCGATCTGTTGGCGTAAACCTGGAGACATGGAAATCGCCTTTCACCTGCTGCGGGCAATGCGGCTACGGCAATGGACCAAGAACGTATTCGTATTCGCGGCCTTGATCTTCGCGCGGCGGGTAGACGACACGGGCGCGGTGATGGCCGCGGTGATGGCCTTCGGGGCCTTCTGCCTGGCTTCCAGCGCGGCCTACCTGCTCAACGACATCTTCGACCGAGAACGGGACCGGCAGCATCCGGAGAAGGCCAAGCGTCCCATTGCCTCGGGGGCCCTGGGCGTCGCACCGGCGACGGTGTCGGCCACCATCTTGTGGATCGGGGCGCTGGTGTTGGCTTTTTTGGTCAACCTGCACGTCTTATGGATCGTGGGCGGCTACCTGTTGCTGCAGCTTTTGTACTCCTTCCTGCTCAAGCACGTGGTGATCCTGGACCTGTTCGTCATCGCCGCGGGGTTCGTCATGCGGGTGGCGGCCGGGGCCGAGGCCATTCCGGTGCCGATCAGCTCCTGGCTGTTCGTCTGCACCGTGCTGATCTCGCTGTTTCTAGGCACGGCCAAGCGACGGCACGAGCTTTTAAGCCTTACCAGGGCCGAAGACCACCGGGCGACTTTGGGCAAGTACAGCCCTTACCTGCTCGACCAGATGATCGTCATCACCGCCGCGGCCACGGTGGTGTCTTACTCGCTCTACACCCTCTCCGCGGACACCATCACGAAATTCGGCACCGACCGGCTGAAATGGACCATTCCCTTCGTCCTCTTCGGCCTGTTCCGCTACCTATACCTGATCCACGTCCGAAAAAAGGGCGATCAGCCCGAGAAGGTGCTGTTCACCGACATCCCCCTACTGGCAAACGTCTTGCTCTACGGCGCGGTCGTGGTGCTGGTTCTTTACTTCGAGATCTGAATGACACCGCTGCCCAATCGCCCGGCCCCCCGGCCCAGTCTGGAATGGCATCTCACCGATCTGTGCAACTACCGTTGTCCCTACTGCTGCGAAAGCCAGCAGGACCGGGGTAAGCGCCGCCACGGCCACGCCGAGAATGACACCGTCGCGGCTACGCTGAAGCTGCTCAAGAAGCTGCCGGGATCGTGGCAGGTCAAGTTTTCCGGGGCCGAGGAAACCATCCACCCCCGCTTCATGCAAGTCTGCGAGCGAGTAATCGCCTGCGGGCATACAATCGCCCTGACGACCAACTTCTCCCCTTCCCGCCCCAAGCTGGAGAAGCTCGTCCGGCTGTGCGGCCCCGCGCTGGAGTTCATAAACGCCAGCCTGCACCTCGGCCAGGTCGACATGGACAAGTTCATAAAAAAGGCGGTCTTCTTCCAGGGTACTAAAGACCCCGAAACCGACTTTACCGTCTGCGCCGTGGTGACCAAAGAAAACTTCACTCAGCTCATGGCTGTACGGAATCGGCTGAGGCAAAACGAGGTTGCTATGGCCTTCCAGGTGCTTAAGATCGGCAACGAGTTCACCCGGTATCCGGAGCACATTGAGCGGGAAATCAAGGACAGCCTGGTGGGCGGCACCGAGTCCATCCGCACCTGGAAGTCGTATGGCACCCCCTGCCATACCGGCCAGCTCTTCTTCGTGGTCAAGCCCAACGGCAGGATCTTCCGCTGTTTCTCCAAGAAGCCCTGGTACAACTACATGGGCAACATTCGGCAGGATTCGTTCAAACTCTACGACGGGCCCCGTCCGTGCCTGGTCGACGAGTGCACCTGCGTCGTCCCCGTTAATCGCAACATGATTTGCTTCGGGGAGTCTTCTAGTGCCCTAGCGATCATGAAGCACAAGGCCGAGTGCCTGCTCACCCGACTACCCAATCTCCTGCGGGAAGTCCGCTACCGCGGGAGCTAAACGCCCAGCTCCGCATACAGCGCAAGAAGCTTCTTCTGCTCCCGTTTCCAGTCGAACCGCCTGACCTGCCGCTTCCCTTCGGCGGCCAGCGTCGCCCGGGCCTGCTCGTCTGCCAAAAGCCCGATGATGACCCGGGCCAGGGCCAGGGCGTCCCCGGGCGGCACCAGGCAGACTCCCCCCGACAAGAAGGCGTCCGCGACCACCGTGGTGGCTGAGGCCACCACCGGGCAGCCCACCAGGAGCGCCTCCAGCAGCTTGGTGGGCAGGAGCAGGTCGGTGAAGGGCTCCTGGCGGTTGGGCACCACGCACAGGTCAGCCCTGGAAAGCGCCGCGGCCACCTCTTCCTGCGGCGTCTCCCCATGCAGGGTGACCCGATCTTTTAAAGAAAACTCCTCCACCATCTCTTTTAGCCGGGGCAGCCAATCGCCCCGCCCGTAGATCTCCAGACGGGCGTTCTTCACCCTCGCGCTCACCGACCGGAAGGCCTCCAGGAGCACGTCCACACCGTAGCGGTAAAGCAGGGTTCCGTGGTGCATGACGACGAAGCCGTCCCTCCGCCGGCCCCGCCCCCGCCGGGGCTTGAAGATCCCGGGATCGGGGCAGTTGTGCAGCACCAGGATCTTGTCCGCGGCGACGCCGCGGGAAACCAGCCGGCGCTTGAACACCTCGGTCACGGTAATCACCCGGTCGGCCACGGCGCAGGACATGCTTTCGGCCGCCTTGAGTGCCAACTGGGCGACCGCGCCCCCGGCGCGCTTGAAGCGGGAGCGGTACAACTCCGGGGTCAGGTCGTGTATGTCCAGAATCAGCCGGGCGCCCCGGAGCTTGGGCAAGACACCGGCCAGAGCCAGTAAATCCGGGGGCGCATGGATGTGCACGACATCGAACGGTCTTTGGGCCGCAAGCCAGGAGCCCGCCGCCGCCGCGAACGCGGCGTATTCCAAAACGTAAACCGGCATGGGCCGGCCCCGGTGCCGCTTTATCGGCAGCCGGATCACCTCGGCCCCATCGATGCGCTCCTTGGCGGGCTGGCCGGGCTCCCGCAGGGAAACGACGGTCACCTCCAGGCCGGCGGCCAAAAGCACCCGCGCCTCCCGGCGAACCCGGAAGTCACGGGGATAGTGCTCATGAACCAGCATGCAAATCCGCACCGCCACGCCTACTCTCTCCCCCGGTTCTTGAGCCGCCGTCGCTGCTCGTCGTGTATATAACGGATCAACTCAGGGTCATCGATGCGCTCCTCGCGCCTAAGGTGAGCGCCCAGGTACCCGAGTACCAGCCCGAGGCCCCGAAGCAGGTAGGGCGAACGAAGCAGGTTCACCGCCGCCCGGGCCAGTAGATAGGACGGCCGGTAGTGCTGGCGGTACGCCCCCCGCCCGTCTCGCAGGGCCCCCAAAAACCGGCGCTCGCCGTGGGTGGGCCGGAAGTGGATCACCTTCAGATCCAAAAGCGTCTTCGTCCGCCAGCCCTTCATCCGCGCCATGTAGCCGTCCAGCCCGTCCCACCCCAACATGGGCACAAGCCCGCCGATCTCCCCCAGGCAGGTCCGCCGGTACATTTTGCACGGCCCCCGGGTGTGAACCGGAATGTTCTTCTCCAACCGCCAGCCCTTACCCTTCGGCACCAGGCAAGCTCCCGAAGCAATTCCCAACTTCGAGTCCGCCGCAAACGCCGAAAGCAGCTTTTCGTAGTAGTCGCAGGGCAACTGGACATCTCCATCCAGCTTGCCCACGAACTCCCAGCTCACATCCCGCAGCTCCTCGATTCCCCGCCCGAACGCCCGCACCACCCCCGGCCCCGGCTGCCTAAACCCCCGATCATCGAACCGAATCACCCGGATGAAGACACAACCGGCGGCCGCAGCCGCGAGAATGCCAGGCGTTTCATCGCCGGACCCGTCGTCTATAAACACCCAGCGCACCGGTTTTTTTGTCTGGGTCAAGACCGAGGCGATGGTGCAAGGCAGCGTGCCGGCTTCGTTCCGAACCGGGGAGATCAACGCGTAGGCATCCGGGTCAATGGGACTCATACTGCTCGACCACCTCTTGTGTGGGTCCCTGAGCGACGATCCGCCCCTTGTCCAGCCACACCGTACGGGAGCAGAGATCCCGGACAGTGTCCATGCTGTGGGAAACCACCACCAGCGCCTTGGATTCCTGGATGAGCTCCTTCATCCGAACGATGCTCTTCTGCTGAAACTTGCGGTCTCCCACCCCCATAAGCTCGTCGATGATCAGGATCTCGGGCTTTATCGTTGCGGCGATGCTGAAGGCCAGCCGGGCCCGCATGCCCGATGAGTAGGTACGCACCGGCAGGTCGATAAACTCCCCCAGTTCGGAAAACCCAACGATCTCGCCGAACTTATCCTGGATCTCGTCGCGAGTGAAGCCCAGGTAGATCCCGTTGAGAAAGATGTTGTCCAGACCGGTCAAGTCGGGCTGGAATCCCGCTCCCAGGGTCAGCAGCGCCGAGACCCGGCCGGCCACGTTCACGCTGCCGGAGGTGGGCGCCATGATCTGGGAGAGCAGCAGACACAGGGTGGACTTGCCCGCCCCGTTGTCGCCGATGATCCCCAACGAACCGCCGCGCTCCAGATCGAAGGAGACGTCCTTCAGGGCCCAGATGTCAATCACCTCGTCCCGGCGCAGCAGAGTGCGAAACATCTTCTCGCGCAGGGATCGTCGGCGCGACTTGTGCACCCGGTAACGCATGCCGGCGTCCCGGACTTCGATGACGTTTGGGGAATTCATAGCTTCTGCACGAAACGCCCCTCGTAGCGCTTGAAGATGAAATAACCCACCAGGCAGCTAAACAGCCCGATGCCCAGGACGTAGCCCAGATCGTACCAGTCCGGCATGCGCCCCTTCATGAGGATATCCCGGTAGCTGGTCATCAACTCGCAGAAAGGATTGAGCCGGTAGATGGCCTGGTACTTCTCGGGCACCAGATCGATGCTGTAAAGGCCCGGCGACATGAAGTACCATATCCTGAGAAGATGGCTCACGATGTTGCCGGTATCCTGAAAGAAAAGGCCCAGGGCGGACACGATGAAGGCCACTCCCGAGGTGAACAACACCTGCAATCCAATCACCACCGGCAGCATCAGGTAGTAGACGTTCGGCCAGGTGTCGTACTCGCCGCCGTACCACAACCCCAGGACTACGATCACCACCAGGGCGAAGAGGAAATGGACCGTGTTGGACAGCACCAGCGACAGGGGCAGAACCGCCTTGGGGAAGCTGATCGATTTGATAATGCTGGCTTGACTTCTAATTGAGTTGACCGTCTGGCCCACCGAGTCCGAGAACGCCTTCCAGGACAGAAGCCCGATGATCAGAAACAGGATGTACGGATGGTTGCCTCCCCCGCGGCGGAACAGCACCGCCACCACGATGTAGAAGACACAGGTCAGCAGGATGGGGTCCAGCAGCCACCACAGGTGACCCAACACC
>JAUXGL010000013.1 GCA_030622135.1 Deltaproteobacteria bacterium
TGGGAAAAGGCATGGGCTTCAACCTGATGACCGGTATTGAATTCAAGCTATTCGGCGGCCTGCTTGTCGGCGCGGGGTATGACCTGATCAAGTTGTTCATCAACGATGAGAACCTGGGAGACACGTCGGACAGCTATACGAGTTTCTTTATCCGGGTGGGATGGGGCCACCGCTGACGGACCGCGCCGACTATCAGTAAACATAAACATCGGGGTGAACCCCGAATCACGGTAAACAGAATCTCTCTTGACCGGCGATGCAAATGGTGTGAGCCTCTTTCTTTATGATCTCCAGTGATAAGATCGAGGGTGTCGCGATAGTAATGATAACTGTTTACAACATCTTCGATAAGGCCGAGGGCGTTTGATGGGCAGGATGGGACACCGGTGCTATGTGGTGGTAGCTGTCTTGGTGCTGGCGGCGTTTCTGGCGCCGGCCGGAGCGCCGGCGGGAGAGCGGGCTGACCGGCGGCGGGTAGTGGTTTTGTTCACCACCGACCTGTACGGCCGGTTCTCGGAGGTTGCCTGCGGGCAGGACGAGCCGGCGAGCGATTTCGCCAATCTGGTGGCGGCCGTTGCCGCCGTGCGCCTTGAGCTGACCGGGGCCGGCCGGCCGTTGCCGCTGGTGCTCAACGGCGGCGACAACATCGGACCGCATGCGTTCGGGCGCTTCGTTCTCTCGAAGGGAAAGCCGGGGGCCAGGATGCTGGCGGGTTGGCTCCGCGCGGCCGATTACGAGCTGGTGGCGCTCGGCAACCAGGACCTCTACGCCGCCCCGGACCGGCTGCGGGCCTACCTGGAAGCCTGCGTGGAGGCCGGGCTCGAGTTCTCCGCGGCCAATTTGGACTGCGAGTCGAAGGAGGTCGGGTTGTGCCCGTTCATCGGGGCCGGGCCCAAGCGGTACCGCCTGTTCGAACGCGGGGGTTTGAAGATAGCGGTCTTTTCGCTCATCCACGGCAACCTGGCGGAAGACGTCCCCCCGCCGAACCTTTTGGGTATCAAGGTTGCCGATCCTATAAAACGGGCGCAGAAAGTAGCGGCGGCGGCGCGTGAAGCCGGGGCCGACCTGGTGTTCGTGCTTTCCCACCTGGATTACTCGGAGACATCGCCCAGAAAGGCGTTGGAGCTGGCCCGATCGCTTCCCGGTGCCGACCTGATCGTCGCCAACGGGTTCACTTCCAGTGAGGGCGAGCGGGGCATCGGAGTCATCCGCTTCGCCGACGGAGCCACGCCCATCGTCGGCAGCGATCTCTTCGGCCAGCATTTGGGACGTGTCGATCTGACCGTGGTGCGCAAAGGCAATCTCTGGCGGGTGGAATCTGCCGATAGCGCCGAGTTGGATCCCTCTGCGGTTTCGCCGGAACCGGTTATCCGGGAGGAGCTGGCCTCCCTCAAGAAGTCCTACTGCACCGACTGGGATCAGCCCGTGGGCGGCGGGAAACTGCAGAAGCCCATGAGCCATACGGATTTCGAGCGGTACTTGATGGAGATCATGCGGCGCAAAACCAAGAGTGAGCTGGCCTTCATCAACCGGGGAGTGGTCGATCCGCGAACGGTTTTTCCCCTGGAGGGTGCCATCACCCGGCACGATTTCTTCTCCGGGTTGCCCCACCGGAACCGGATCTACCGGTTCGAGCTAAACGTCGAGGAGCTGACCAAGCTCTGTGCCGCCATGGCCCAGGAGAAGGGAGCGACCGGGGAAGTTCGCCTGTTGCACCGGGGCTTGAGCTGCGGCGATGCCATCAAGGTAAACGGCCGGGCCCTCGAGTCCGGGGAGTCCTACACCGCTGTGACCATCGAGCATCTGGCCAAGGGGATGCTTTCGTATTTCAAAGGTCAGGAGAAGAAGATGGCGCTGTTCCGCCCCGATCCGGAGGGGGACGCCCCGATCCTGGGGGAGTTGGCGCGGGGGTTTCTTTCCGGCCCCAGGTTCGGCGGAGCGGAGCCCGAGCCCATCGACCTGGAGGCAAACTTCGTCGATCTCGCTCGCAGGCTCCGCTGGACGTTCTCGGGCATGGTGAACTTCAACCTGGCCGACACCCGCGTCGATAACGGTCCCGACTACGGGGAAAGTCAGCTCACCCGCGACGAGTTCATTGCCCTGAAGGGAGAGGTGCGCGGCAAGCTGGGAGCCTCCTCCAGCTTCCACGCGTTCTCCGCCGAGATGTTGTTGAAGTACGCCAAGAGTTCGACCAACGCAGCGGATTTCGTGGAGAGCGAGGACCTGACCACCTTCAACTTGCTGTACAAGCTCAACGCCCTGCGTACGGAAAGCTCCGGCTGGTATGTGCCGGCGCTGTATGTGGAGGGCAAGACCGAGACCGAGCTGACCCAGCCGGACGAGCGTGATTACCACCACCTGGAGTTGACCGGCACCATGGGTGTCCGCTTCGCTTTGTTGTCCACGCTGGAAGCGAAGATCGGTGCCGGCGTGCGTCACGAGGTGCTGGATGAGAACGCCGATCCAGTTTACGGTGTGGATGTGGGCTATGAACTGGTCCGGACGGATCTGTTCAGCCTGATGGAGAGCCCCTTTCAGTTCGAGTCGAAGTTCTCGACGTTCTTTGGCGACATCGGACGGACCAACACGCTCAAGGGCCAGTGGACCAACCGCATCTACTTCGCGCTGGTGGGACCGATCTTCTTCACCTTCACCCACGATCTGTTCTTCTACCGGTACTCCTCCTGGGACTACGGCCTGGCCTCCGACCTGACCATCGGGCTCAGCTACAGCGCCCGGACATCCGTGCAGACTTTCTAGCCCCGTGTCGCTTCGCGCCACGGGACAAGCTTAATCAGGGGTAACGCCATACCGATACAGTTCATTGAACAGATTTCAAGTTCCGAGCCTATAAGCAGGGCTAGAAGGAGAACTTCCATGGATTTGGATTTCCTGGCTTCGCTGGCGGTGGCGAACGACAAGAAGGTCGTCCTAGTGGTCCTCGACGGGGTGGGCGGATTGGCGGGACCGAACGGCCGAACTTCACTGGAGGCGGCCCACACGCCGAACCTGGACGATCTGGCCGAGCGGGGGATCTGCGGGTTTCATGACCCGGTG
The DNA here is from genome assembly GCA_030622135.1 of Deltaproteobacteria bacterium. Lineage (GTDB taxonomy): Bacteria > Myxococcota > B64-G9 > B64-G9 > B64-G9 > JAUXGL01. The sequence continues at coordinate 3,058 of JAUXGL010000013.1, forward strand.
GCGCCCGGGATCACCCCGGGGTCGGGCCCGGCCCACATCGGCCTGTTCGGCTACGATCCATTTCGTTACACAATCGGAAGGGGCGTTCTGGACACCGCCGGAACTCCCTTCGTGTTCAAGAAAGGGGACCTGGCCAGCCGGCTGAACTTTGCCACCCTGGGTGCCGACGGCACCATTTCGGATCGGCGGGCCGGCCGCATCCCGGATGATGAGGGACAGCGGTTGACCGCCAAACTGGCCGCGAAGATAGCGGAGATCGAAGGCGTCCAGATTTTACTTCAGCACGTCAAGGGGTACCGCGCCGCGGTGATCTTTAGGGGTAGGCAACTGGACGCGCGGCTCTGCGACAGCGATCCCCAGCGGGTGGGCCAGAAACCCCAAGATGTGGTTCCCATCGAAGACAACCCGACACCGGAGGCGTTTCTCGCGGCCAAGCTGTCCAATACTTTTATCCGGCAGGCGCAAAAAACGCTGGCCGATGAACCCAAGGCCAACTTCGTAATGATGCGCGGGTTCGACAACTACGAGCCCTTGCCCAGCTTTGGCGATCTTTACAAGTGGAGGTCCTGCGCCGTCGCCGCCTATCCCATGTACAAGGGCGTGGCCAAGTTGGCGGGCATGCGGGTGATCGAGGCGGGGCAGTCCAGCATGGAGGCGGAGTTGGATCTGGTTGAGCGGGAACTCCCCAATACGGATTTCATCTTTCTGCACATCAAGAAGACCGACTCCATGGGCGAAGACGGAAACTACGACGGCAAGGTAAAGGCGATCGAGCACTTCGACCGACTGGTGCCCCGTTTGACCGGGCTGAATCCGGATGTCTTGTGCATCACCGGGGATCATTCCACCCCCTGGAGCCTCAAGAGCCATTCCTGGCACCCGGTGCCCGTCTGCATCGTGGCCGCCTCCGCCCGCGTGGACGCCTGCCGGTCTTTCTCGGAGATCGCTTTTCTCCAGGGTGGCCTGGGCCGGATTCACTCCACCGAGGTGATGCCTCTCTTGCTGGCGCACGCAGAAAGACTAAAAAAATTCGGCGCTTAGAGTTTGGCCAGAAACCGCGGATTAACCGGTATATTGCCGCTCCGCCGATCAGCACCAGTGCGAGGCCGCACGGAAGATGGAACTAAACGTTGAAGAGTTCCCCGCTGACGCGTCCGATCCCCCAGATTTCGTTTGCAAAACAGGGCGCGGGGTGGTAGCTTCACAGACCGTTTGCGAGTGAGAAACACCTTTTCGATCGAGGTGCGGTGTGGCCAGTATCCCCGAAGAATCGCTTGAGAAATTGCTGTATTTCCGCCGGGAGATGGACCGGATCTTTCGTGAGTTCTTTGATCCTTCGCGGGAGGAGGCCCTCAGCGAAGGCGGAAGCGTGGATGTGCTCCTGGATGTATTGGAAACCGAAGGCGAAATTATCATCGAGGCGGAGTTGCCGGGGCTGATCCGGGAGGATCTGGAGATTTCGGTGCTCAGCGATATCCTGATCATCGAGGGGAAAAAGCTCAAGATATCGCCACCTGACAGTGTCAATTTCCAGTGCATGGAGAGATCCTTCGGTAAATTCCGGCGCATCGTCGAGATTCCCGGAGCGGGCGACACGCGCAACATCCAGTGTAAGTATGACCGGGGGCTTCTCCGCGTGCGCCTTCCGAAAATAAAAGAGCGCCGGGGCCACCGGCGCAAGGTACCCATCGACTAGCTTGGGTTCATGATCTCCATCGAGGAAAACGACCAGCTTGAGATCCCGTCGACGCTTCCGCTTCTCCCGGTGCGCGACCCGGTAGTCTTCCCCTTGGCGATCGTGCCGCTGTTTGTCGGCCGGGAGATATCCGTTACCGCGGTGGAGCATGCCCTGGCCTCGCACCGGACGGTCATGCTGACTTCCCAGCGGGAGGTTTTGGTGGTGCTGGTGCGGCCGCCGTTTGGCGCCATTTCCAAGAGTCGCGAAGGCGCCCAGCGGGGTAAACACGATCCCCCAGGGCCCGAGATGACTCCGGTTGCCGGTGCTTGAGGAAACATGGTTCAGTTCAACCTGAAACAGCGGGAAATTACCCTGAAGATCGTCTACTACGGTCCGGCCTTATCCGGGAAGACGACCAATCTCCAGGTCATTCACCAGGTGCTCGATCCCGACTCTCGCGGCCGGCTCATGGTGCTGGACACGTCCGATGACCGGACGCTCTTCTTCGATCTCATGCCCGTGTTTTTCAAGACCCAATCCGGATTCACCGTGAAGGTCAAGATCTTTACCGTTCCGGGGCAGGTGATGCACAACTCCACCCGGCGGGTCGTTCTCCAGGGCGCCGACGGCGTCGTGTTCACCGCCGACTCGCAAAAGAGCCTGAGCAAGGCCAACAAAGAGTCCTGGCGGGACATGGCGAACAACCTCAAGATTAACGGGCTGGACCTCAACGAAATATCCATGGTTATCCAGTTCAACAAGCGGGATCTGCCCGAAGTACGTTCCGACGACGAAATCGCCGAGGTGGCTCGGAGGGGCAAGGAGCCGGTCTACAAGGCCACGGCCATTCGGGGAAAGGGCGTTATGGAGACCCTGGAGGGGATCCTGCGCCTGACCTGGAGATCGCTGAATGTCAAGCACAACCTGGAAGAGAAACTGCAGGTGACGGAAAACGAGTTCATCACCGGAGTGCTCAAGCCGTCCGACCGGGTCGGTGGGCCCTCGTTCCGCCAGGAGGAAGGAGATTTGCGATGAAGTCGGTTTCTCCGCCGTCGACGATGGATTCCTCGGTCCTGCAGAAAAGCTTCTCGTTGGGCGAGCTTCTGGATCTGGAGTCCTTCCGGGAGGTTTGTGAGAGCTACGCCGGCTTGTTCCAGATCGGTTTCAAGATCTTCGATCGATCCAGGGAGTTGCTGGTGGACGTGAAGGGGAGCGGCGCCGATTTCTGCGCCTATCTCTTCCAACTTCCGGAGGGAAAGGTACGCTGCACCCGTGAGGTGTCCATCATCCGCGATTTGGAGATTTCCGGTCGGGACCCGATCTATTACGATTGCCACACCGGCTTGCGCTACGCCCTCGCGCCGATTTTTCACGAGGGGGACGCCATCGGCAGACTGTTGTACGGCCCCTATCTTCCCGCGGACGTTTCTCCCCCCGATCTCTCGTACCTGGGTGAGCGCTTCAATCCCGGGATTGCTTCGCGTCTCTTGGGGAATGTGCGTAAGGTGAGGAGTGACGTGGTATTCAAGGTGATCCGGCATCTCACCCAGACCATCGAGGTGATGCTTTTTATCGGCTACAAGCATGTCCTCATCTCCCGCTTGCACGTCGAGGCGGTGACGGCCAGCTATGCGGATCTGCAGGTGAAGAACCAGGAGCTTGCCGAGTCGTTTAGGAGGTTGAAGGAGCTGGATCGGCTGAAGAGCAATTTTCTGGCCACCGTCTCGCACGAACTGCGTACCCCGCTGACCTCCGTGATCGGCTACAGTGAGATGCTGCTGGAGAGGTTGGCCGGGCCATTGACCGATGAGCAGCGGGAGTACATCGGCACGATCATGGAGAAGGGGGAGCAGCTTCTGGGGTTGATTAGCAGCATTCTGGATTTTTCCAAGATCGATACGGGGGCGCTCCGGCTGAACCCGACTCCCACCAATGTGGTCGAAGTCACGCGCTCGGCGGTTACCACGGTCATGCCGATGGCCCGCAAGCTGGGCGTCACTATTGATTTCGCAGCCGAGCAGAAAACCCCGATTATTCACGCCGACACGGACAAGATCAGGCAGGTCCTGGTCAATATTTTGGGAAATGCGATCAAGTTCAACCGGAAAGACGGAACGGTTTTTGTAAAGGTGGCGCCGATCTCCCGGCCGAGTCAAAGCGCCCGGGTTGGCGAGGATCTTCCCGTGGCGTTGATCCCGGCGATGGAGGAGTTCGTGAGCATCGCGGTGGCGGACACCGGCGTGGGAATTCCCAGCGACAAGCTGGACCGCATTTTCGACTCGTTTTACCAGGTGGACGGTTCCTCTACGCGGGAGTACGGCGGCACCGGATTGGGCCTGGCCATCACCCGCAACCTGGTGGAGGTACATGGAGGGATCATCGAAGTGGAAAGTAAACCAGAGAAGGGCAGCACGTTTACGGTGCTGCTTCCCATCGAGCCGGTGACCTGATGAAAACTATCCTTAAATAGTACCAATGCGGCTGCTATACAAAATTCTCATCGGTTACCTGCTGGTCCTGCTTACTCCGCTGGTTACCTGGTTTGTGGTTCATTCTCCAGACCGGCCCGGCTGGATCCAGCTGGTTGCCATCGCCGGGACGGGATTGGCGACATTTGTCGCTACGGTGTGGTGGGCCTTGTCGGTCGGCCGGAGGCTGCGGAAGCTGGCGCAGGTGGCCGAAGGGGTGGGCGCCGGCGATCTCTCCCAGCAGATCCAGCGCCGCAGGCATGGCGCCCGGCCGGACGAGTTGGACAGCCTGGCCGCCTCTATAGAAAAGATGCGGGTGAATTTCTTGCACATGCTGAGTACGCTGCTTTCCACATCCAGCCAGGCCAATTCGTCGTCATCGTCGCTCACCGAGTTGGCCAAGCGGATCAATGTTTCGGCGGGTGCGATCTCCCAATCCATGGACGAGATCGGCAAGGGGGCTGAGTTCCAGGCGGAGTTGGTGACCAAGACATCGGCGCTGACCGGTGAGATGGCCCGGAGCATCGAGAGGACGTCGCGTTCGGCGGAGGATGCGGCCAAGTCGTCTACCGAGGCCAGCGTGGTGGCCCAGTCGGGCAGCCGCATGGCGGGTAAGGCGGTCGAGAAGATGCGGGGAGTGTTCGAGGGGATCGAGAAGTACTCTCAGCGGGTTTTCGAGTTTAGTGAGCGCACCAAGGAGATCGGGAACATCGTCAAGGTAATTACCGAGGTGGCCCAACAGACCCACCTGCTGGCCATCAACGCAACCATCGAGGCGGCCCGGGCGGGTGATGCCGGGCGTGGTTTCGCCGTGGTGGCGGAGGAGATACGCCAGCTGGCCGAGAATACCTCGCGATCCGCCGAGCGGATCGGCGGGATTGTCGAGGAGGTTACCGCCGGAAGCGAAGAGACCGTGCAGGCGGGGAAGGACACCAGCCGGCACCTTTCCGAGGGAAGGGATCAGCTCACCTCGATCATAGATGCACTGGAAAACATCGCCACGACCGTGACCAGCGGCTCGGATCGGGTTCAGATCATCAGTCGTTTGGCCCGCGAGCAGATTGCCGGGGCGGAGCAAACGGTGAAGGCCATTGAGAACATCTCGAATGTGGCCCGGAAGAACGCATCTTCCACCGAGGCGGTATCGCAGGCGGTGGAGGCGCAGAGCAGCTCATTGTTGGACGTGACTCGGCTGGCCGATGAAATCGTCGCCCTGGCCGGAGCCATGGATGCCGAAGTGCGTAAGTTCAAGCTGGACCAAACCGATGAATGAACCCGGACCCGCAGGACAGCCGGACCAGCCCCAGGAGAAGGACCGTGATCGGACGCTGGTCTTCCGCCTGAGCCAGGAGCGGTTCGGGCTGCCGCTCGCCGGGATCGTAGAGGTGTTCGAACTGGCTTCACCACTCGTGCCGGTCCCGGGTGCACCCGGTTGGATCGGAGGTGTGATCAACCACCACGGACGGGTAATCCCGGTGATTTGGATGAGTGCGTTTTTGGAAGTGGGCTCCACGGACAGCGCCGGGCAGATAATTCTGGTGGAGGTGTTCGGGGAGAGCCTTGGGTTGGCCGTCGATCAGATAGAGTCTCTGGACGAAGTTCGCGCGGAGGGCCCGGTGCAACAAGGGCGCAGGCGCTCCTGGCACCGGGGAGCCTTGATGGAGTTGATTGACACCGAGTTCATCGAGGGCTCCATCAAACAGCGGCTGACCGAGATCGGCCGCGAGTCGATCATTTGACGCGGAGTGGAGTACGTAGTAATTAAGAAATGCCTGGGTGGTACGTTAAGGAGGGATAAATGGCAACTCGCGTTCTCATCGTGGATGACGCTGTGTTTATGAGAAATACACTGAAAGAGATCTTCACCTCAAGCGAATATGAGATTGCGGGAGAGGCGGCCAACGGGGTTGAAGCCGTGGAGAAGTACCGGGACGTGGCCCCCGAAGTCACCACCATGGACATCGTGATGCCCTTCAAGAACGGTATTGAAGCCACCCGGGAGATCCTCAAGCAAGATTCGTCCGCCACCATCATCATATGCAGCGCCCTGGGACAGGAGTCGCTGGTGATGGAGGCCATCGAGGCCGGGGCAACCGATTTCATCGTCAAGCCGTTCAAAGCAGAGAATGTCATCCAGGTAGTCAAGAAGTCCCTGGCTTCTCGCCGGTAGGCACTTGTCGATGGAAACGCGACAACATGTTGTAAGGTAGGTTGGTGATGGCAACGAGTGCCCATGTCGGTTAAGCCAACACTTTTTCAAGCGAAGTCTTGAAAAAAGCGTAGGCACTTAGTAGCGGAGTTTTGGATAAAGTGTAGTAGCTTGTTGGTCCTGTCGGTTTTCTCATGGACATGTCTAAATATAAATCGCTCTTTCTGAGCGACACCGGTGAGCATCTGGACGATCTGGAGGGGGATCTGGTTCAGCTCGAGCAGAATCCGGATGACCGGGAGCGTATTCACGAAGTTTTTCGCCACCTCCACTCGATCAAGGGCATGGCCGGTTCCATGGGCTACGAAGAGATGGCCCATCTGGCTCACCAGCTAGAAGATCTGATGGATTGTCACCGGGAACAGGGTGTGGCCGTGAAGCCCGAGGAGGTGGATTTTATCCTCAGGGGGCTGGATGAGTTTCGCAAGCAACTGAAGGCCATCACCGCAGACCAGCCCCTGGAGGAGGTTCCCCTCGATCTCTTGGCGGGAGTGGCCCAGTTGACCCGGAGGCTGAAGAGCGTGGGGAAAAAGGCGCCGCACCCGCTCGTCGCCCCGGTGCCCAGCGTGGCAATCAAGCCGCCGGAATCCACTGGAGCTTACCTGATCCAGGTGAACATCTCCGCCGATTGCTCGGTTCCGTCCGTGCGCTCGTATCTGATCTACAGACGACTTTGCGAGCTCGGTGAGATCACCCACTCGGATCCGAAGGTGGAAGACATGCGGGCCGGAAAGTTTCAGGGACACTCCATCCGCTTTCGCCTGATCACCGACCGAGGAGCCGCCGAGATACGCAGGTTGATGGCAACCTTCGCCGAGTTGGAGAGCCTGGCCATCCAACTGGACGCGGACGCCAAGGCGCCTTCGCTCCCCGCGCCGGCGCTTGCGCCGAAACCGGCTCCGGCGTCCGCGGTGGCGCATCAGCCGAAGCCCGCCACGGCTACGGCGCCCGAGCGCGCGAAAATCACGTCGGTCCGAGTGCGCACCGACCTGCTGGATTTCTTCGTGGACTCGGTGGGTGAGCTGGTTGCCCTGCGTTCCTACCTGGAGGATCTTTCCGAGCGCATTGACAGCCCCGCGTTGAACGAGGGAGTGAAGCGACTGACCAAGGTGGTTCGCAGGCTGCATGACCGGGTCATGGAGGTCCGGATGGTTTCGGCCTCCATGCTGACCCAGCGCCTTCCCCGAGTCGGTCGTGACATCGCCAAGAGCCGAGGAAAGCATATCCAGTTCGTGATCGAAGGGGAAGATGTCGAGCTGGACCGGGCCCTGGTGGAGGCCCTGGACACACCGATTCTCCACCTGCTACGCAACGCGGTCGATCATGGCATCGAGTCGCCTGAGGCGCGTCTGGCCGCCGGAAAGCCCGCGGAGGGACAGATCCGCTTGACAATTGCTCGTCGGCAGGATCGGGTATCGCTGATTCTGTCCGACGATGGTGGTGGGATCGATCCCGAAAAGGTGCTGGCCAAGGCCAAGGAGTCGGGCCTGGTGCCGCCCGGAAAGGAGCTGAAGCAGACCGATGTCGTCGATCTGATCTTTTTACCCGGGTTTTCCACCGGAGAGGGCGTGACCGAGATCTCCGGTCGCGGCGTGGGTTTGGACGCCGTGCGGGCGACGCTTACGGGCCTCGGCGGCCGGGTTTCAGTTAAGTCGGAGAGGGGCCGGGGCACATCGTTCGAGCTTGAGCTTCCCTTGACCCTGGCCATCCTGCAGGTGTTGCTGGTGGAAGCCGGCCCGCACCTGCTGGCCCTGCCCGCGTCCCGGGTGTTGAGGGTGCATTCTATACGCCCGGAGCAGATCGTCGAGTTTGGGGGATCTCAAGAGGTCATTCTGGGAGGGAAGGGTCTTCCCCTGGTGGGGCTGGTCGGGTTGCTGGAGGGGAACGGAAAGGTGCCCAGACATTCCCAGATCGAGGAGGGCGTGCTGGTGGGAGAGGGAGAAGTCCCCTCGGTGGCCCTGGGGGCTCAGCGCATCAGCGGCCATCGGGAAGTCGTGCTCAAGAGCGTAGGTGTTCTTTTGAGGAACCTGGGGCCCTTTGCCGGCTCCACGGTTCTGGGAGACGGGCGGCCGGTACTCATTCTCGACGTGGATCGGCTCATCCAGCTGTCTATCGGCAAGTCCTCTCTGCACTCATGAACGGGAAGTTGGAATAGCCGGACCTAACTAGCTGGCCGCTAGCTTGCCAGTTCGTTGGGGCGCGTGGTACAGTCCATGGAGTGACGAAAGCGGGTAAAAACGCGGGACCTGACCGGGTGCTGATCGTCGATGACAGCCCGGACAGTCGGGAGTATCTCCAGGCCTGCCTGGAGGGAGAGGGCTACGAGGTGGAGTTGGCCCCGGACGGGGAGGTGGGGCTGAAAAAGGCCCAGGTTTTCATGCCTTCGGCAGTGCTTTTGGGGTTGTCCACGGACGGGATGGATGTTTGCCGGGCGTTGAAGAGCGATCCGATTACGGCCCAGACGGCCGTGATCGTGGTCGGCGAGGGGGACGACCTGCAGAAACTGAAAGTCGCGCTGGAGGCGGGCGCGGACGATTATCTGGTGAAGCCCTTTCTCAGCGTGGAGTTAACCGCCCGCCTGCGGGCTCGGTTGCAGCGCCGGGTGGCCTGGTGGCCGCAGGAGCAGGAAGCGCTTTTGGATCTTACCCGCATGCTGGCCTCCTCTCTGGATCTGGTTCAGCTGTTGCATCTGGTGGCCGCGCGAACCGCCACCGTGCTGAAAGTGGATCGTTGCTCCTTCGTTCTGGTTCATCCCGAGGGCGAGACTGCCCGGGTGGCCGCGGCCTCCGAAGACGCCTCCCTGCACGACATCGTGGTGTCCTTGAAGAACTATCCCGAGATTCGGGAGGTGATCCGGACCAGGCGGCCCTTCGTGGTGGATCGGGTGGAGCGGCACCCCCTGCTCAAGGAGATTCTCCCCGCCCTGAGCAGCAAGGGCGTGGGTTCGCTGGCGCTTTTTCCCATGATTCACGAAGAGAAGGTGGATGGCGTTTTGTTTTTGCGTTCGGAGAGGTTCACCCACACGCTAGGGGAGCGGGACATCTTCTTCGCCTCGGCCGTGGCGGCGGCGGTGGCGCTGGCGCTGAGGAACATGCAGGCGGTGGACCGGGAGCGGCGCATCGCCAACGAGCTCCAGAGCACCAAGAAATGGTTGGAGAATCTGATCAACTCTTCCGTGGACGCGATCATCGCGGCCAATATGAAGGGAGACATCATTCTCTTCAATAAGGGGGCCGAGCGGATATTCGGGTACAAGGCCGAGGATGTCGTCGGGAAGCTGCATGTGACCAATCTCTATCCACGGCGGGTTGCCTACGAGGTCATGGAACTGCTCCGGCGGGGCAGCGACGGCGGAGTTGGCCAGTTGAACACGACCCTCAAGGAAGTCTTGTCCAATACCGGTGAGGTGATACCCATTCATCTGACCGCCTGGATTGTGATGGAGGAGAAAAAGGAAGTAGCCACGGCCGGCATTTTTACCGACCTGAGGGAACGGCTGAAAATCGAACGCAAATTATCCCAGGCCCAGGAGAAGTTGGTACGCACGGAGAAGCAGGCGATGATTGCCGAGCTTGCCGGGGCCACCGCGCACGAACTGAATCAACCGCTTACCTCGGTGCTGGGATACACCGAAATGGCCAAGCGCAAGCTTCGCAAGGAGGACCCGCAAGAGGTCAACCGCATCCTGGAGATCATCCTTTCGGAGACCGAGCGCATGGCGGATATCGTCAGGAAAATTGGCCGGGTTACCCGCTACGAAACCAAGTCATACGTGGGAGGCCAGCGCATCGTGGATTTCGAGCGCTCGTCCGAACCCGAGTGAAGTAACTGGGAGGGGGAGGAGTCTGAGCAGCGATATGGAGCCAGGGTACGATCCGGTCAATGAAGCCAACGAGAGGCTGCGAAACGCTCTCTCGAAGCTCAAGGAGGCGCGTCAGATTCAGAAGGTGTTCATGGGTCTGGGCAAGGAGTTGAGCTTCGGTTCCTCCCAGGAAAAATTCTTGCGGATTATCGTGGACACCGTCGAGGCGCTTTTCCCGCATACCCACTACCTGGTCCAGCTCACCGATCCCAAGTCGCTGGTGCCTACGGCGGTGGAGCATCGCGGTCCCTTGCGGGGGGGGATGGTCAACAAGATCCACATCAGTCGTTCGGCGGTGGTGAAGACGCGACTGGATCCGTCCATCGCCCAGTTCGTCTGCGTCGTGGTCAGCGAAAAGGTACCCAACCTGTTCGAGGGCGTCGCCCATGCCATCCACGTGCCCCTGGTGGCCGAAAATCAGCTTTTTGGCACCATCCATCTGGGGGGATCCGAGGAAACTCCCCTGGCCGACGACGACGAGTTGTTGTTGATTTCCATGGCCAACCAGATGGCCCTGGCGCTACGCAGTCAGCGCCTGCTGGAGGAAACCGCTTTCTTGAAGGATTATCTGGAGAGCATTCTCGAATACGCCAACGCTCTGATCGTCGTCACCAACCGCAACCGGCAGATTCTGGTGTACAACCGGGCCATGGAGAACCTGCTGGGTTTCCCCAAGAACCAGACGCTGGGCACGGACCTGTTCATGTGGGTTCCCCAGGAGGAGCAGGAAAGGTTTGCCGCGGAGTTGTCCCAAACGATAGGCGACTCTCCGTCGCCGGCCGGTCTGGAGACGCGCATGCGCACCCGGGAAGGCGAGCAGGTTCACATCGTTTTCCATCTGGCCGCGCTCAGAGACCGGGACGGCGAGGTGGAGAGCGTGATTCTGATCGGCCAGGACCTCACCCAGATCCATGCGCTGGAGTTCCAGATCATCGAGGCGGAAAAAATGGCCTCCCTGGGCAATCTGGCTGCCGGCGTGGTTCATGAGCTGAACAACCCGTTGACGTCGATCTCCGTCTACGCCGAGTTCCTGGCGAATAAGCTGGGGACCGGCAAGACCGACCCATCCGACGTGGAGAAGGTCGAGAAGATCCTAAAGGGCGCCAAGCGCATCCAGAAGCTGACCCGGGATCTGGTCTCCTACGGCAAACCCTCCGCGGAGGAGCCGGAGCCATTGCAGTTCAACGACCTGGTGGCGCAGGGCCTCAGTTTCTGCGAACACATCATCGGCAAGCACGACGTGTGCGTGAACGTGGCTCTGGACGTCTCGTTGCCGTTGTTGAACGGCAACCGTACCCAGTTGCTGCAACTCATCATCAATCTGGTGACGAACGCCTGCCAGGCGATGGCCGGAGGCGGTGAGCTCAGCATCAATACGAAGATGTTCGCGAACGACGCGTTGTTATTCACCGTTTCCGATACGGGCACGGGAATCCCCGAGCGCGACCTGAAGCGCGTCTTTGAACCGTTTTACACCACGAAGACGAACGGCGAGGGAACCGGCCTGGGATTGAGCATCGTGTCACGTATTGTCGAGCACCACCGAGGAAAGATCGACGTGGAGTCCACGACAGGAGAAGGGACCGTCTTCAAGATCCAGCTTCTCCTGATTACCTCCAATCCGGATGTCATTCCCATTTAGGGGGCGTAAGAAGGGGCAACCAGGAAAGAGGGCTGATTGGCGTGACCACTGGACACGAATCCGGCGGCGGCGGGTTTCGGCATTCTTTGTTCTGGAAGCTGTTGGGCGCTTTTGTGATGCTGGCCGTGCTTCCCCTGGCGGCTACCGGCATCCTGGTGGCCATCCAGGTGGACCGGGTCCGGGAACAGGCCGATCACATCAGCCGGACTTACGAACGGCGGGCCGAATGCATCGCTACGCGGGTTTCCGATTTGCTCGATCGATGCGAGTCGGATCTGCGTAGGCTCGCCAAGCTTCCCCGGACGGACAAGTCATACACCGTGTTTGCCGCGCGCCACAAGAAGTCGGTTTGGATCCGCGCCGGCACGGACGACCAGATGCAAGAGGAGCGCCTTGAGGTTTCCCTGTACAAGGAGGTTAGCTACATAGGCGCGAACGGCATGGAGAAGGTGCTGATCGTCCGCGGCCGTCCCGTTCCGGCCGAACGGCATCGGAATGTAAGCGATCCCAGGCAGACCACCTACCGAAGCGAACGGTACTTCCCCGAGGCCATGAAGCTGGATCTCGGGCAGATCTACGTGTCCCGCCTGACCGGATTCCATGTCAACAAGATCGAACAGCTGGGGATCGAGAAGATCATTCCCCGCCTGAAGAAGAAGAACACGCAGGACAAGCAGATTTACCGGTATCTGCTTTATGAGACCCTGAGGACGGCGGGAGCGGTCGAATATGTAAGCTCGTTCGAAGAGGGGAATCGCACCGTGTTGGTATACCGGATACCCGGGGAGAGCCGGCGTATCCTGGTGGATTCGCCCCTGCAGGTCACCCCGGAGGAGTTGCGGGCCCGCGAACTCGAGCTGCAGGAGTTGCTGGGCCGGCTGGCCCCGGAGGACACGGTGGAGGGCGTCCGGTACGATGGGGTCATCCGCTTCGCCATGCCGGTGGCCGGGCCGGATGGCCGGAAGGAAGGCGTGGTGTCCATTGCCCTGGATCACCTGCATCTGATGCAGTTCACCCAGCATGTCAAGGCCATGGAGGACAACGCCACGGTCTTCGCGGGATACCGTGATGCGGACTACACCTACCTGTTCGACGACCAGGGCTGGATCATAACCCATCCCAAGTACTGGAACATCCGCGGCGTGGATCGGACCGGCGAGCCGGTGTCGGCCTATGCCGCCGGGACGAGCAAGAGTGCCGTTCTGGCGGGACGCACTCCGGTCAATCTCCTGGTACTGGACTGGAAGATGGGGGAGGGATACCACGCCCTGATTCTGGAAACCCGGGCGGGACGCACCGGGATTGCCACCAGCAATAACCTGGCCGGCGTGCTGCGCACCCGCGTGTTCAGCCCAATTTTCTACAGTACCGGCCCGTACGCAAAGCACGGCATCTTCGGTGGGGTGATGCTGGGCACTCGCGTGGATAAGTTCATCAAGCTCCTGCGTCAACTCAACGCCCAGATTGCCACCAAGACTACACAAGTTCGCCACACCATCATCTGGGTTCTGAGCGGTGTACTGGCGGTCGTGGCCCTGTTGTCCGTTTTGATATCGCGCGGACTGGTCCGGCCGCTGCGGTCATTGACCGATGCGGCCCGTCGCGTGGGTGCGGGGGATCTGAACACTCCGGTGCCTTTCTGCGGCCGGGACGAAATCGGCGAGTTGGCGGATTCCTTCCGGGACATGACCCATAGTCTCAAGCAAACCATCGATCAGCTCGAGCAAAGAAACGTCGAGTTGAAGAAGGCCCAGCAGAAGCTGCTGAAGGCGGAAAAGGAGAAGAGACGTGAGTTGCAGTTTGAAGTGAACGCATTGCAAAAGGAAATAACCCGGTCTTTCTTTGCCCACATGATTGCCGAGAGTCCCGCGATGAAGAAGATCCTGGAGGAGATCGTCCGGATCTCGAAATCCTCGGCGACCGTGATGATTCTGGGTGAGAACGGAACCGGCAAGGAGCTGGTGGCCGAGGCGATTCACCGGAACAGCCCCCGTCGCGACAGGAAATTCGTCCGGATCAACTGCGCCGCCTTCAACGAAAACCTGATCGAGAGCGAGCTGTTCGGACACGTGAAGGGTTCCTACACCGGAGCGACCAGCAGCCGTAAGGGTTTGTTCGAGTCCGCCGACGGCGGCACGTTGCTGCTGGACGAGATCGGGGACATGAGTCCGTCCATGCAAAAAAAGCTACTGCGTACTCTGCAGGAAGGCGAGGTGGTGCCGGTAGGCAGTACCCAGGTTACCAAGGTGGACGTGAGAATCATCACGGCCACCAACAAGGATCTGGTTCGATTGATGAAGGCGGGACAATTCCGCGAGGATCTGTTTCACCGGATCAACGTAATCACCATCAAGATTCCCCCGCTCCGGGAGCGGAGGAAAGATGTCCTTCCCCTGGTTATGCATTTCCTCAAGAGTTTTTGCGAGAAGGAGAATAAGCCCCATTTGGTCCTGGACACAGCCGCCGAGGAGTTCCTGGTCGGCTATCCGTGGCCGGGGAACGTGCGCGAGCTGGAAAACGCCGTCGAGCGCGCGGTGATACGAAGCCGCGGCAGCTATCTGCAGGTGGAGGACTTTCAACTTGCCATGGAGGGGAAGGATCTTCCCTGTGTGGTGGAGGGCACCGAGAAGAGCATGACCTTGGAAGAAGTGGAGAAGGCCTACACCCAGAGCGTCTTGGAAAAGAACAACGGCAACAAGAAGCTCACCGCCAAGCAACTGGGCATTGGCTACAACACGCTGTGGCGGAAGCTCAAGAAGTACAACGAGACATAGCCTGTCCCAATCCACCACCGGTGCCCGCAAGAAAATATGTAACCAGTTGACTTCCAAAAGGAACTCAAGGTGCCCGGCGCCAAAGATACGATGTGTGAAATAAGCTCATACCGTCCGTTTCATCGGACGGCACAAAAACGCAACACTTGCTGGCCTCTCGCAAGTTGTCAAAGTTACTCGGTGGATTGGGATTGCCGCGGAAGGTGGGTGGAAGATCCTGGACCTAGCGGATTTTCATGTTTCATTCTGGAATCAGCGACTGTTCCTTTTTGGCATCAAGAGCGGGCTCCGGGGGCGGGCCCCGGGGGCTTTGCAAAAACTCCCTTTGTCCTAAGGGACTTGCGGGTAGAGGGACGGGCGCCCGGCTTGGCACATGCATTGCATTACAATAAGGGAGATGGCGGACCAAAGTTTTGGAGGCAGCCATGCAGACAAGATTTCTGATTTCGTTCTTGACCCTGGCCCTTTCTGGGGCGGGTTTTGAGAGTGCCTTTGCCCAGGAGCCGGATGAGGGATTCATCGAGGGCGACACCTTTGGGGACGAGGAGCAGGGCTACTTCGGCGTCGAGGGTGACGAGAACGTGCCCGAGGAATATCCGGCGAACATGCAGGACGAGGTGGACGTTGGTTACTTCTACGACAAGCTCTCGCCCCACGGGGAATGGATCTGGACTCCGGAGCACGGATGGGTGTGGCGCCCGCTGGAGGTCTGGGAAGACTGGCGGCCGTACACTTACGGCCAATGGGTGTCTACCACCTACGGATGGACCTGGTCCTCGCACTTCGCCTGGGGCTGGGCCCCCTTCCATTACGGGACCTGGGCCTCTCTGGATTACATCGGTTGGGTGTGGGTGCCCGGAAGGGTCTGGGCACCGGCCTGGGTCATGTGGCGTCACTCGGATGCCTACGTGGGGTGGGCGCCGATTATGGCCGGCTACAACTACTGGTACGGCTGGGCCTACTACCCGGTGTACTACTCCCACTGGACGTTTATCAACTGGACCCATTTTTGCGATTCCCATCCCCATCACCACTACATCTCGCGCCGGGGCGTTCGCGACGCTTTCCGGCACAGTTACTTCCCCCGCCGCTGCCGGGACAGGAGCGGCATCTCCTGCCATCGCGGCCTGCCCAGGGCGCAGGTGAGCAAGTACACCAAGGTGCAAATCAAGGCGCGGGCGGTGGATAACCTGGCGCTCAAGTCGGGGCTGGGGAAGCCTCCCCTGAAGAAGTCGTTGGGTGTGCAGGGCGACAAGTTACGCATCTACCGGCCCAAGCTCAAGCCTACGCCGGGCAAGCTGCACTCTTTTCCGGGGTACCGGCGGATCCAAGGCCCCAGGGATCTGGGAGTGATCCATAGTGCCCCGAGGCAACGCGCTCCCGCAAGCCAGGTGGAACCCCAAAGGCCGAGCTTTGACGGTGTTCGGCAGACTCCCCAGATTCTGGATCGTCGCAGGCCTTCGCGGGGAAAGAGCATCCACCCCCGGCAGCCCAAGATCAACCGCACGACCATTCCCAACGGCGCCATCAAGCACTCGATTCCGAAGACCCACCGGCGGGTTCCCACCACCCGGCGGGTGACTCCCTCCACGCCCAAGATGCGCTCCACACCCAAGGTACGCTCCACACCCAAGATGCGTTCCACACCCAAGATGCGTTCTACGCCCAAGGTACGCAACTACTCCACGCCGAAGAAATCGAGCTCTTCGTATAAATCGTCACCGAAACGTTCCTCCTCCTCCTCTTCTTCTTCCCGCTCCCGTCCCTCCAAACGCTCTCGCCGGAGGAAGTAGTCCCATAATCTGCTCCGAAAATTACGGCGCGGGTTGTGTCGGCGTTGGCCGTCAATGCACGTCCAGTTCGTGCAGCATCATGAGCAGGTGCTCGATGGTTTTTTCGATCTCGGACATGTACTCGGCGACTGCCTTGACGCTGCCGGGGAGGGCGAAGACGAGCATCCGGCCGGCCACCCCGGCCACCGAGCGGCTCAAGAGGGCGTTGGGTAACGAAGCGCCGTACTTGACGCGGATGGACTCCATGATGCCGGGGATGGTTTTCTCGCAGAAAGAGGAGACTACGTCTGGCGTGATGTCCCGTGGGCCCACGCCGGTTCCGCCGGTGGTGAAAACCACGTCGACGCCGTCGTTTCTGGCTGCGGATAGCTCCGTCAACAGCCGCTCGGCGTCGTCGGGAAGCACCGTCGTGTGGATATCGGTTTTCCAGGTTTTCTTCTCGGTGAAGGCTCCGAGGAGCTCGGCGATTTTTGGCCCGCTCCGGTCCGGGTATTCTCCGCGGTGAGCCCGGTCGCTGAGAGTGATCACCCGAAACTTCCAGATCCGCGGTCGAAGCTCCACTCGATCCCCGGCTCGTATGGTCCCCGGGTGTAGTACCCGGCAGAAGATACCGTCCGTGGGCATGACGCACTTGCCCACCTCCCGGTAGATGGCGCACCCGTCCCCGTGGCATTTCTTGCCGATCTGGGTGACCTCCAACTCCGCGTCGCCGATGTGGAAGCGATCCAGGAGCCGCACGGACGACAGATCGATCCCCTGGGTGGTGATGTTCTCCGCGAAAACACCGGGGTTGAAATCCCGCTTCATCTTCTTGGCAAAGCGGTTGATGCTCTCCGAAGACAGCAGGCTGATCTGGCGGTGCCAGGGACCCGCGTGGGCGTCGCCGGCTATGCCCAAAGCGTCGATTCCGATGGTTTCCACCGGTTCCTTGACGGTTCCCTTCTCGGTGGAGATGTTAACCGAGACGACCCGGGCGTTATTCGACATCGTGTTTCTCCTTGCAGAGCAGGCGGATGTTGCCGATCTTCATATTCTTGTCGGCCGCCTTGCTCATGTCGTAGACGGTGAGCAGGGCGGCACACACGGCGGTGAGCGCCTCCATTTCCACGCCGGTTCGGCCGTGGCAGCGGACCTCGCTCTCGGCTACGACTCCGTAGTCATCTAGCTTCAACTGCACGTCGATTTTGTCGAGGACCAGCGGGTGGCACAGAGGTATCAGCTGCGGGGTTTGCTTGGCCGCCTGGATGCCGGCCAACTGGGCCACGCCCAGGACGTCGCCCTTCTTCATCTGGTTTTCCTCGATTTGCCCGATGGTCGCGGCGGACACGTCGATGCGGCCGGAGGCCTTGGCGATTCGCAGTTGCGGGGTCTTGCCGCCGACGTCGACCATCCGGGCGCGACCTTTTTCGTCCACGTGGGTCAGCTTGGTCATGTTATCCTCCCATGGCCCGGATCCAGTTGTGGGAGCAGGGACCACCCGCCTCGGGCTTGTGTAAGACGGCGCGACGCAGAGCCTCTTCGGGGCCCAACTCGCGCACGCCGAACCCGATGTCCGCAAACAGGCACGGTCGGACCAGGCCGTTGGCCGACAGCCGGATCCGGTTACAGCGGGGGCAGTCTCCTCCCGCTCCCCCCACGACGACGGAGAACGTCCCCGAGGCCGAGTCCATTTGCTTGATGAAGCGGACTTCGAGATCCTGCTCGCGGCCGAACTCCGAAACCTCATGAGCGTCCGGCTCGTCGACGGATTTTGCAACCACGCAGTTCAGCTTGACGGGCAAGAGCCCGGATTTTCGGGCCGCTTCGATTCCCGCCAGAACCTGTTTCAACTCGCCCCCGCGGGTGATTTCGAAGAAGCGCTCCGGGCGCAAGGTGTCCAGGCTGATATTGACCCGCATCAAGCCCGCATCGGCGAGTTGTTGAGCGAATTCGCAGAGCAGGATCCCATTGGTGGTCATGGCCAGATCCCTTACCCCGGGAATGTCTCTAAGCATGCGTACCAGTGCGGGGACGCCGCGGCGCACCAGAGGTTCCCCGCCGGTGAGGCGAATCTTGAAGACACCCATGGAAACGGCTTTTTTGGCCACCTCGGTGATTTCCTCGAACCGGAGGATCTCGCCGTGGGGGAGGGTAGGGACGCCTTCTTTGGGCATGCAATAGACGCAGCGGAGATTGCAACGGTCGGTGACCGAGATGCGCAGGTAGGTTATATCGCGTCCGAAACGGTCTTTCATGGAAACATCCCGGGAAAAGGCAAAAAGACGACTTCTTCGCCGGCTTTCAACTTGGCGATACCGATAGGCGCCTGGAAGAAGCCGTCGGCCGCGAGGACAGCGGTCAGGTGCGCGGAGCCGTGGAATACGACGTCTTCGACCGCTCCGTTCCCGGTCAGGCGGCCGGGTACGAACTCAAGCCGATCGAGCTTGCGGCGGGAGAAGTCTTTTGAAAGTCGCAGGCGGATCTTTCTTATGGGAGGCGGCCGGCCGGTCATGCGCGCGGTCGCCCGGAGCACGAAGAGGTGGAACATCAGGTAGGCGGAAACCGGGTTTCCGGGGAGCCCGAAGGCGCATTTCTCGCCCGACCACGAGAAAACCGTCGGTTTCCCCGGTTTTACCGCCAAGCGGGAGAAACGAACCTGCAGGCCCGCGCTGCCGAGGGAACCCAGCACGTAGTCGAATTGGCCCACCGACACCCCTCCGGAAAGTACTACGATGTCAGCTTCTTTCAGGGCTGCCCGGATGCCGCCGCGAGTGGTTTCTTCATCGTCTGAAAGCCTGCGCTGGCCGACCACCGGCAGTCCGTGCTGCTTGGCCAGGGCCACCAGCATGGGGCCGTTGGAGTTCATGATCTTTCCGGGGCCGATTTGCCCCGGATCGTCTTCGATTTCGTCGCCGGTCGAGATGATGCTCAGGCGAGGCTGGTGGAACACCTCTACCGCGGTGATGCCGGAGGAGACCAGGTTGGCTATTTCCAGGGCGCCTAACCGGGCTCCTGCCTTCAGGATCACGTCTCCGGTTCTTACGTCCTCGGCTTGCTTGCAGATGTGGGCCGGGCCGCCGTGCTTGAGCACTTTTACCTTGTCTCCGTGCTCCTGGGTGTCTTCCTGCATGATCACCCGCCCGGCTTCCGCGGGCACGGCCGCGCCGGTCATGACCTTGACGGTCGTGCCGGCGACCAGCTTCCGGGTACCCAGTTTCCCGGCGGGGATGGTCTCGATGAGACGGTACTCGTCTCGCTCGTCTCCGGGCAGCACGGCGTATCCGTCCATGGCTGACTTGTTGAAGGGGGGCAGATCCAGTCGAGACTTTTGATCCGCGCGTATGACTTTTCCGAGCGCCGCGCGTACGTCCAGGGTTTCTGTGGGAAGTCGGAACCCCTCCAGGGTTTCATCGAGTATGGAAAACGCCTTCTCCAGGGGAATCGTGGGATCCGTTCTACTCATGGTTTGTCTCTTTCTCGATCAACTCGGAGAAACGTGAGTTGGCGTATCGGGCAACGTCCTGGTTCAGGTGCCGGAATGCTTTCAATAGGCATCGCCCGTTTGGTGACAGTTCGGAGCGTCCCCCGCCCACACCTCCTTGGTATTTCACGATCAGCCGTTTTCGAAGATGGCTCTCGGCGTTCTCGATCAGGTTCCAGGCGTGCCGGTAACTCATGCCGGTTTCCCGAGCCGAGCGGCTCAGTGTTCCGTATCGTTCGATGTTTTGAAGAAGCCGCGCGAGCCCGACGCCGAAGGCGTACCGGCTGTCGATGGTAAACCAGACCTTCGTGCGCACGTTCATGGGTACCTGTTTCTCCCGCCTGACCGATATGTATGGATGTGCATATCGGTCACAACGGAACATAGTGCCGGCGTGGGCGGTTGTCAACGGGCTTTTTTCATTTCCCCCTATCTCCTCTTTATCCCCATATCCCCTTTTCTGAAGGGTTGACGATTGCCCGGGGTTATTGAGAAGTTACGTCTCTCATCCGTAAATATTGTTTTTTATTCTGCTTTTTTATTCTTGACACCCGGTATGCATATCCTGATAATAGCTGGCTTTGATTATGAAGATTGGGGCTGTTTTGCTTTTGACGTTTTTTGGGGGGTTGTCTTGAAGGGAGGCGATCTGTAGATGCCTGGTGTGAAGGTTCGTGAGGGTGAGTCCTTCGAGAGCGCGTTAAAGCGCTTCAAGAAGCAATGTGAAAAAGCGGGAATCCTTTCTGAAATTCGCAAAAGGGAACATTACGAAAAACCCAGCGTCAGGAAGAAGAAGAAAGCGCTCGCGGCGAAGAAGCGTGCAATGAAGAAGATGCGCAGGGGGGGCTGAGCACACGGAGGGCGTGCCTGGCGGCCGCGCGGGTCGAACCAGCGGTGCCGGGTGTTGGATCGTGTGGTGTTTGTTTTTGGCCGGAGGAACGGTTGACCCCAGCCGCAAGAGATGAAGCGGTCGAAACCATTCGCCAGCGCATCGACATCGTAGAACTGGTTAGCCGCTACGTGAAGTTGAAGAAGGTCGGCTCCAACTACGTGGGCCTGTGTCCTTTCCACGCCGAGAAGACGCCTTCGTTCAGCGTCAGTCCCAGAAAAGGGTTCTTCCACTGTTTCGGGTGCAAGACCTCCGGAGACGTCTTCTCGTTCTTGATGAAAATCGAAGGAAAGGATTTCCCCGAGGTGCTGCAGGAACTGGCCGATCGGACCGGGGTGGAGCTGCCCAAGCGCCGGCCCACGGACATCCGGAGCCGGGAGGAAAGCCGGCGTCACCTTGAGATCAACGAGGCGGCTGCGGTCTACTACGAGCGCACCCTGTGGGACCCGAGCGCGGGGCAAAAAGCCCGCGACTACCTGGGCCGCCGGGGCATGCCGGAGGAACTCATCCGTAAGTTCCGGCTCGGTTGCGCACCCGGCGGTTGGCAAGGGCTCTGCGACCACCTGTCTCGGGAAAACGCGTCCCGGGAGGAAGCCGCCGCTCTGGGCTTGTTGGGGAAAGGCAGCCGTGGCTTCTATGACATCTTCCGGGATCGGCTGGTATTTCCCATTCTGGGGCTGGATGGGAGGGTGCGCGGTTTTGGTGCCCGCACCCTGGATCCGAAAGAGGAAGGCCCCAAGTACATCAACTCGCGCCAGAGCCGGGTTTTCGACAAGAGCGAGATCCTCTACGGCCTGCAGCAGGCCCGGGCAGCCATCCAGGGCAGCGGCGCGGCCGTTCTGGTGGAGGGCTACTTTGATGTGCTTACCCCGGTGGCGGCTGGTGTCGAGAAGGTAATCGCCACATGCGGAACGGCGCTTACCGATGGTCACGCGCGCATTCTCAGGCGATTTACCGAGAAGGCCGTTACCGTGTTTGATGCGGATGCAGCCGGACTGGCTGCATCCTACCGATCGGCGCGGATCATGTTGGAGCAAGACCTGTCGCCCTACATGGTGATGCTGCCGGCCGGAGAGGATCCCGATTCTTTCGTGCGCAACCAGGGAGGCGAAGCGTTTCAAAGCCTGATTGAAGGCGCGCGGCCGACCATGGAGGTTTTGGCCGAATCGAGCCGCAAAGAGGCCGGCTCCGACGTTGAGGCGCGAACCCGGGCGCTGAAGAAATTAGTTCCCTTGCTGGCGGCTTGCCGCGGCAGTCTGCGGCTGGGTAGCTACGTGCACATGCTGGCCGACCGTTTTTCCGTGGGCGAAGACTACATCCGGAGAGCGGTGGACGAAACCCGGCGCAAGGAAGGCGGTCGGCGGTCGGACGGTGTGGCGGCGGGAGTGGCCCGGGTGGCCGGGCCGGTGACCGCTCGCCCGGAAGAAGAGACGCTGGTGGTGCTGCTGCACCTGTTCCCGCATCTTTCGAATCAGGTGGAGGCGGCCGGCTTACTGGAGCACATCGGTGCAGAGCCTTTACGCGAGATCGTTCGTCGAATGATCGGCGCCGGTTCTCAAGGAGCCGATCGGACGTTGTTGACCGGCATTGAAGATCAGGAATTGAAGAACCGTTTGATTGGCATGTCCATCAAGGACGACGTGTATCCGGAAGACAAGGCGGAGTATTTGTTGCAAGAGTGCGTGGTGAAGATCCGCCGTCGTCATCTCAAGACCGAGCAACGTCGTTTGACCGAGGGCATTCAGCAGGCGGAGCGGGAAGGAAAGTTGCAGGAGATCCAGAGGCTTCAGAGGGACAAGATCCGCCTGGATCGCGAATTGAGAGCATTGGAGGCGGCATCGTGAGTTCCACTCTTGGAGCCCTGTCGTCGGGGTTGCGCAACCGGCTGTTTAGCGAGGATAATATGGCCAAAATTAAAACCCGGAAGAAGAAGGTGTCTTTCAAGGTGGTCCAGCGGCGGAAAGCAGATTCTAAAGCCCGAACGGAATCCACCCCAAAAAGCGGGGCGGCGACGAAGTCGTACTTTAGTGCGAAAACCGCCGAGACTCGGTCCAAGTCCAAGATCAAGCCCAAAGCCCGAGTCGACCAGAGAGGGAAGGAGTTGCCCCAGGCACGGAAGAAGGCGCAACCCGGGGTGCCCAAGCAGAAGATGTCGAAGCCGAAGGTCACTTCCCGGAAGGTGTCGGCGAAGAGGATGCGGCAGTTCCGTATCAGTGCCGGCATTTCCATGGCCAAGCCGGCCAAGAAGAAGTCGAAGAGCCGGATGGCGCGTCAGGGGGGAGCGTCGGTTTCCAAGTCCAAGCGGGTTCGCTTGTACTCCAAGCCCTTCATGCGGATTCACGAGCAGCAGATCGTCGGACAGGCGGTGGATATTTTACCGAACACGTTCTTTTTCGACACCCGGGATCGTAGGGAGTTGCAGGAGTTGCTCCTGAAGGGCAAAGACAAGGGGTTTGTCACCTTCCAGGAGATGAATGCAAGCCTGCCGGACGACATGGTTTCTTCCGACCAGTTGGACGATCTGGTTTCGTTCCTCGGAGACGCGGACATCGACGTGGTCGACGAGCATCACCAGGAGACCCCGGCGCGGAAAAAACGCGCTGCCGCCGAATCGGAGCGGGAGGATGTTTTCAAGCCGGACACCAGCGGGCCGAAGACCAACGATCCCGTGCGTATGTATCTGAGGAAAATGGGTTCGGTGTCACTGCTCACCCGCGAGGGTGAAGTGGAGATCGCCAAACGGATCGAGGAGGGCGAGAAGGAAGTCATGCGGGTTGTGATCGAGTCGCCCTTGGCTATGCGCGAGATCCAGAGCCTGGCGGACAGGCTTCGCCGGGGCAAGCTCCGCGTCCGGGACGTGCTGCGGGACTTCGACGAGGAACTGGCCGAGTCGGACGAGGAGCGGGCCACCACGCGGGTGGTGGGCCAGATCGAGAAGATCCGCAGGCTGCAGATGGACAATGAGAAGATCGAATCCATGCTCAAACCGGGCCGGCGCCTGTCGGAGGTCCGGCGGGTGAAATTCCGTGGGGACGTCGAGTCGAACCGGGGGAAAATGCTGGGTACCCTGGAGGAGATCCGCCTGGTCAAGCACCAGATGGATAATATCGTATCCCGCTTCAAGAATCTCATCAGGCAGGTAGAACGGGCGGAGGAAGACATCGCTGCCTGCGAGCGGCGTACAGGCATGTCCATGAAGGATCTGCGCAGAACCATCCGGGAGGTGCGATCTTCGCAGGAGCAGGAGTCGCGCATTTCCCGCAAGCTCGGTATCCGCAAGGAGGAGTTCGCCGAGATGGACCGGTTGCTCGGCTCGGTCGTACGCAAGCGGCAGCGCGTGGAGCAGGAGGCCGGCATGACTGTCGACCGGCTCCTGCGCACCTACAGCGCCATCTCCGAGGGGGAGAAAAAGGCCGAGTTGGCCAAGGGTGAGCTGGTCGAGGCCAACCTGCGCCTGGTGGTCTCCATCGCCAAGAAATACACCAACCGGGGGCTGCAGTTTCTGGACCTGATCCAGGAGGGGAACATCGGCCTGATGAAGGCGGTGGATAAGTTCGAGTACCGCCGGGGATACAAGTTCTCCACCTATGCCACCTGGTGGATCCGCCAAGCCATCACCCGGGCCATCGCCGATCAGGCCCGGACCATCCGCATCCCGGTGCACATGATCGAAACCATCAATAAGCTGATTCGCACTTCTCGCTATCTGGTCCAGGAGATCGGCCGGGAGCCCACTCCGGAGGAGATCGCCGAGAAGATGGAGCTGCCTTTAGATAAGGTCCGCAAGGTGTTGAAGATCGCCAAGGAGCCCATCTCGCTGGAGACTCCCATCGGGGAAGAGGAAGACAGCCACCTGGGAGATTTCATCGAGGACAAGGCGGTCACGTCGCCCTCCGAAGCGGTGATGAACCTGAACCTGTCCGAGCAGACCCGGCGCGTGCTGGCCACCCTCTCCCCCCGTGAAGAGAAGGTGCTGCGTATGCGCTTCGGCATCGGCGAGAAGTCCGATCACACCTTAGAGGAAGTGGGGCAGGATTTCGAGGTGACCCGCGAACGGATCCGTCAGATCGAGGCCAAGGCACTCCGCAAGCTCCGGCACCCTTCCCGCTCCAAGCGCTTGAAATCATTTGTGGATGGGGAGTGACAGCGGGCCCATAGCTCAGCGGCTAGAGCCACCGGCTCATAACCGGTTGGTCCCAGGTTCGAATCCTGGTGGGCCCATTTTTTCGTTGACAGCCAAAAGAGGGAAGGGTAGCTTCGCCCCATGCTGGACGCCGGAATCATGAAGAGTCCAGGGTTCCTTGATACTAAGCGGGGCATCGCAAGGAAGCGATTGCCCCGGTGAGGTAAGGTGATGCGTCCGGACCCCCCCCCGGGCGCATTTTTTTATGGTGTGGATTTTGGCCTAGGAGGCATTAAACGTGACACCCCTGCAGACGTTGAAGGCGTTGGTTAGCCTGCAAGAGATCGATGTACGCATCCACGAGTTGGAGAAAGACTGCCAGCAGATACCTTCAAGATTGGCTGAGATTGAGGCGATCCTGGGGAGCCGGAATCAGGAGCTGGCCGGGGAGCGCAATCAGCTTGACGAGGCCGAGATGGCCCGGAGGCTATTGGATGGTGACCTGAAGGCGGAGAAGGAGAAGATCAAGAAGTGGGATGTGCGCCTTTCAGAGATCCGCGGCAACCGGGACTACCAAGCGCTCTCCCGGGAGATCGAGGCGACCCGGAAAGCCAACCTGGGCATCGAGGACGAGATCTTGAAGAAAATGCAGGAGATCGAGGACTTGAAAACCAGCATTTCCCAAAAAGAGGAAGACTTAGCCGAGCTGGATGGGGGGCTGTCGGTGGAACGGAGTGAGCTCGAGGAGAAACTCCGGTCGATCAATGACAAGATCGCCGGAGAGGATCGGCTCAGAACCAAGGCCAAGAAGGCCGTGGAGGCCGTGGACGGCCGCTGGCTAAGGCAATACGATACCATCCGGACGCGGCGCGACGGGGTGGCGGTGGTGGCGGTTCTCGACGAGCATTGCCTGGGTTGCCACATGGGTATCCCGCCCCAGCTCTACAACATCGTTCTAAGGGGCGAGCGCATCGAAACTTGTCCTCACTGCCACCGTATCGTCTACTACAAGCAGTCGCTGGATGTCCTTGACGAAGATTTCCTGCAAGCCGACAATGGTTAGAGCCGAGCGCGAGTCGAGAGAATTGGTGCTCTACACCGACGGAGCCTCGCGGGGCAATCCCGGCCCCTCGGGCGCCGGCGCGCTGATTACCGACAAGGCAGGAACCATCGTGGCGGAGGAGGCCGTCTATCTCGGCGAGGTGACCAACAACCAGGCCGAGTATCAGGCGCTGCTCATCGGCCTGAAGGCGGTGGTCGAGTTGGCCCCTTCCCGGTTGACCGTGCGCATGGATTCGGAGTTGATCGTGAAGCAGCTCAACGGCGAATACCGGGTGCGCAACCGTAACCTGTTGCCCCTCTACGGCCGCGCCCGGGAGTTCATACGGCGGCTTGCCGATGTAAGAGTCGTCCACGTGCCCCGGGAACAAAACGTCCAAGCCGACCGGCTGGCCAACCAGGCCATTGACAACCGGAGCGAACATGGAACAATCTCAATGGATTGAGAAGATCGGCGAGAGGTTCGAGTCGAAGCCGCAGTACCTGATTCCCGTCCTGCAGTTCATCCAGTCGGACGCTGGTTACCTGCCACAGGAAGCCATGCAGGCGGCCGCTCGGTACCTGCGCATCTCGGAGAGCAAGGTGTACGGCGCGGCCAGCTTCTACGCGCAGTTCTACTTCGAGCCCCGGGGCCGCAACAAGGTGACCGTTTGCCGAGGAACTGCTTGTCATGTCAGGGGAAGTGGGAGGATCCTGGGCGATTTGGAGAAGTACCTTGGGGTAGCGGCGGGGAGAACCACAAAAGATTTTTCGTTCACCCTGGAGACGGTGGCTTGCTTCGGCGCCTGCGCTCTGGCGCCGGTGGCGGTAGTCAACGATCGCGTGCACGGTCGGCAGACCTCCGCATCGTTGAAGAAGATCGTTGACGAAGTGGGGGTGGCCGTCCGCAAGCGGGCGGTTACGCGCGGAATCAGGCGGAAGAGTGCACGCTCGAAACGGAAAAAATGATCCAAGGGAGTGCGGTACCGTGAGATTAGAACAGCGCATCGAGCATGCGAAAGACAAATGGAAGCGGCTTCAAGAAGGTGAGAGACCTCTGATCTTTGTGGGCAGCGCCACCTGTGGTCTTGCCTCCGGCGCGGGGGAGGTGACCGAGGCCATCCATGCGGAGCTCAAGCGCCTGAGGGTGAAGGCCGAGGTGATCCCCGTCGGTTGCATCGGCATGTGCTTCGCCGAGCCGCTCGTCGACGTCAAGTTGCCCGGCCAGCCTCAAATTTGCTACTCTCAGATGACTCCCCGCAAGGTGAAAAAGATTGCCAAAGCCCACTTGAAGGCCAAAAGACCGCTGGCCCGCTACGCAATGGGTGTCCACGGGGGTGTAGCCTTTGGCGGCATCCCCCCGCTTTTCGAATTGCCGGTGCTCAAGCCCCAGGTTCGGATCGTCCTGCGCAACTGCGGGATTATAAATCCCGTTAGCCTGGATCATTATCTGGCTCATGATGGCTACCAGGGTCTCATGCGGGCCCTTTCCATGAAGCCCGAAGATGTGATCGAGGAGGTGATCCGGTCCGGGCTTCGGGGGCGTGGCGGCGGTGGATTTCCCACCGGGCAGAAGTGGAAGTTCTGCCGGGCCTCTTCGGGCGACGACAAGTACCTCATTTGCAACGCCGACGAGGGTGATCCCGGGGCCTTCATGGACCGCTCCGTGCTCGAGGGCGATCCCCACACGGTACTGGAGGGCATGTGCATCGCCGCCTACGCCATCGGGGCTAACCATGGATACATTTACATCCGGGCCGAGTATCCTCTGGCAATCTCGCGGCTTCGCAACGCGCTCGCGCAGATGGAGGAATCCGGTCTCCTGGGCGATGACATCCTCGGTTCCGGTTTCTCCTTCGACATCCAGATCAAGGAAGGTGCCGGCGCCTTCGTCTGCGGCGAGGAAACCGCCCTGATCGCCAGCATCGAGGGCGAGCGGGGCATGCCCAAGCCGCGCCCTCCCTTTCCGGCTGTCAAGGGCTTGTTTCAACAACCTTCCAACATCAACAATGTGGAGACTCTCGCCAACGTGTCCAACATCCTGCGCCGGGACGCCGATTGGTTCGCCGGCTTCGGGACCGAGAAGTCCAAGGGCACCAAGACCTTCGCCCTGGCCGGCAAGATAAACCGCCCGGGCTTGATCGAGGTGCCAATGGGTATCTCCCTGGGCGAGGTGGTTTACGGCATCGGCGGTGGCATACCCAAAAACGGGAAGTTCAAGGCGGCGCAGACCGGTGGTCCTTCCGGTGGTTGCCTGCCCGCAAAGTTTCTCGACACTCCCATCGACTACGAGAATCTGGCCCGGGCCGGCTCGATCATGGGCTCGGGAGGTCTGGTGGTCACCGACGATGCCACCTGCATGGTGGATATAGCCCGCTACTTTCTCACCTTCACCCAGAGTGAGTCCTGCGGCAAGTGTACCCCCTGCCGATTGGGAACCAAAGAGATGCTCAGCATCCTGGAGAGGATCTGCGCGGGCGACGGCCGTTCCGGAGACATCGAGCTGCTGGAGATCATCGGAAAGGCCGTGCAGCGGGCCTCCCTGTGTGGTCTGGGGCAGACCGCCCCGAACCCGGTGCTGACCACCATCCGGTACTTCCGCGAGGAGTACGAGGAGCACATCCACAAGAAGCACTGCCGGGCCGCCGTGTGCAAGGGCCTGGTCGAGGCCCCCTGCCAGCACACTTGCCCCGCCGGCGTGGAGGCCCACAAGTACGTTCGCGCCATCGGCCGCGGCAAGTTTGACGAGGCGTATCTGATCGTGAGGGAGCGCATGCCGCTGCCCTCGGTCTGTGGTCTGGTCTGTTTCCACCCATGCGAGACCCGCTGCCGGAGGGGATCTCTGGACGAGCCCATCGCCGTCCGTGCCTTGAAGGGGGCGGCGGTTCGCTACGGTGCGCGGGCCGAGGCCAAAACGGGCAAGCCTGCGAAACCCACCGGCAAGAAAGTGGCCGTGGTAGGCTCGGGTCCCGCCGGCCTCACCGCGGCCTACTATTTGTCCAAGCTCTGCGGCCACCGAGTGACCGTCTTCGAATCGCTGCCCGCGCTCGGCGGCATGCTCCGCGTGGGCATCCCCCGCTACCGCCTGCCGGAGAAAGACCTGGAGCACGACATCAAAATCGTTCGCAAGGCCGGCGTGGTCTTCAAGACCCGGGCGAAGATCGGGTCCGCGGCCGCCTTGAAGCGGAAGGGCTTCAACGCCGTTTTCCTGTCTCTGGGTGCCCACACGGGGTTTAACCTGGGCGTTCCCGGTGACGGTTCGAAGGGTGTCATGGACTGCGTGGAGTTTCTGCGCAACGTTTCGTCGGGCCAGCCGGTGAAGCTGGGCAAACGCGTCGCCGTGGTAGGCGGCGGTAACTCCGCCGTCGACACCGCACGGACGTCGCGGCGTCTGGGTGCCGAGGTGACCATCCTCTATCGCCGTTCGCGGGAGGAGATGCCCGCCGACGAGCAGGAAATACTCGACGCTCTGGAAGAAGGCGTAAATCTCGAGATCTTGACCTTGCCGATCAAGATCCGCTCGGGGAAAAAGGGGCTGAAGGTCACCTGCCGGCGCATGCAGCTCGGCGACATGGACGCGAGCGGCCGGCGGAGGCCGGTGCCCATCGAGGGAAGCGAGTACACCCGGGAGTTCGACAGCGTGCTGGCCGCCATCGGCCAGCAGCCGGAGATTCCCGGCAGGTTGGGTGTGGATGTGGGCCGCCGGCAGCGGATCGGCGTGGACGAGCTGACCCTGCAGACCTCCGTTCCCGGCGTCTTCGCCGGCGGCGACGTGGTTACCGGACCGGCTTCGGTGGTGGGAGCCATCGCCCACGGCCGTCTGGCCGCGGAAGCCATCGACCGGTACCTGGGCGGGAGCGGTGTCATCGAGGAGAAGTTGGCGCCCGAGGAGGATCTCTCCAAGCTCCCGCCGCTCTCGTCGGAGACCCGGGCCAGGCTGCGGCCCGAGATGCCCCACCGGGCGGTGAAAGCCCGGGTGAAGAATTTTCAGCAGGTGGAACTGGGATACTCCCGCGAGGCGGCCGTCTTGGAAGCCGGTCGTTGCCTGCGGTGCGATCTGGAGGAATGAGCCCATGGCCGACGTGACATTGATAATCGACGGCAGAGAGGTGCAGGTTGAGCCCGGCACTACCATCTTGAAGGCCGCCGGCCAGGTGGGCGTGCGCATTCCTACGCTTTGCTATCACCCGGATCTGGAGCCCTACGGAGGTTGTCGCCTGTGCATCGTCAAGGTCGAGGGCATGCGCGGCATGCCCCCCGCCTGTATTACCCAGGTGGCCGAGGGCATGCAGGTGACCACCGAGGACGAGGAGATTTTAGAGACCCGCCGGATGGTCTTGCGGCTCCTTCTGGCCGATCACCCCTCCGACTGTCTTAGCTGCCGTGCCAACCTGGACTGCGAGCTGCAAAAACTGGCCCACGAGTTGGGCGTTCGCGAGCACGGCATGATTCCCATCGAGCGCGAGGGCACCGTCGACGAATCCAACCCGGTTTTCGTCCGCGACATGAACCGCTGTGTCCTGTGTGCCCGGTGCGTAAAGACCTGCAGCGAGATCCTGGGACTGCATGCCATCGACTTCATCGGCCGCGGTCATCGAACGGAAGTGGGACCGTTTTTGGGGGGCGAGATTGCGAAAAGCATCTGCGAGTCCTGCGGCGAGTGCGTGGTGCACTGTCCCACCGGTGCCCTGTACTACCGTGACGTTCCTCCCCAGGTGGAGCGGGAGGTCAAGGTCATCTGCCCATACTGCGGCACCGGCTGCGGGATCCTCCTGGGAGTGAGAAAGGACAAGATCGTCTCCGCCCGGGGCGATCGCCAGAACCCGGTGAACCGCGGCAACCTCTGCGTGAAGGGCCGCTTCGGCTCTTACCAGTACGTCAACGACGAAAAACGCCTGACCCGGCCGCTGATCAGAAAGGAGGGTGAGCTGATCGAGTCGACCTGGGACGAGGCGCTGGGATTGGTGGCCCGTAAGTTCGGCCAATACCAGGGCGACGCCTTCGCGGCCTTCTCCTCCGCCAAGGTCGCCAACGAGGACAACTACCTGCTTCAGAAGCTTACCCGGGTGGTGCAGCGGTCGAACAACATAGACCACTGCGCCCGGCTCTGACACAGCTCCACGGTCGCCGGTCTGGCGGCCGCATTCGGCAGTGGGGCAATGACCAACTCGATCGAGTGCTTCTCGAAGGCCGAGGTCATCCTGGTCATCGGCTCCAATACCACCGAGAACCACCCGGTAATCGCCAACCGAATAAGGCGCGCGGTCAACCGCGGCACGAAGTTGCTCTTGTTCGATCCCCGCGACATCCCCCTGACACGCCAGGCCATCTTGTGGTGCCGCCAGAAGCCCGGCACCGACGTGGCCTTGATCAACGGGCTGATGCACGTGATCGTCAGGGAAGGCCTGGCCGACATGGACTTTGTGGAGAAGCGCACCGAGGGCTACGAGGAGCTACGCTCGACCGTCGCCAAGTACACCCCCCGGATGGTCTCCAAGATCACCGGCGTTTCGGAGAAGGACATCATCCAGGCGGCTCGCATCTACGCCTCGGGCAAGCCGGCGTCCATAGCTTACGCCATGGGTATCACCCAGCACACCACCGTCACCGACAATGTGAAATCTTTGGCCAACCTGGCCATGCTCTGCGGCAACATGGGCGTCGAGGGCGGTGGGGTCAATCCGCTACGGGGACAGAACAATGTTCAGGGCGCCTGCGATGTGGGCGCCCTGCCCAACGTATACCCGGGCTACCAGAAGGTCGTCGACCCCATAGCCCGGGACAAGTTCGAGAAGGCCTGGGACATCGAGCTGAATGCCAATAACGGTCTCACCATCACCGAGATGCTCGATGCCGCGGAGTCCGGCCGGGTGAAGGTCCTTTACATCATGGGCGAAAACCCCATGCTGAGCGATCCCGACAGCACCCACGTGGAAAAGTCCCTGAAGGCCTGCGAATTCCTGGTGGTCCAGGACATATTCCTGACCGAGAC
Source organism: Deltaproteobacteria bacterium (assembly GCA_030622135.1). GTDB lineage: Bacteria > Myxococcota > B64-G9 > B64-G9 > B64-G9 > JAUXGL01. The sequence goes on from JAUXGL010000013.1 coordinate 34,986, forward strand.
GGCCAAGCTTGCCGATGTAGTCCTGCCCGCCAGCAGCTATGCCGAGCGCGACGGCACGTTCACCAACACGGAGCGGCGCGTGCAGCTCTCCCACCGGGTCATCGATCCGCTGCCCGGCACCAAGCCTGACTGGGAGATCATCTGCGAGCTTTCCAACCGCCTGGGTTACCCCATGCGCTACGAGTCCGTGTCCGAAATCACAGACGAGATCGCCAAGGTCACCCCCCAGTACGGCGGCATCCTTTACGAGCGCCTGGAGAAAGGCGAGCAGCTCTGCTGGCCTTGCCCGCTCCCCAATCACCCGGGAACCCCGATCCTCCACCAGGACAAGTTCACCCGCGGCCTGGGCAAGTTCCACGCCCTAGATTTCATTCCCCCTGCCGAGCTGCCCGACGTGAAGTACCCCATGATCCTGACAACCGGCCGCGTTTTGCAGCACTTCCACACCGGTACCATGACCAGGAAGTCGAAAGGCCTAGAAGCCCTGGCTCCCAGCCCCTTCGTCGAGGTCAATCCAAAAGACGCCCAAAAGCTCGGCGTGGAAGACGGCGATTGGGTCAAGGTATCCTCCCGCCGCGGCTCGATCGAGTTGACCGCGAAGGTGGACGATAAAGTCGGCGTCGGCGTCATCTTCATCCCCTTCCACTACCACGAAGCCGTCGTCAACACGCTGACCAACCCCGCCCTGGATCCAATCGCCAAGATCCCCGAATACAAAGTCTGCGCCGCCCGGCTGGAAACGACGGCCTGACCGTTCGATTTGGCGCTTGTTGATGAAAACGCGACAACATGTTGTCAGGCAGGTTGGTGATGGCAGCGAGTACCCACGAAGTCTTGAAAAAAGCGTAGATCTTTACCGGCCGGTCAGGTCGGTGAGGGTGGCGTTGAGGTGGGTTTCCTGGTCGTTGGAGAGTTTGGGCAGGTTGGAGAGGACCAGGTACCAGTCGATGTTGGGGTCGGGGATGGTGAAGGAGTGGGAGAGCATGTCGACGGCCGGGTGGATCTCCGCGGCTTGGAAGTTTTCTCCGGCGACCAGGAGGTCGTAGTTCTGCTGATCCAGGAGGTAGATGTCGACCTGGCCTTTTTGCCCGGTGGGTTCGGTGAAGGTCTTGCCCGGCTGGCCGTAGAGGCTCTGGCCGTGGGTCAGCTCGCGGGGGACGTCCAGGTCTATATGGAGATCGATTACGTCGTCTTCCGGTGGGTCGGAGAAGGTTCCCAGGGTCGCGGTGGGGGTCTCGATGGCGGTTTCGTAGGCGACCTCGGTTGAGAAAATCTCGCCGGGGAGGGTCTCGTCCTCGGCGGCTATGAGCGAGACGGTATTGGTGTCGGGGAGCTCGCCCAGCGGGGAGTTTATATTTATGTAGTAGTTGCTTCCTTCGCCCATGTTGACCCGGACTCGCCCATCGGCGTCGGTGTAGGCCCAGCCGATCACGACGATGCTTTCAGGATCGAAGAAGCTCTCGGAGGCGAACAGGACGCGGGCGCCGTCGATGGGAGTGTTTTCTGCGTCGGCCACCCGGACCCCGAGGGTCACATAGCGGGAGTAGTCGCCGGTGATGTGGCCCTCGGCGTCGATCTCCTCCGCGGGATAGCGGCCCAGCAGGTGCTCGATGTAGCCGTCGCCCCGATGGCCCGTTAGCGCGGTGACCGCCTTGTGTCCGCCGGTGTCGGCGTCTTGGGCGACGGTCCAGGTGTCTATGCGGGTGCCGCCGTCGCTGTAGTCGTCCTGCCAGGGATGCCACCGGTCCAGGGTGTAGAACTCGCCCCAGATGTGGTCTTCGTTGGGCGTACCTACCGCCTTGGCCGGGATCAGCGCGGCGCGCGCCGCCGCGGTCATCAGGTCGGCCAGCTCACCGCAGTTGCCGTACTTGTTGTAGGCGATTCTCTGCGGATACCAGCTGCGCTCGATTCCCCGGCACCGCTTCCAGGCGATGATCTCGGCGATTCTCCAGGGGGTGTTCTGGCCACCCCACCAGCCGATCCGGGCGATGGCCGACTCGGCCGGGTCGAAGACCCGGTCGCCGCTTAACTTGGGCCAGGAGAGGCTGTCCCACATCTGGCTGGCTTCTGCTAGCACGTCGCGCAGGGGCGGGAAACCGTAGACACGGACCGCGGCTATGTAGTCGGCCGGGTTCTGGGGGGTGGCCCGGATCCCGCCCGGCATGCGCAGCCCGGTCCAGTCGTCCGCTTCCCCGGTGGCCAGGTGCATCTGTAAGACGCCGCCGTAGTCGACGAAGGCCTCCAGTCGATCGGTGGCGTCCGCGATGGCCTGATAGAAGGCAAGGGGTTGGCCCGAGGGAATCACGATCTTGGCGTAGTCGAGGTTGAAGTGGCCGGGGTCCGTCGCCGACAGGACCAGGCCCGGCAAGTCCGCGCTGGAAAGCACTTCGTAGTCGTAGCCCAGGCTTTGCAGAGCGGTTTCGTTGGGATCCGCGGCTAGGCCGAAGGGGATACGATCGCGCAGGATCAGCACCCGGCGGGGTTCCTCGGTAAACAGGCAGTTCCACAGGTCTTCGACCGCCGTCAGAGTGTTGAGACCCAGCGAGCCGTTGGCGTGGCCGGCGGCCAGCAGGTTCTCAAGCAGCTCGGGGGAACCGTTCGCCGCCGCGGCCTCCACGGGCACGAGGGTGGCCAGGTAGATCCCGTCCGGGTTGGGCCAGGAGTCGTTGCAGCAGCGGCCGTCGCCGCGGACAAACATGATGGTCACGGGATCGTCGCCGCCGTCGGCCCGCATGATCTCGATGGGGCCCACCTCCAGGCCGGTGAAGGTGCCGTAGGCGGCCGCCGCGCCGAAGTCGGCCGCGGCCAGGTAGGTGTCGTCGATCTGGTTCGGCTGCTTTAGGCAGCCGGGTTGGAGATAGTTTCCGGCCTGGTCCCCGCCGTTGTACAGGTAGTCCCGCCAGAAGACCCCCGCCGGCGCGGCCGCGGCCGAGTCCGTGCGCGGATCGGTGAGCTGGATGTTCTCCACGTCGATGACCGGGAAGACCACGTATCGGTAGTAGATCTCCCGGGGAACCTCGTAGGTTTCCGGGGAGCCGTCGACCAGCACGCTGTGGCGCACGGTGGTGTAGTGGTCCTCGTCCCCCGGCTGGCCGTGCTCGACCAATTCCGCGAAGGTCAGATCCGAGGCGATGGCATAGAGCGCGACGGCGTTGTTCGAGATCACCTCGGGGCTGTCGTCCAGGCGCAGGTCGGCTGCGGAGGCGTGGGCGATGACGTAGGCTATCTCGTCGATGAGGTGAGCATCGGCCGCCTGGGTGATCAACGTCCCGTATTCTTCCTGGAGGTCCTCCTCCAGGCCGGTCAGCTGGTTGCGCAGGTCGTCCCGCAGCCAGCCGGGCACCAAGTCGAGCGCTTCGGCCGCGGCGCCGAAAAGCATGTTGTCACAGGGGTCGATTACCCCGAACAGGCGGGCGGAAGAATCGTAGTGAACCGCGATGAACTCCCCGGGCAGGATCCGGCCCTCAAACTCCAGCACCGAGAGCAAGTCCGTGCACCAGGCGCAGTCTCCACGGTCTTCCCGGCAGCCGCAGCGGCAGTGCTCTTGCACATCCTCCTGGTTGCCGCAGCTGTCCACCCAGTACAGAATTCCTTCCTCGCAGAGAGTCTGCGCCCGGGGCGTGCAGTCCTCACCGGCAGAACCGCAACCGGCTAGAATCCAGCCGCTCAGACCCGCAATCGTCAATGTGATCAAGAAACGTTTCATGGGGCTCTCTCCTTTTCTCGAGTTTGGGCGCGTAGAGAAAGGTATGCAGCTTTTCATCTGGGATTGACCTTTTTCTCCAGCTCCAGGCCCAGGTGGTGGCACGAGGCGATGGTGCTTTGCTTGCGCGGGGGGGGGACCTTTTCCAGCCAGGTGCGCGACTCTTGGGTGTCGCCGAGCGCGCAGTGGGACAGGGTGATCAGCACGTGGGCGTCACCGGTGGGCTTGAAGCCCAGGGACTGCTTGGCCAGGCGGATGGCCTCGCGGTACTGCTTCTGATCATACTGTCTCCTGGCCTTGGCGACGAAGAACTCCGCCTTCATTGTCATGTGTTCATCCTCGGCTTCCGGGGTCGTCGCCGGGGTGCCGGCCGGCGGGCGATTCGTTGCGGTTGCGGGCTCTTTTTGCAGGAGCGGATCCAGGATCGGGCTGGTCAGAACCAGATAGGTTCCGGCCGCGACCAGAGCCACTAGGAGGGTGACCGCTAGGATGTTCTTCCATCCGGGTATGGAGCTTTTCTGTTCCGGGAGGGGCGCTGCGGGCTGATCGGGTAAAGCGGTCTCATGACCCAGGGCATCGAGGAACTCCGCGACGGAGGGATATCGGAGGCCGGGGTCTTTGGTCAGGGCGCGGCGAACGGCCTTCCCGATGCCCGAAGGGAAGGTTCGATCCAGCGCCTCCAGCCCATCGGGCTCCCGATGCACCACCTGGAACAGAATGCTGGAGGGGATCTCTCCGGAGAAGGCCTTCTTTCCGGTCAAGAGCTCTACGGTTATGGCGGCCAGGGAGAACTGATCGGAGGCGGGCCCGACATCCTGGTCGCGGGCTTCGGCCTGCTCGGGCGACATGTAGCTGGGCGATCCCAGTATCCCCGAATTCGGGCCGGAGACCAGCGTGGCCTCGGTGAGCATCTTGGAGATTCCGAAATCGAGGACCTTTACGTCGACCCGGCCGGCGCTCGCGGATGCGGGATCCTCCTTGGCCAAGAACACGTTGCTGGGCTTAAGATCGCGGTGCACGACGCCCTGGCGATGGGCCGCCTCGATCGCCGCGCCGATCTGCCGAAGGATGGCGAAGGCTTCCTTTTTGGCAACCGCCCCCCGGGCCATTCGGATGGTGAGGCTCTCTCCCTCCAGGTAATCCATAACCAGGTAGGGCGTGCCGTCTTCTAGGGTGTTGAAGTCGGATACCCGGATGATGTGGGGATGCTGCAGCCGCGTGCATATCTCCGCCTCGCGCCGGAAGCGCGCCAGGGCCTCCGGGTCGCTGGCCACCTCGGGCATCAGCACCTTGATGGCTACCTGGTGTCCGGGAAGGCGCAGGTGCTCCGCCTGGTAAACCACGCCCATGCCGCCCGCGGCGATCTTCTTCAGGATCCGGTAGGTTCCAGAGACGACCGCGTCCTTGGGCAGAACCGACCGGCCCGTTTCTCCCGGGAAGCCTCCCTGCCGAAACCCAACCGCGGTGTCGTCGCCCTGATCCATGGCGCACGATTATAACGCCCAGACAACGGTTTGTCACCGAAGCGTTAAAAACATGTGATAGCCCAGGGATTGTGTCACATCCAACTGCCCAGCGATTATGTCCTATATGGGACGTATTGCAATGAACAAGAGAGAGTTGCATAGAGTTCAGGTTTTGACACTCGTCCTTGAGGGGCAGCTGCCCCTCAAGGACGCGACCGCGCTGATGGGTGTGTCATATCGGCACGCTCTTCGTCTGAAGGCATCTCTGGCTGCCCAAGGCCCCCCTGGATTGGTTCATGGCAACCTTGGCAGGCTGCCAGCCAACCGCATCTACCAGGCTACCAAGGATAAAATCCTTGAGCTTGCCGACAACCGCTATGCCGGTTTCAATGACGTGCATATGGCTGAAATGCTCAGAGAAAAGGAGAGCATTATCATCGGCAGAGAGACTCTTAGGCGTTTGTTGCGCGGCTCTGGTCACCCCCCGAAGCGCCGCGCTGGAATATACCTTCCTTTACTCCGACCAGGACAGCCTGATACTCGGCGTAGAGTACTTCTACAACGACGCCGGCTGCACAAACTCGAAGTTATACCCCCGGCTGGCCATGAACGGCGACATGGTTCCCTTCTACCTGGGAAAACAGTACGCCTCCGCCTACGCGGTCCTCATGTACCCCGGAGACTGGAACGACACCACCTTCATATTGAGCTACATCGGCAACCTCTCCGACGGCACCTGGCTGACTCGCCTGGACTACCGGGTGAAGCTGCTAACCTACCTGGAGCTAGACATCTTCGCCATGCTCCACCTCGGCGACCGCGGCGAGTTCTGCTACGAAGTAGAAATCCCCGCAGGCACCCCCTTTGCCGAGGAGGGCCTGGCCATCCCCGCCCAGCACCTCGAGATCGGATTGTGGTTGCGGTTGAGTATTTGAGGGTAGGGGTAAGTGCCCGGCAATTCCCGCCCCGTTGGGGCTTTCCGATCGAGACCCCCATTTTCGTAAAGCACCCGCTGGCGCAGGGCCAGGGCAAAGTCGCGTAACGTCTTGAAATCGTGATAAGCGACCGTCCCTTATGACGGCGAAGTCGCGGTTGTGCCAGTATCAGGGCGTGGGAAAAGCGAACGGAAGGCAA
>JAUXGL010000147.1 GCA_030622135.1 Deltaproteobacteria bacterium
AGGTCTTCGTCGAAGAGCTCCATGTTGGCCGAGGCGGAGAGGATTGCCCCCGGGCCCTCCCGCAAGCCGGTGCGATAGGTGGCGGTCCCATCGTAGGGGACCGGGATTACCACCACCCGGGCAGATGCGTAGTCGTTCTGCTCCAGGTCCAGACCTCCGAATCCGGAGGAACCCATGCTGTGAGGCGGTCTCAAGGCTATTCCAGGAGAACGGCAGCGGCCAGGACGGTTGTCCAAAGTCCGGTTTTATCGGCCACCGCCGACTGGGTGACGCTGGTGGTGCGCACGATCGCATTGCTGACTCGATAGACCTCGCGCCGTTCATCGTAGGATTGGTCCAGGTCCAGCTCGATGCCCAGGGTCGGGGCCAGCATCATGGCGGCCAGATCCTCGGCATAATCCCCGGAAACCCGCTCCCTCTGCCCGAAGGAGTGGTGCTCGCTGATGTATCCGTATGATCTCGGGTTGGCGGGAATGGCCATGCCTATGGAGGCTGAAAGCAGGCGGTTGGGCTCGTTGGTGGAGGCTCGGCTCATCACACAATACAGAATCTGTCCCTGCACCAGTTGGGGTAGCGCCTTCTCTCTGCTAAGCACCTTTGCTCCGGGCGGCAGAATGCTGGAGACGTTGACGATGTTGTATTTTTCGATGCCCGCCGCGCGGAGTGCCTGCTCGAACGAGGCCAACTTTTCCTTGTGCCGACCGACGCCCTTGGTTAAGAAAATCCTGTTTGGAATTGTCGGCATGGGGGACAAATAGTATGGGTGCTCAATCCGGTCAAGCAAAAAGATGCCATTGGGGATAATACCGGGATTTTCCTCCCACTCTTCGCGGCAATCCAAATCCACCGCGTAAAATGGGCACATTTCGAGAGGCCAACGAGTAACTTAGATCACCGTATCTTTGGCACCGGGCATCTTAAGTTCCTTTTGGTAGTCAGTGTATTACATCATATCTTATGGGCACCAGTGGTGGATTTGGGTAGCAATAAATAGCTGGACTTCCGACCCCCGGGTGCCGTAATGTCGCAAGTTCTCATCAATGATACGGTTGCAGGACATAATTGATCAGTTGCGCTCGCACGGGCCCGATGTGGACCTGGACGGGGTAAAAAAGGCCTATGTCTATTCCGCCAAGGTTCACCAGGGCCAGACTCGGCGCTCGGGGGAACCTTACCTGGTTCATCCCCTGGGGGTGGCGCACATCATTGCACAGCTGAATCTGGACGAGGCCAGTGTGATGGCCGGGCTCCTACACGATACTCTGGAAGACACGCTGGCCAGCCCGGAAGAGATCCAGGAGCTTTTCGGCTCCACGGTTCGTTTCCTGGTTGAAGGCGTAACCAAGCTGTCTAAGATCTCCTTCACGTCCGGCGAGGAGCGTCAGGCCGAGAACGTGCGCAAGATGCTGATGGCCATGTCACAGGATCTGCGGGTGATCCTGGTCAAGTTGGCCGACCGGCTTCACAACATGAGAACCCTGGAGTACATGGTTTCCGATCGGCGTGAGTCCATCGCCACCGAAACCCTGGAAATCTACGCCCCGCTGGCCAACCGCCTGGGAATTCATTGGATCCGCATCGAACTGGAGGATCTGGCTTTCCTCTGGCTCTATCCGGAACATCACCAGGAAATCTCCGATAAGTTGGAGAAGGTAAGACAAGAGCGCAGCGAGTACATTGACGAGGTAACCGAGCTGCTGCAAAGAACTCTGAAAGAAAACGAGATACCCGGCAATATTTCGGGGAGGTTGAAGCACCTCTACAGTATCCACAGCAAGATGCAGCAGAAAGGCCTCGAGTTCGAGGATGTCTACGACATCATCGCCTTTAGGATCATCACCGGGAACGTGGGGGAGTGTTATCGGGTGCTGGGACTCATCCACGCCATGTGGAAACCGGTGGCGGGGCGGTTCAAGGACTACATCGCCATGCCCAAGATCAATCGCTATCAGTCTCTGCACAGCACGGTACTGGGCCCGTACGGTGAACGGGTGGAGATCCAGATCCGGACGAAAGATATGCACCGGGTAGCCGAGTTGGGCATCGCCGCGCACTGGGCCTACAAGGAAGGCGTGAGCGGCGGGTTGGAGAGCCGCGCCGGATTGAAGCAGTTCGCCTGGTTGCGCGAATTGCTGGATCACCAAAAAGACATCAAGGATCCCGCGGAGTTTCTCGAGTCGGTGAAGGTGGATCTGTTCAGCGACGAGGTGTTTGCCTTCACACCTCAAGGGGATGTCAAGGCCATGCCCCGGGGGGCAACCGCCCTGGATTTCGCGTACTCGGTTCACACAGACGTAGGGCACCGCTGCGTGGGGGCGAAGATCAACGGGAAGATCGCTCCCATTCGGCAGAAGCTCAAGAACGGCGACACCGTAGAAATTCTCACTAGTCCCAAGCAGCGACCCAGCAAGGATTGGCTGGCGTTCGTCAAGACTCCCCGGGCCAAAAACAAGATCCGCACGGTGATCCGGGCGGAACAGCGCAAGCGCTCCCAGGAGATCGGCCGCGAGGTTTTGGAAAAAGAGTGCAAGCGCCACGGGATCAACCTGGGGCGCAAGTGGCGTTCGGGAGAGATCGGGAAGGTTGCCGGGGAACTGGAATTCAAGAACTCCGAGGAAATGCTGGCGGCTCTCGGATACGGAAAGATCAGCACGACCCGGGTACTCGACTTGCTGTTGCCCAAAGACCAGCGTAAGGCATCCCAGAACGCACTCGAGAAGTTGCGTCCTTCAAAAATCGCCCAGGTTTTCAAACGACCCATGCGGAAGTCGAAAAGCGGCATCCTGGTGCAGGGAATGGACGACGTGCTGGTGCGCTTCGCCAAATGCTGTAATCCGATTCCGGGTGATTCGCTGGTGGGAGTAATCACCCGGGGCCGAGGCGTGACCGTGCACACCCAAAGCTGCCGGAGGGTTAAAGACGCGGAGCAGGAACGCATACTGGAAATTCGTTGGGACGTCGACTTGGAGACGATGCACACGATCGGCATTCGCGTGCTGTGCGAAGATCGCCCGGGATTGCTGGCCAATATCACCAGCGTCCTCTCCGATTCGGGCATTAACATAAGTCAGGTCAGCGCCAGCGCCGAGGTCGGCGAAATGGCCAACTGTCGGCTGAAGATCGGAATCAAGAGCCTGGACCAGTTGAAAGACATCCTCAAGAAGATCGAGAAGATAAGGGGAGTTTCACAAGTAGAGCGAATGCAAAGTTGAGAACGTTGACGGTTTTTCATACCATTGCAATCTTGAGGTGAACCGCTGACAAAGGAACCGCAAGCGTGACGTCACTGGGCCGAATCGGCAAGTACGAGCTTCTAAAGAGTCTCGCTCTGGGAGGAATGGCCGAGATCTTTCTGGCCCGGCAAACCGGGATGGAAGGGTTCGAAAAGATGGTGGTGATCAAGAAGATCCTACCGCACCTCGGAACCCAGGATCGCTTCGTCCAGATGTTTCTGGACGAGGCCCGGTTGGCGGCGCGGTTCAACCACCCCAACATCGTTCAGATCTACGATCTGGGGCACGAGGCCGACGCGTTTTACATCGCCATGGAGTACATCCACGGGTTGGACCTCAAGTCCATCGTTCGCCGCTGCGCCAAGCTGAAGCGCCGCATCCCTATCGAGCACATCGTCAAGATCTTCTCGGGCGTGCTCGACGGACTGAACTATGCCCATGGCCAGGCCGACCTGGACGGAAAAACGGGCGGCGTGGTTCACCGCGATGTCAGTCCCCATAACGTCATCGTATCCTTTCAGGGCGGCGTGAAGCTGGTGGACTTCGGTATCGCCAAGGCCCGCAGCCAGATCTCGACCACCATTCCGGGTCGGGTAAAGGGTAAGCACGCCTACATGTCTCCGGAGCAATGCCAGGGACAGGAGCTGGACGGCCGATCGGACGTTTTCTCGGCCGGCATAGTCATGTACGAGTTGATTACCTGGACCCGCTTGTTCAAGCGCAAGACCGATCTGGAAACGCTCAAGGCCATCAACACGGGAGATATCCGTCTCCCCCAGGAGTTGGTTCCGGGACTCGACGATGAGCTGCAAGCCATCATATTCAAGTCGCTCGCCCGTCAGAGAGACGAGCGCTACCAGAACGCCCAGGAGATGCAGGTAGCCCTGGAAGACTACCTGTTCACCCGGGGGCTCAGGTCCAACTCCGTGCTCATATCTCAGTTCCTTTCCGATTTGTTTGCCGACAAGCTGGCGGTGATGAGCAAGGCGTTGGAGGAGGCCAAGGCACCCAATCTGGAGCGGGTGGTTCTGTCGAAAGGGGAAGAAGGCCCCGATTTGGTGGCTTTTCTGGACATGTTCTTCAGCGATTCAGCCGCGGGAAGGGATATCACTTCCAGCGGTTCGTTCACGCCGAGCTCGGGCGATCTGGCGGGCCCGGAGCTTGCGTCTGTCGGGAAAGACATATTCGGTATTCCCCATGACGAGACGGCTCGCCTTCTGCCGGAGAAGATCGTTTCGACAGGAGAGACTTTGAAAAAAAAGACACCCTCGCAACCCAGGTTGCCGGCGAAACCGCTTCCGTCACGGCCTCCTCCTCCCCAGGTGCCGGCGGGGATGGAGTTCCTACACGTTGCCTCGGGAATCGAAAAACAGAGGACACAGAGGACACCTCCCCCCGCACCGGCGCCGCCAGTACAGCCGGCGTCGGCTCCGCCGCCCGGATATCCCCAAGATCTTATGGTTCCGTCGGCTTCTGCGTCCCTGGATCGGTTTCCACCCGTGGACCCCATGGCGGATGAGCTCCTGCCGGGGGATCCGGATCTTTACCGGGACGAGCTTGCGCCCATGAAGAAAAAGAACAGGAGCTTCATCTTCATAGTAATCCTGGTGCTCGGTTCCTTGGCCGGCGGCCTGATCTACATGTTCAAGGACACCGAGCAAGTATCCACGGCGCCGGCCACCGGACGGGTCAAGGTTAAATCGGTTCCCTCGTATGCCGACGTGTATTTCAACGACACTTGCATGCCCGACAAAACGCCCACGGAGATCGGCAACGTGGAGCCGAATGTGGAGCACATCCTGCGGGTGGTCCTGCCGGGCTTTCCCGCCTGGGAGCGGAAATTCACGCTCACGGACACCACCAAGCCGCTGAAGTTCGACGCAGCCTTGAGCCAGGAGGTGGCTTTACAGGCCCGGATGTCCGGCGCACCGATAGTGGCTTTCGCGGAAGGGAAGGGGACCGGAAGCATTCGCGTGGTTAGCAAGCCATCTCGGGCGCTGGTTTATCTCGACGGGGTATCAACCGGCAAGCGGACGCCCACCACGCTGAAAGACGTGCCCGCCGGCCTGGATCACGTCATTTTACTCGATAAAAAGGGACGAGCGCCCACCTTCGAGCGCTTGAAGTTGAAGGATGGCCAGAAGGTCGTGGTGGATCTGGTCCTGCAACCGGGCAAACCACCGACCCAGCGCATCAAGGTGGGCATGGAATCCGAGCCGGAGGGCGCCAAGGTGGTAACCGAGGGTTTTCCTCTGAAGAAGCCCACCCCCATGGCTGTGATGCTACGGGCCGACGAACCCACTTTGCTGGAGATTGAGCTCAAGGGTTGCAAGACCTGGAGGCGTACCGTTCGCCCCGTGCCCGGGGTAGAGCTGACTATCTTCGCCAAGCTTGAGAAGAAGTAGGGTTGCCAAACCCGCGTAAGTTTTCACCCGGGTGCCCGGGATTATAGAGAAGAAGTTACAAGTACCTATTTTTATTTCTTTCTCATGGAGCTGATTACTTCGCGGGCACGCTGAAGGGCCTGGACGACCTTCTTTTCGCGTATTCGCAGGCGTTCTTCTTCTCTCTTGACCGTTTCGAGTTTCTTCTGCATAGCGGTTATCTTCTTTTTGGCCTGCTCCATGGCCTCCTTGGCCCTTTGGAGCTTCTTATCCAACATGGCCCTGTATTTTTCTATGGTGGTGGCCTTCTCTTCTTCGGCCTTTTTGCCGGCCGCGGTCACCTCGGCCTGAAGCTTTTCAATCTCCCGGTTCTTCTCGGCCTTCAAGTCGCTCAGAGCTTGGTCGCCCTGCTGCTTGAGCTTGGCCATTTGCTTCTGTAGCTTCTCCTGGGTTTCATGCAAGTTCGCCTCGCCTTTAGAACCCTGCTGCTGGAGGCGGCGTTTGTCCTTTTGCAACTCCTGGATCATGCTTTCCTTTTCTTCCAGCGCTAGGTTGGCCGAGGCGGCAAGATCGTTGGACTCCTCCAGCTGTCCTCGTAACATGGCCAGGTCTTCTTCAAGGTCTTCCAGCGATTCGGTCCTGTCGGCCAGTTCCTGCTTTAGCCGAGCGATGGCGTCGTCCTGCTGCTCGATCTGCTGGGTTAGCTCGCTTTCCCGGGCGGTATAGGCCTCCAGCGACTGCCGGGCCTGGCCCAGCTCTGCCTGCAGGCCGGAAGCTTGCGCGCCGGTCTGGTTGAGCTGTTCCTCCGCCTGCTGTTTTTCCTGCTGCAGTTGTTGCAGGTGCTGGGTTAAATCCTGGTTTGCGGCTTTGGCCTGCTTCAGTTCGGCTCCCAGCTCTCTTTCCTTGCGCGAGGCCTTCAGCATAACAGACTCGACGCGCTCTTCCATGGCGGCGATCTTCTTCTTGGCCTTCTCGTAACGATCTTGCAACTCCTGGCTGACCTGGGCGGTCTCGCCGCGTTGCTGATCGAGTTCATGCTGCAGGCTGGTTACTTGCGATTGGGCGTCATCCAGCCCGGCCATCAGATTCTGCTCGCTCTTGGCGTGCTCATCTGCGGCGGTATCCAGGGCGCCCTTGATTGCCTGGTAGCGCTGGCGTTCTTCGTCCAGTTCCGTCCGCAGCTTGGCGGTTTCCTCCTGAGAGCTTGAGGAAAGCCGGTTCAGTTGTTCCTTGGATTCCTCCCCGGTGCGAGTCAGGTCGCCGATCTGCTCCTCCAGTAAATGCCGCTTGTCTTCCCAGTTTTCCTGCGCCTGAGTGCTTTGTTCTTCGGTATCGGATAATTTCTGCTCCAGTTTCTCTATTTCCGTTTTCAACCTGGCGATGTTCTCAGTAAGCTCGGTGCGTTCCTTGTCGAGGGTTTCTTCCAGCAGGGCGATATTGCGCTCGCGATCCTGGATACGCGCGCTGAGTTCCTGTTCGCGGATCTGGGCAGCCTGGGCTAGTTCGCCGGTTTGCGTCTCAAGCTGGCTACGCTCCTGTAGAAAATCATTCTGGAGCTTGGCCTGCTCCGCCTGGCCGGTGGCGGCCATCTTTTCCCGCTCTTCCGCCGCCAGCTTGAGTGCCTCTTCCGTGTTGTTTTCGAGTTGGGCGTGAAGATTGGCCGCCTCTTGGAGTGCCGATTCCAGCTCCGAGACACGTTGTTCAAGGGACTCCTTCTCCGTGGCGGTGGCGTCGATGGAATCTTGGAGCAGGTCGGCGCGGCCTCGTTCGACTTCTACTTCCTGGCCGAGATCCTCTTCACGCATCTCCTTTTCGCGAGTAATCTCGTCGAGAGACTCCTGAAGCAACTCGAGTTTTCTGCGGTTATCTTCGAGCTGCTCCTCGTACTCGGAGCTTTCCTCGGATTTTTTCTGAGTCAACAACTGCAGAGTTTCCTGAAGGACTATGATCTTATTGGATTGCTCCTCCAAGGTATTTCTAAGCCCGGTGCGCTCTTCGTCTAAACGGCGGACGGATCCTTCCAGTTGTTCGGTGATCTCCTCAAGCTCCTTCTGGGTTTGCATGAGCTTGTTGGCCAGATCGACGCGCTCTTCATCCAGCTGCTCCGCCTGCTCCTCCTTGGCCCGGAACTTCTCGTTCATCTTCTTGAGCGCGTGACTGGCCTCCTCATAGCGGTTCTTGGCCTTGGAGGACTCCTTCCGGGATTCGTCGAGCTCGCGCTCCCTTTTCTTCAGGTTCTTTCTGAGGAAGTTGAGCTTGTTGTCGAATCCGTACTCGTCCTCGATGTCTGCCTCTCTTTTCTTTTTCTTCCGTTTCAGGGGAGGTGGGGAAGTCGTCTTCCGGGGAGAGCTTTTGGGCTCGGTCAAATGGTCGAAAGCAGCGTCCAGATCCGGCTCCGGGGCTCGGGGTTGCTCGACGGGAGGTTCTTCGATAGGTTTCAGCTCCTCGATAGACTCCAACTCCTCGACGGGCGCCACCGGTTCTACGGATGCCGGTTCACGGGGAGGTTCCTCCTCGGCGGGCTCCTCGGAGGGAGGAGCGGTCAGTGCATCGAAGGCGCCTTCCAACTCATCGGGTTCTCCCAGGAACTCCGGTGCGACCGGGGGGGCTTCTCCCGGAGCCACCGCCGCCTCTAAAAGCGTCACCACCCGGTTGACCACCGACTCTCCCGAATCTCCCTTGATTAGGTAGTCGTCTGCGGGTGTCCGATGGCTCTGGTGCTGCTCGAACGTTTCGGGAGTCTCGCCGGTCGACACGATGACCACCGGAACTTCTTTCAGGTTGTTGCTCTTCTTGATGCGGTTGCAGACGGAATACCCGCTCATTCCCGGAAGCTCGGCGGCCAAAAGGATGAGGTCGGGCGGGCTACCCTTGGCCGTGTCGATACCGGCGGCGCCGTCGGCGACCGACGTAACCGCCATCTCGAAAGATTCCAGACGCAAGCGTACGTCGGCCTCGAAGACCGGGTCATTTTCAATGATAAGAATGCGTTTTTGTTCCATGTTCCCGCCTAACCCCAGACAGGTTCTATACTACGCGGGAACGAATACATCAAGAAAAATGAGGTGGGCTAATCAGTCTTTAGGGACGTAGACAAACTCGATGTGGACCTCTCCCTCGGTGATGAGCTCGCAGGGGTCGTAGTGATCCGCGAAGATGATGATACCTCCCGCCGCGTTGGTGAAATCCAGGCCGGCGCACTCCGGAGCCGGAGCCGAACCGGCATCGGCGCAGTAGATCCAGGTGAGCACGCAGCTACCCTGGGCGCAGTCGGAATCTTGCGAGCAGGCTTTCAGCTTATCACCAACAATAACGGAGCAGGAGTAGAGCGGAACCTCTTCTCCGTTGATGAGGATGCTGGCCAGGCCGGGATCCAGCGGAGGCTCGGAAAGCTTGAACTCTCGCGGGCAGGCCACGAAGGAGCCCAGGGCCTCCATGGTGTCGGAGAAATCACTCTGGCAAATAGTGTCCACGAAGGCATTCTGGCCGATGCCGAACAGTTGGGCCAGCTTGATGTAGCGCGTGCCCGGCTCGGCGAAGCAGTAGTCGCCCGTGCAGCCCGGCGCCGGCGTGGTGCAGGCGTTGGTGATTTCCCAGCGGTTGCGAGCGCCCCACTCATACTCGATGGTGGTTGTGGAAGGATCGTTCTTGTCGACCATGCCGACGATAGCGGCGAACTTGACCATTCCCTTCCTGCCGTTCTTCACGTCGTTGACCAGGAAGTCGTAGTAGTCTTCAACCGGGGTGAGCTCGTAGGGCCTTTGGTTGGGGTCGTCGGGATGGTAGGTCATCGGCGTGTAATTCGGATTGCCCGGCTCGGGACCGACGCCCTTGGACGCGAAGTAGCAGACGTTGCCGCCGTCGGAGGTCATTTCGTATACGTCTCCGACTTCGCCGCAGTCATCCTCGTCGGCGATGACGATTACCGCGAGTGTGGCATCCTTTCGCAGGAATCCGGCGTTGTAACTTGACTGCAGGTTGCCCAGGGCGTACTTCAGCGGTGCCAGGCCTCTCTCGAATCCGCAGCCGTTGATCCCCACCAGGGCGGTACCTCTCTCCTGGCCGGTGTCGTAGAAGCAGTTGGTGTTGTCGTTGTTCACTACCCGACAGCTTTCATCGGTTACGAAGTCGAACACCGGTGTTCCCGCCGTCCAAGTAATGTGGCCTTTGCGATCCTGGAAGCGACCGTTCTCACCGGTATCGTTTATGCAGGACTTGGTGATGACCGTACTGCACGCCGGGCAGGCAGCGGACTCCATTCCCGTGGTGACGACGGCGATGTGGAAGACGTCGCCGAACTTCTCCTTCAGGACCTGGGTGAAACGTGAGAAGGACCGACCCAACTGCTCCTGCTCGCCGCCCATGGAGCCGGAGTTGTCTACCACGAACAGAATGTCGGCTGACGAGGAAACCGAGATGGTCTGGGACCATCGTTTTTCCTTGATCACCGATCGGGGCAACTCCTCGAAACCGTAGTCCTGGCATCCGAGAAACAGCACCGAAGTCGCCAGCACGGCTGTCAATGATTTCCTGTACATAGCTTCCTCCACCGTCTGTTAGAGGACCATTCGCACTACCATGATTACTTTGGCCTACTTTGGCTCCCGCGTCAACTCTTACCCGGTTTCTTCCCCGGGGAACAATTGACAAATATGACTGATTCTGTTTGACTACCGGCCGATCGAGCGGGAGATGAGTATGCCCGAAAACGGCGATCGGAACGGCAGCGTCAGGCAGCTCGAGGCCTACCTCGATGAGCACCCCGATTCGGAGCGCTTCGCCGAGCTGGCGGAGTTTTTGGTGGAAGGCGGGAGGTTCAAGGAGGCGGTCAAGTTCTGCGAGAAGGGGATCGGGTTTCACCCGGATCTCGCCGCCGGTCATATCGTATACGGTAAAGCCTTGGTAAGCCTGGATATGTTGGACGAGGGGATTCAGGCCTTCGAGCGTGCCTGCACGCTCAGGCAGAACGACGTGGGCATACTGGCGGAAATAGGAAAGTTTTTGGCCGTCTCCGGGCGAAGGGATGCGGCTTTTCCCTACCTGGAAAAGGGGCGCGAGATCGACTCGGAGGACCCCCGGATCATGCACCTGGAGGCGGAGTTTGGTGGTACGGTTTCGGCGAATAACGAGCGGACGGACCAGCCAAAACCGGAGGAACCCTGGCTTTCTGGAGACGATCATCGAGACGA
The DNA here is from genome assembly GCA_030622135.1 of Deltaproteobacteria bacterium. Classification (GTDB taxonomy): domain Bacteria; phylum Myxococcota; class B64-G9; order B64-G9; family B64-G9; genus JAUXGL01. Next base: position 10,807 of record JAUXGL010000147.1, read on the forward strand.
CGACATGTTTGGGATGCCCACCGATAAGATGTCCTGGTCGTCGTGGGAGAGTCAGCCTCCTCCGGCGAAGGACGCCTTTGCCTCCGAAAAAACCGAAGACGACGAGCAAGACGAGGCGGACCTCGGACCACCCACCGTCTACACACAGAATCCCTTGGCGTCCCAGGCTCCCGCGGAGGCGAGAGACGACGCGGATGAAGAGCATCCTCCATTGTCCAAAGAGTTCGAATCGGCAGAGACGGTGGAGATGGCCAATGTCGAAGAATTGGGTCTGGAGATCGAGCGCCAGCGGCAGAAAACCGTGATGGACACCGAGGCCGGATTGACGGCCGGGGTGTCCGCGGCGATGGACCAGGTGGCCGCTCTTCCCGGTGAGCCGCCCACCATGTTCGATCCCGATCGGCCCGCGGGCGCATCGCCCTGGGCGGCGGCGAATTCCGGCGTTTCACAGAAGGCCGGTGAGCCACCCACCATGTTCGAAGGCTCCAGGTCCGCGGTGGATGAGGCGGAGCCTCCTCCCACTAAATTCAGCGCCTCACCCGAAGGTGCCGGGGTCTCCTACCACCAGCCGGTCGAGGAGCCGGCCGAGCATTTTAGTTACCTTAAAGTGTTTCTGGTGTTGGTGCCCTTTCTGGTGGTGGGCCTGGGGTTGGGCGGGTATGTTGCCTACCGGCACATCCGTTCGGAGAAGATCGGCAGCCTGCTCGACCAGGTGCTCATCTCGATTTCCCAGGATACGTTTCGGGGCTACGGCAACGCGCAGTCAACCATCGCCAAGCTTTTGGAACTGGATGAGGAGAATCCCCGGGGGCCGGCCCTGGAGGCGTTGGTATCCATACGGCTTCATGACGAGTATGGCCCCAACCTGACTCTGAAAGAAACGGGCCAGCGAATTGTGGAACAGGAGAAATCAACCCCGCACAATGCCGTGGATCTGCTCTGGGCCCGGTTCCACCTGAAGGCAGACGATATCGAATCAGACCTAAAGAACGTACTGGACGAATCTCCGAGGAATCCGCGGTTGCTCGGTTTGGCGGGCGAGGTGGCCGCGAGCCAGGGCAAATCGAAAGAAGCCATGGAGTTGTTGGGGCGGAGCCTGGACGAAGAGCCTTCAGCCATCCGCACCCTGTATACCTTAGCCGATCTGGAGATCAAAGGCGGCAAAGTAAGAAAAGCCGTCGAGCACCTCGAGCGCGCCTTGGCCATCAACGGTATCCATGTCAGGTCGCTGCTGGCCCTGTCCGGGTTTCGCTTGCATAAGAAAGTCCAGTTGCACCGGGCCAAGACCGACCTGGAAAAGATCCTGGAACTGCCGCAGGTAACTTCCCGCAGGAGAGCGGAAACCCACCTCCTGCTGGCCAAGTTGTTTCTCGAACGGTTCGAACGAACGCGCGGGGTTGCCGAAGTGAAGGCGGCCTCGGAGCTTCTGCCCGACGATATCCGGTTTCAGATCCGCTTGGCGAAGCTTTGCCATGAATTCTACGAACTGGAAGAAGCGACCCAGCGAGCCAGGAAGGTTTTAGAAGATAATCCCGATGAGATCGAGACCCGGCTTTTGTTGATTGGAAACGACTTACCCCGTGGGCGCATCCAAAAGGTCAAACAAGCCCTCGACAAGTTGATTGGCCAGAAGGTCCCCGCGGCCCCTTTCCTGGTTCTACGGGGTGAAGCGCTGCTGCTTTCCGGACAGTATGCCAAGGCTCTCAGCGATCTCAGTAGTGTAAAATCCGATACGCCGCAGGAACCCCGGGCCAAGGCGATGGCCATTCTCGCTCGCCTGGGCCTGGGAGACACGAACGGAGCCTACCGGGCCGCCAAGGCGTTGCTTGCCGAGCATCGCGACCTGGCCCTGGCCCACTTTGCGATGGGGCAAGTCCGGCTCAGCAAAAGGATGACGGCCAGCGCAACCACCTCGTTCAATAAAGCCGTGGAGTTGGATCCACGCTGCTATCAGGCGCTGACCCTGCTGGCTATGCTTGCCGAAGACCGCAACCGGGCCAATGAGGCGGAGTCGTTCGCCACCCTGGCGCTGCGCGCAAATCCCCATGCCTTAGCGGCCCGCAAGCTGCTCGGCCGGCTAAAAATAAAAAAAGGCGACGCGGAGGGCGCCTTGAGGGAATTTGCCCGCGCTGTTATGGAGGTGGAGACGTCGAAGGAAGGATTCGTGGGGATGGCCGAGTCGTTGCTGCTGCTAAACCGCGTCGACAAGGCTCTCAAGGCGATCGAGAAGGCCCGGGAGGCGGGCGCCAGGGATGCGCACTCCTTCTGGGTAGAAGGGCGGATCCACCTGGCCCGGGGGAAATTCTTTCCGGCGATTCGCGCCTTGACCAAAGCCAAGCGGCAGGAAGACAAGGATCCCGAGATACTGGCCGATCTGGGGCTGGCTCAGCTTGGCGTACGTTCGCTGACCAGGGCGGAGAAAACCCTCAAAGAAAGCCTGAAGCGCCGCCGGCTCCTGCGCGCGCAAGAGGGCCTGGCCAGGGTTTACCGGGAGAAAAGAAAATACCAGGACGCCGCCAAGGCGTTCAACTCGGCCGCCTACCTGGCCGACAAGAAGGGCTGGAAGCCCGAAGCGGTGGCCGAGTTGTACATGGCCGGCGGAGAGGCCTGGTTGAACGACCGGCGGACCAAAAACCACTACGCCCGCGCCAGATTCATGTTTCGCAAAGCGTCCAAGCTGAAACCCGATGATACCGCCCTACTCTATATTATCGCCGAGACCTATGACCGGGAGGAAAAGCTTTCTTTGGCGCGTCGTGCATACCTGGACGTGCTAAACCAGGACTCCAACCATGCCAAGGCGCTCTACCGGTTGGGCTTGATCGAGTATGACGAAGGCAGCGACGATAAGGCCAAGGATTACCTCGAACGCTTCTTGAATACCGGGGCAAAAGGCAAAGATGCCTCTCGGGCACGCAAGTTGCTCGGCAAGATTAAATAGCCGCTGATGCCGGATGACCAAGAATAACGATAAACCCGTCAGAGCGGGGAAGTTCATCGTCATCGAGGGTATCGACGGGGCCGGTACCACCACCCAGGCAAGACTGTTGTCCGAATGGATTGTATCTGGTAATCGCATGTGCCGGTTAACCAGCGAGCCCAGTCAGGGACCGATTGG
>JAUXGL010000150.1 GCA_030622135.1 Deltaproteobacteria bacterium
CAGAAACGCAAGATCGTAGTCTCGATCGAACTGGTCGGCCGCGCCGTCTCCGCCACCCTGGACGCCGACGCGGTGGCTCCCTACCTGGACAAATAATCCAGAGCTATTCCTTCTCGATGATGACGAACTCGACGCGGCGGTTGGACTCGCGGCCGGTGTCGGATTTATTGGAGGCGATGGGTTTGGCCTCGCCGTAGCCGACGGCCTTGAGTCGCTTCGAGGCGACTCCCCTCTTGATCAGGTATTTGCGGACCGCGCCGGCGCGGCGTTGGCTAAGCCTCCGGTTGGCCGCGTCCGAGCCGCGGGAATCGGTGTGGCCTTCTATGCGGATCTTCTTGATCTCTTCGTGGCCCTTGAGCACTTGGGCCACCTGGTCGAGCAGGCCGAAGGAGTCGGGCTTGATGCGGGCCCGGCCGTACGCGAAGTGGACCTTCTGGAGAATCTCGATCTTCTCCTTGCGGACGATGACCACCTGCCGGCCCTTGTCCGGGCACCCGTCCTCGTCCTTGTAGCCGTTGATGGTTTCGGGCACGTTTGGGCACTTGTCCTGGTCGTCGGGCACGCCGTCCTTGTCGTTGTCCTTGTCCGGGCAGCCGTCGTCGTCTTCGAACTCGTCCAGGTCTTCGGGCTGCTTGGGACACTTGTCCAGGTTGTCCAAGATACCGTCTTTGTCCGCGTCTCCCCAGGGACAACCCTGGTTCTCCGTCGGGCCGGGCTGCTTGGGGCACTTGTCCCGCTTGTCCTTGATCCCGTCGCCGTCTTCGTCACCCCGGGGACAACCGTGGTTGTCGGCCGGGCCGAACAGTCCGGGGCACTTGTCCTGGTTGTCCTTCAAACCGTCCTCGTCCTGGTCTCCCCAGGGACAGCCGCCGTTTTCCTCGGGTCCGGCTTCGTCGGGGCATTGGTCCAGGTTGTCCTTGATCCCGTCTTCGTCCCGGTCTCCCCAGGGACAGCCTTTGTTTTCGACGGGTCCGGCCTCTTTGGGGCACTTGTCCTGGTTGTCTTTCAGGCCGTCCGAGTCCTCGTCGCCCCAGGGACAGCCGTTGTTATCCCGAGGTCCCGGATCGTTGGGGCACTTGTCCTGGCGGTCGATGATGCCGTCGCCGTCCTTATCGTGCTCCCGGGGCGCCCAGGAAACTCCCAAAAAAGCGCGGAAGTTGGGAGTCCCCCAGCCGGGCAGGCTGCCGACGGCGCCGCCCAGGGTAAAGTGGAGATCGTAAGGGCCGTCGTGGCGAATTCCCAGCAGACACTCCAGTGGCGTCTCGCGAGGCTTGTTTTCGAACATGGTCTTCAGGCGAGCCGCTCCGGCCAACTCCCCCAGGGCCCACCAGTCTTTGGCGAACAGGAAACCGGCACCCAGGCGGTAGAACATCTCCTGGTCCGCCTCCAGGTCATGATACTGGGCGTCGTCGGCCTGAATCCAGAATCCGAGGTTGGCCGCCAGGAGCAACCGGTCGTCGAGCAGATGGCGGGAAGCCGCGATCATCGGGCTGAGCGTGACCGATTTGCTGCCCGAGTAAGCCCCGTCGTCGCCGGAGGGCAGAGAGAAGGGCACGACTACCGCCAGCGATACGCCAAAGGTATTTTCCCTCAAAACGGTGAACTTGGGCACCACCCGGATGTCCCCCAGGGTTCCGCTGGTCAGCCCCATGCCGGCGCCGGTGGTCGCGTTGAACATCTTGCCGTCCTGGTAGAAAACCGCCGGTACGCTGACACCCAGGGTGAGCCAGTCGAGCACACCCATGGACACAAAGAAATCGCCGGCGAGCCGGTCGGAAACCAGGCTGTAACGGATCTCGCCGTCACTGGTGATTACCAGGGGATTATGGGAGAAATGAAAATAGAACCCCAGGTTGAGGTCCCCGGAAAGCTCGCCCTGCCCGCCCTCGGTCAGGATGACGCCCTGGCTATCCACGGCCGGCTTGAAACGCTCGCAATCCAGCCCATCCGCTCCTTGCGCGAGCGCCAAGGGCGCAGTCGCCACCAGGCAAGACACCATCGAAAACACCAGAAATACCCGCTTCATGGATATTCTCCCGGATTTTATCGATACTTGCCGCAGCATAACGAATAAGATTAAATGCGTCAAACTATAGGGGGAGCTACAGGGGGAGCTCCCCATGGAACCCCAGAGCCGGGCATCCGTTTGACAGCGTAGAAATGACAACCTACCATGTCGGCATGCCCGAGCAGCAATCTCCCCTGGATCCCGCGGTTCTCGCCCGTCTGAAAGGCCTCAAGGTACGCGTGTTTCGGGTGGTGGAGGGGGTTCTGGCCGGTTTGCACCAGTCCGCGCGATACGGGGAAAGCGTGGATTTCTCCGAGCACAAGGAGTATACGCCCGGTGACGACCCGCGTCACCTGGACTGGAAGGTTCTGAGCCGCACGGATCGCTACTACATCAAGAAGTACGACGCGGAGGTCAACCTGCGAGCGCTGCTGGCCATCGATTGCTCGGGCTCCATGTCCTACGCCTCCTCCCATTTTTCCAAGGCCGACTACGCCGGATTGCTGGCCGCCTCGCTGGCTACCCTCCTGCTGCGCCAGGGAGACGCGGTGGGCTTGATCCTGCTTTCCGGCAGCCGCCCGGCCTACATTCCACCCGGTGGGCGCTCCGACCACATCAACGATCTGGTGGAGGCCATCGAGGCACAGAAGCCCCAGGGCCCCACGCACCTAAACGAGGTCACCCGGAAGTATATCGAGCGGGCGGGGCGCCGGGGCATGCTGGTGTTGTTCTCGGACTTGTTCGATCCCGATCCAAGGCTGCAGGATAGCCTCAAGATGGTCGCGGCCCGCGGGCACGCGGTGATGGTTTTCCACGTGCTGGATCCGGACGAGATCGAATTTCCCTTCGAGGATCCTACCCGCTTCGAATCCCTGGAAGACGACCGATCCATTCTGACTTTCCCACGCCAGCTCAAGAACGCTTACCTCGAGGAGATGAAGCAGTTTCTCGAAGGCACCCGCCGGGCCCTGGCCGAGGGAGGGCTCACCTACGAGTTGGCCCGGACCGACGAGCCTCCCCACCAGCCCCTGATCCGGCAGCTTTCCGGACGCAAGGCGTAGCCCGGTGTCATTCTCCACATTCCATGCCTCCAAGCAGGGCCGGGGCTAGCAGGCCATGAACCGGCTGGTCTTCACCAACCCCGCGATGCTCTGGGGCCTTTTGGCCGCGTCCCTGCCCATAATCATCCATCTGATCAACCGCCATCGCGCCCGCCGGCACCCGTTTGCGGCCATCGACTTTTTGCTCCGGGTCCAGCGCCGGTCCGCCAGGAGGATCCTGCTGCGCCAGATCCTCCTGCTCTGCGCCCGCACCCTGCTGATCATCTGCCTGGTCGTCGCCGCCGCGGGCCCATTGCTGCAACCTCGCCAGGTGATCGCTGTGCCCGGCCCGGTATGCACCATGGCGATCATCGACCGGTCTTTCAGCATGCGGGCCCGATCCGGAGACAACACCCGGTACGACCTGGCCCGGGACCGCGCCCGCGCCTTCGTGCGGGGGATGGCGCCCGGCGACAAGACTTGCCTTATCGCGGCCGGGCTGAAGACCGAGGTCATCGTCGAGCCCTGCACCGACTCCCGGGGCGCGCTGCTGGATGCGCTGGACGGGATCGCAAAGGAATGGGGGAGCAGCAACCTGGTCGAGGCCATGGAGACCGGCGCCGCCCGGCTCCTGGACGCACCCGAGCCCAACCACCGCATCCTGATCTTCACCGACGCGGCGGGGCACGCCTTTTCCGGCTCGCCCCGCTGGCCGTCCGGCACCCAACCTCCCGAAATCGTCATCGACAACGTCTGGGGAGACGACTCCCGGGAGAACCACGCGGTTACCTCGGTGGAACAAACCACCCGGGGGCGCTACCTGGAGATCCGCGCGGGATTCGCCGCGTATGCCGAAGTCGGAGAAGAAGGCCTGCCCGCGGAGATCCGCTTGGGCGGAGCGACCCTGGCCCGCGGCTTCGTCGATCTGAAAGCCAACCAGACCGTCTCCAAGATCTTCAACATCCAGGTGCCCAAGACGCCCCGGAACCTGGGCCGGATCCTGCTGGCCCCGGACGCGCTGGCCGAGGACGACCGGCGGATTTTTTACGTCTCCGGCCGGCGGCTGGTCCACGCCTTGCTGGTAAACGGAGACATGCGGCCGGTCCTGCACCAGGACGAGCTGTTTTACCTCGAGCACGCAATGGCGCCCGCCGGGGAGGACACGTCCGGGATCGCCTTCACCACCATCACGCCCGATCGTTTCGATCCCGGCTCGCTCGACAACGTGGAGGTGGTTTTTCTGGCCAACGTGCGCGAGCTGACCCCCAACGTCTCCCTGGCCCTGCGGCGCTTCGTGGCGTCCGGGGGAGGGCTCTTCATCGCCATGGGCGACCAGATGGACGTGGATCGCGCCAATGCGGTCCTAGACGATCTGCTGCCCCGGCCGCTGCGGGACGTGGTGGCCCTGGGCCCCGCGGATGCGGACGGGATCTATCGCCAGGGCATTGCCTTTTCCGACATCAGCCGGGATCACCCCGTCTTGAAGCTCTTTACCGGCGGTGAAGCCCAGGGCCTGCAAGCCGTGCGTACCTGGCGGGCCGCCGTGGTGGAGCCCGGGCAAACCGGTCGGGAGTCGAACATCCTGCTGCGCTACCAGAACGGCTCTCCGGCCCTGTTGGAGGCCGGCTACCAGAACGGCCGGGTGATGCTGCTCACCTCCACCCTGGACCGTGACTGGACCTCCTGGCCCGCCCGGGCCAGCTTTCTCCCCTTCCTCCAGCGCATCACCGCGTACCTGGCCGGATGCCTCTCCGAGCTACCCCCGCCCGAGGTGCCGGTCTCCCGGCCGGTCATAATCCCGCTTCTCGAAAACGCCGACGGCGTGCGGATCACCCGCCCGGACAAGCAGGTAGTCGAGTTGTCCCCCGGCGAGGCCGGCGCCGGCACCGCCGTCTTCGCCGACACGACCGCCCCGGGCTTCTACACGGTCGAGCAGACCGCCGCGGGCACGAAGCTCGCCGACCGCACCATCCCCGGCTTCATAGTTCATCCCCCGCCGGAAGAATCCAACCTGACTCCCATCTCCGAAAACCGCCTCCAGTCCCTTTTGGGCGAATCCACCCGCCTGACCCTGGCCGGCACCGACGACGAATCCACCCGCTCCCGCTCCATGATCTTTTTGCTATTGGCTCTGGCCCTGGTCCTCTGCGAAGCCTTCCTGATCCGCCGCTAGTACGAAAAAGCCGTTGACACATGGTAGTACTCTGGTATGATAATAGTATTAATCGAGGAGATTGCCAATGGCCGATAGTGTGAAGATCGCAATCAGCATGCCTGAGGGCTTGGTCCGCCTGATGGAAAAGGAAAGAAAGCTAACCAGAGAGACTCGCAGCGCTTTTATCCGGCGGGCAATACGACGGCTGTTTCAGGAGAAAGAGCATATGCTGCAGGTCAGTGAATACGTCGAAGGCTACCGAGCCCAACCAGAGACCGAGGAAGAGATTGCGGCCGCAGAGGCTGGGGCTGCCGAGCTGCTTTCCAGGGAGCCGTGGGAATGAGACGGGGAGATGTGTGGTGGGCCGAGTTGGGCAAGCCGGCCGGCCGGCGACCTGTCGTCCTGCTCTCAAGAAACGAAGCCTATTCCATTCGCGAACTGGTAACGGTGGCACCGATCACCACACGCATCCGGAAGATACCCGTCGAAGTACCACTGGGAAAGGAAGACGGCCTGCCTAAAAATTGCGTTGTCAACCTGGACACGATAACGACGATTCCCAAGAGATGTCTCGCCGAGAGGATCGAGCACCTCACACCCCTCAAGCTCAAAGCCATCAACGACGCCATTCGGTTTGCGCTTGCTCTTGGAAATAAGTTGAAACCGTTCCCCATTGTCCCCTATCATTAAAACACGGCCTGGGCGTCCGGCTCCAGGTACTTCTCCTCGATCCGCTCCAGGAGCCGCTTGCCCAGATCCTCGCATCATTCAGTTGAAGGAGAAGTATAAAAAGCTGGAGGCGAGGCTATCATTCATTATCGGAGGAAACGATGAAGACCCAATACATGATGCCCCTTCTGTTTACCCTCGCTCTCGCGTTGGGCCTCGGATTCACGGTGGCATGCGACTACGGTGGCGGCGGCGACGTGGACGGCGGCGTTGATGGCGATGGCGACGTGGACGGCGCCGCGGACGGCGACGCGGACGGCGGCGACGAGGGGATGGACGCGGATACGGCGACCTCGGCGTGCGGCGCTGCCGGCGGCACCTGCACCGACGCACGGTGGAATTTGTGTCCGGTCGGTACCGAGCCCATCGATCCAGACCCCCACCAGGATTGCGGTAGCGGCACGGGAACCGACGGGTGGTGCTGCGTCGACGCGCCCACCTCCACCTGCTCGGATGCTGCAGGCGTAAACTGCGTCGTGGGCACCGAGTGCATTGGCTGCTGGAGTCCGGCCGAGAACACGAGCCTGACCTGTGAGGCGGGCCGGGTCTGCTGCACCGACATCTGCGACTGACCGCGGCCGCGATCGGGGTGCTCCCCTGGCACTGATCGCTAGTGCCTAATGATGACCAGTTTGAGTGAAAGAGGGGTCGCCGCCCTATTGAGCGGGAGAGATCCAGGTCAGCGCGGCCAGGGATTCGACGGGTTTAAGCGGCTCGAGACTGTGCTGGATGATCACCTTGTAGCGGATGTCCTGGTGATCGGCGTTGAACTGGTCGACTGCGACCGGCTCGAACATTTCCAAGACGTCGCCTGCCGAGAAGAGGCTGTCGTCGTTGTTGTCCATGAATATGATGCTGCGCGGGTGGGCGAAGACCAAGCCCTCCGTCCGGGTCAACAGCAACCAGATCTCGATTTCATCCATGGCGAACTTCCGCTTGCCGGAGTCGTAGCTGATGTTGAAGAGCTTATCGTCAGAGGGAGTCAGATCGTCGGGGTGGTCGCTGATGGTGAAGCCGTTGTCCGATTCGCCGGTGCAAGGCCACCAATCGGGGGGACTGTCAGTCAGGTCCCAGTCGGGTTCTTCGCAGCCGAAGTAGGCGTGACAGCCGACGAGCCGGTAGACTCGCTTGTACTTGCAATACCAGGAGGGATCCACGACATACTCCAGGGTGTCGTGGAAATGACAGGTGACCTCCCGGTCAGGGGGCGGGGGCTTTGTGGGATATGTGTTGGTGTCGGGTTGCGGTTCGCAGATGAGCTGGCGTAGCGCCTCGGATTCTTCGAACTCAACCGGTATGGTCGCGTCGGTGACCGGACTTACAAAACAGGTGTACCCTTCGTCCAGATCAAGTTCCCTGGTAAGGATGGAGAATCCCTGCGGTGGCTGGGGACATCCAAAGGGCTCGAACAGTTTCCAGAGCGGCGACAGATCCCCCTCGCGGTAGACGACGAAATCGTCCCGGTTACCTCGGGTGGGCATGCCCGAGGCCAGGATAGTGTCGGCACTGGCGGTGGCCCCGGGGGGGACCAGGTCCAGCATCTTGTTCCGGTTTCCATCCTCGTAGACCACCAGGACCCCGTAGCCCAGCAGGGAACCACTCTGCCCGGAAAGGACTTCCAGGTCTGGCAGGAGGTAAAGCGGCACCTCGAAAGAGGCCGGGAAGGTGGGTTCGATGGGCACGCTGTTGGAAACCAGCGCCGGCTGAAAATCCTCCGGGGTGGTGCAGGCCCGTACCTCCGCCTCGGACCCCGCCCGGTCCAGGCACTCGAGCAGCTCTCGTGACTGGGTTTCCCAGATCAACGAGGCGCGCAGCAACAAGGCGGATGTGTTGTCGGGCAGCTGTCCCTCCACCCGGGCGCCCAGGATCACCAGGGGATCGCCCAGATGATCGGTCGAGTGAATATTGCCGCAGGCCGCGGCGAAGAAAAAAGGCACCAATACCGTCGTTCTGAGACAATCCACCCTCAAGCGACCTCCACTCATAATCTCCTACCCTCTTGCGTAGTCAACGGGTTAACCCGGATCTCAAGGGCACCGGTGGCGTATTGGGGGCCGCCATTAGAACTTGCGCTCCACGCCGATCTGACCGAGCACCGCGGCCGCGGTATCCCAGTCGCAGTCGACGGGAATCAAGGCCAACTGCATCTCCGCACCGAGCAGCAGCGCCCAGGCGTCGGCCACCGGGATGCGTAGGCCCAGCCCGGGGTTGAGACAGGGCCCGGCGGCCAGGCCCTCGGCGCGGAAGGGCGTGTCGGTGACCAGTCCGAGCCGCTCCGAATCGAGACGGTAGGCCCGCTCGTACACCAGAAGCACTCCCGCGGTCAGGGTGGCCGACAGGCGCACCGGTCCCAGGTAGAGACCGTAGCCGACGCCGAAGGCCAGGCGCGACTCCAGGTGCTTGTATCTCCAGACCGGGTTCTTCGTCTCGGCGTGGGTGATCTGCAGACTGGTCAGCAGGAACACCGGCCAGCCGGAGACATGCTGCTCGATCCCCAGGACCACGCCGGCCGCGACCACGTCGGAAAGGATTACCGGAGTGCCCACCAGGCCCGCGGAACTGAAAGCCCAGGAAGACGGGTCCAGCTGTGAGCCCTTGGTCAGGGCGGCCACCAGGGACTGTTCCTTGAGCACCGAGGCGTCGAGCCTGCGCCGGCCGCCCCACTCCAGGGCCACCTCGCCCGCGAAGATCCGCCCGCCGCGGCGCAGTTGCACCCGGTAGCGGCCGGTGGGCAGCGCCAGGGAGCGCGATTCCTTTTCGGACTTGCGCACCTCGGCGATCACCCGTCCGTTCCGGTCGTCCACGATCAAGAAGTTGCCGCCCATTCCCCGCGGCAAAACCAAAGTCGAGCCGGCGCGCTTCAGATTCGTCATGGCGATCTCGCCCTCGCCCTCCAGCTTTACCTCCATCTCCGGGTGTTGCACCGCCGCGGTAACCCCGTGCGAGGAAACCAGGGTGTGGTGGTAAACGTAGCGGTAGAACTCGGCCAGGGTCACCGTTCCGTCGGAGTCGGAGTCGGCGGCGCCCCGCAGCGCGGAGAGCATATGGTGGGTGAAGAAGGAACTCTTGTATTCGTCGGTCTCCTGGGCTATCTCGTTAGCGCCCGCCGAGGTGATCAGCACGCGGCCGACCGGCCCGGGGTCCCGGGCCAGGCTGATGTCGAAGGCCGGCCCGTGGGTGGCGCCCTTGACCCGTCCGGACTTGGGGGTCCGCGATCGGCAGGCGTCGATGATGGTCACCGAAGTGTCGGCCGGAATCACCTGGATCAAGCGCTTGAATTCCTGCAAAGCGAGTCGCTCGGAGCCGAGGTGCAGCGCGGAGGCGTCCCCGTGGCCCGAGTAGAAGATGAATACCTCGCTGCGGTACCCCTGGCGCTTGGCCTCTTCCACCTGGCCGCGCAGGCGTGCTAGGGCGGAGCGCACTTCTGCAACGTCGGCACCCTGAAGCAACAGGGCGCGGCCCGGGGCCACGTCGCCGAGCTCGTTGAGCACGTCGCGCACCATTCGGGCGTCCTCTTCGGCCCACTTGAGCGCGCCGTCCTCGATGCTGCCCACGTTGTTGCCAATCAGCAGCGCGAAGCGGGTGGCCGCCTGCGCGGAGAAGGTGGTTAGCAATACCACCAGCACCGCCAACGTCGCGGCACCAGGGCCACGACTGACGCGAGGAAACCTCCTATAAGCTCGACCCGTACGCACACGCTTTACCATACCAAGTTCCTTGGATAAGAAACACTCTCACGGTTTGGCCTCTTTTACCACCCGGATCACCGTTGCCCGGGCGTCCAGCGACGCCCCGCTCTGCAGCATCTGGATGTAATCCCGCGGATCCCGGCCTTTTGGGGCCAGAATGATGAACCATTCCTCCACCCCCAACTGCTCGTCGAGAACCAGGCTGTCCGGAACCGTGTAGTCACCGAGAGTGGTCTTGACGGCATTGTAGTACACTTCGAATGTTCCCCCGGGTCCGCGGGCCAGAACGGTCAAGTGACCGCTTTGGGGTGACTCCACGCTTAGCCGGACGCGGTCATCCTCACGGAGCAGTACACCCTCGCGGTACAGGAAGGTCCGCCCGTCGCGCTGCACCGTGAGCGTTGCCTTCAAGGCCCCCATGGCCCGAATTCCCGGATCGCCGGTGCCGCGCTGCTCCCCGACGACGGAAAGAACCCAAAAGAGCGCCACCACCAGTATAGCCGCGGCCGCGCCGGCCCAGGCCAGGAGGCGTACCGGCGCGGTGCGTTGGGGTTCCTGTCGAAGCCCCAGTCGCGGATGCTCCTGGAAAAAGGCCTCTCGTTCCGCTTGCCGCTGCCGGATGTATTCCTGCAATTCGGCGGACGCAACCACGGTGGCCTCCACGCGCCGTTTTTCTTCGGGGGCCAGGTCCTCACATAGGTACGCTTCGATCTCGAAATCCGAGAGCGGCTCGAACCGTCCCTTAACCTTGGTGCGCATCATGCCCTCCTTGCATGCTTGCGGGCGAAATCGAGGAACTTGGCCAGCTTGCGCCTGACGGTTTTTTCGTTGATGCCCAGTCGGTCCGCGATCTGCTGGTAATTGAGCTCGTCGAAGTACCGATGTACCACGATTTGACGGACGTCCTTAGGGGCCCGGGCCAGGAGCTGGGCCACCAGTTCGTGCCTCTGAAACAAGATGTCCGCATCCTCCCGCTCGTCTCGGACGAAGGCTTCGATCTCGTCGATGGCCTCCGGTTCGACCTTGCGCACGGAATCGAAAAAGCACCGATCCGTGATGGTGAACAGCCACGCAATCGGCGAGGCTTCCCCGCGGAATGATTTGCGGTACCGATGAGCACGAAAGAAAACCTCCTGGGTCAAATCGAGTGCCTGCGCTTTGTTGCCCGTCAGGCGCAAGCAGCGCCGGTGCACCGCCTGGCCGTACTGTCTATACAGGGCATCGACATCAAGCAAGGGGTGCCTCTGTCCAAGTAGACCGGGCGCTCGCTTCTGAAGCGGACATTTTAATACCGTCTGCTCCTAAAATTCGGTTAATTCTCGGCAAAATGCCTAAGCCACCTCAAACACTCTACCCTGAAACGTATACCCACGCCCTGGGTTGGGGAATCCGGTCAACCCGAGCACCCATAGGCCAGAGGTGACGCACGTGCGTTACCCCTGCCCATAGGCAGTCACCGTTGCTACCACTAGAGGATCTCTGTTGTCTCGGTAGCTGACCATGCCGGAGATTATACCGATTATCTCATTGACATTGAAGAATATTACATTGGAAATTGCAGGAGGACACCGAGGGGCCTGAACGGATACAAGACTTTCGCTTACGGGGTCTACGTTCCCTCGGCAAGGCCAGCCAGGTACAACAAGAAGGCGTAGCGCACCGCGGTGTTGTGGTGGCGCTTCATGCGGCCCGTCCTGCCGCCGTGCCCGGCCTCCATGTTGGTCTTGAGTAGTAGCAGGTTGTCGTTGGTGTTCTTGGCGCGTAGCTTGGCGATCCACTTGGCCGGCTCCCAGTATTGGACCTGTGAGTCGTGCAGCGACGTGGTCGCGAGAATGTTCGGATACGGGTTCGCCTTGACGTTGTCGTACGGAGAGTAAGAAAGCATGTAGTCGTAGTACTTCTTCTTGTTGGGGTTGCCCCATTCGTCGTACTCGCTCGTGGTCAGCGGGATGCTGTCGTCGAGCATGGTGGTGACGATGTCGACCCATGGTACTTCGGCGACAACGCCTTTGAGTAGATCCGGTTGCATATTGATGACCGCTCCGATGAGCAAGCCGCCGGCGCTGCCGCCGTGAGCGAAGACGCGTTTCGGATCGGCGTACCCCTGGGAAATAAGGAACTTGGCGCAATCGATGAAGTCATTGAAGGTGTTCTTCTTGTTGAGCAGCTTGCCCTCCTCGTACCACCAGCGGCCGAGCTCCTCGCCGCCCCGCACGTGCGCGATCGCAAATACAAAGCCGCGGTCGAGGAGGCTCAAGCGGGCCGAGTTGAAATGCGTGTCCCAGCTCCAGCCGTACGAGCCGTAGCTGTTTATAAGTAACGGGCTCCGGCCGTTCTTCTCGAACCCTTTTCGGTAGACGAGCGAGATTGGCACCTTGCGGCCGTCTCGTGCCGGTGCTTCGAGCCGCTCGGTGGCGTAGTTTTTGGGATCGAAATCACCGATGATCTCGTCGCGCTTACGTAAGGTCTTCTTGCGTGTGACCATTTCGTAGTCGTAGACCGATCCGGGCGTCGTCAGGGACGAGTACCAGTAGCGTAAAGTCGTGGATTTAGGCTCCAGGTTGTTAATCGGCCAGGCGACGTACGCAGGCTCGCCGAAATCAAGGTAGTGCTCTTTGCCGTTTACGAGAGAGCGGATGCAAAGCTGAAGCAGCCCGTTCCTACGTTCCAAGACGACCAGGTGTTTGTTGAACAGGTTGAAGTCCTTGATGAAGACGTCGTCGCGGTTGCCGATTACTTCCTCCCAGGCATTTTTACCTTTTTCCGGAGCGGTTGTTTTCATGAGGCGGAAATTCTTCGCCTGCCAGTTGGTTCGTACATAAAAGCTGTTGCCGAGGTGGTCGATCGAGTACTCGTGATCGCGCTCGCGCGGCAGGAAGACTGTCGGGGTGGCGGTAGGGTCGGTGGTCGGCAGGATCCGGACTTCGCTGCTCAGCGTCTGGACTGAACTGATTGATATGTATTTTCGGGAGGTCGTCTTCCAAACGTGAGTCGAGAATGTGTCATCCTTTTCCTCATAGACTAGCGGGTCGCTAGCCGGGTCCGTGCCGAGCTCGTGGCGGAATATTCGGTACCACCGCAAGGTCTCCGGGTGTTGCTTTGAATAGAACAGCGTCTTGCCGTCCTCGGCCCATGTGACGTTGCCGGTCACTCTCGGGATCGTGTCGTCGAGCATCTTTCCGGTCGTCAGGTTCTTGAATCGAATGTCGTAGAACCGCCTACCGACCGTGTCGACGGCGAAAGCGAGGATGTCCTGGCCTGAGCTGATACGCATACCGCTGATGTTGAAGAACTCATGACCTTTGGCCAGCTCATTTGCGTCGAGCAATATTTCCTCCGGCGCATCGAGTGAGGCCTGCTTGCGGCAGTAGATCTCGTACTCTTTTCCCGCTTCGAAACGGCGGTAGTAATAGTAATCGCGGTAGCGATAAGGCACCTTGTCGTCATTCTTTTTGATGCGGGAGACTATCTCCCGAAACAGTTTCTCCTCGAACGGCGCCAGGTGCCCCATTACCTTGTCGTAATAGTCGTTCTCGGCCTTGAGGTAAGCGACTACTTTGGGGTCGTCCCGGTTTTTCAGCCAGAAGTAGTTGTCGACTCGTGTATCCCCATGCGCGGTCAGCTCGTGCGGTACGACTTTAGCGATTGGCGCGGAGACGGTACCAGCCTGCTTGTATGCTGTGCAGCTAGTCGTGAGCACGAGTAACAAAAGGATCGGTATGGCTCTGGACATGTCTTCCTCCGATGTGTCGGTGGTCAACGGAACCCGACAGACTGTAGCATATACCGATTGGGGTTCGAAACCTACTTCCAGAATCTCCCATCCCATTTCCGGTCGATCCCAATCTCCCGTGTAAAATGGGACACTTACACCGTCCGTTTCCGCATCGGGTTCGGTCCCGGGCGATGAAACGCCCGGGGCATCGGATGGCGCAAAACCGCACACTTGCGAGAGGACCACAAGTAAATTATCTCACTAGTATAGTGGCACCGCGTATATTGAGTTCCCC